>JAPOUP010000161.1:3661-14595 GCA_026708635.1 Rhodobacter sp.
AACTCTTCGTTCAGGACGAACAGGTCGCGCCGCCAAGTACGCAGAATTTCGAGCAATGCGGATGATTCAGGTAAACCTCACGGTCCGCTTCGGCCAGGCTCACGCCGAGCTCGAAGTCCGGGCTGTAGGGAATGAGCGTGCAGGCGAGGACCGTCGGATTCGAGGCGCCCCTGCGTTTCACCACCATACGCGAACTCGCGCACATCACGTCGTTCGGAGACTTGCCAAGCAGATCCCAGCATTCGTTCGTTATTTCCGGGACCGGCTCCGTCTCGTCCATTTCCGGAAACAGAACGGTCTCGGTCGGTTCATGGGCGTCGATATCGAAACCGTTGGCGGCAAAGAGCCGGGCGTAGCCGGTCCGCGCTTCGTTATCGGACTCCCCCCAGCGCTTTCGCCCCGCGACGGTCATCCGTATGCCCGCGTTCCCCAGAATCCGCATGCCCTTAAGTGTCGTTTCGAACGTTCCCGGTCCGCGCTCCAGGTCATGCTTGTGGGCCGACCAGTGATCGATTGAGACGCGCAGCGTAAGTCTATCACCATATCTTTCGTTCAGTGACCGCAGTTCCCCCAATACATGTGGCCGCGTCATCGGGCGCATGGCGTTGGTAAGGATCAGAACCTCGAAACCGCGTTTTAGGCATACGCGGGTCATGGCGGGCATCTGGGGATTCATGAATGGCTCGCCGCCCGTGAAACCGATCTCCCGCACCGGCCAGCCAATGTTGTCGATCTGGTCAAGATACGCGACGACGTCATCAAGCTCCAGATAGGCGAGCCGGTCATTTGTCGGCGAGCTCTCAATATAGCAATTCGCGCACGTGATGTTGCATACCGTACCCGTGTTGAACCAGAGAGTCCGTAGCCGGTCTAGACGGACGGCCGCGCGCCGCGCGCCGCGCGCGGTGATTCTTGGATGTTCGAAGGCGCCGGGCATCACGCCATTTTCATAGTCTTTCATAAATCGCTCCGAGTCGAAATCACCTCATCGGGGAAGGTTACCGGGATCACGTGGGCAGGAAAACCTGGGTCGCATGGGTTGTGGTTGTGATGATCGGTATCAATGATAGATTCTTCGTGAAACCGCGCCAAACCTCTCAGGCGGCGCCAAAGCGGAGCCTACGGGAAAATCATGGTATCACGCGTCATCCCGGTTGAGCCATTCGATCTCGTGATATTCGGTGGAACGGGAGATCTCGCGCGGAGGAAAATCCTGCCCGGTCTCTATCGGCGGTTCTGGAAGGGACAGATACCCGCCGAAGCCCGTGTCATCGGTGCCTCGCGAAAGTCAATGACCAACCAGACGTTCCGTGAGTTCGCGCGCGCGGCGATCGGCGATTTCGCCATACAGGGCCGCGAGGACGAGAGCCGGGTGGAGAGCTTCCTCCGGCAGCTTAGTTACGTTTCGATCGACGCGACCGGAGGCGGAGATTGGGACGGACTGCGTTCGGCCCTACGTGAGAACACGGTTCGGGCGTTCTATTTCTCGGTGGGTCCCGATGTCTACGTTCCGCTGGCCGAACGCCTGCACCGCCACGGGATTGCGGGCAGGGACAGCCGTATCGTCATCGAAAAGCCCTTCGGTCATGATCTCGATAGCGCCCGTGATCTGAACCGTACCCTGGCACAGTTTTTCAGCGAACGGCAAATCTATCGGATAGATCACTATCTCGGCAAGGAGACGGTCCAGAACCTTATGGCGGTACGCTTCGGCAATATCCTGTTCGAACCGCTCTGGAACGCTCGCTTCGTTGACCATATCCAGATCACCGTCGCCGAAACGGTCGGGGTGGGCGGACGTGGTGCCTATTACGACAAATCCGGTGCGGTGCGGGACATGGTGCAGAACCACCTGATGCAGCTACTGTGCCTGATCGCGATGGAGCCACCCAGCCGTTTCGAGCCGGATGCCGTTCGTGATGAGAAGCTCAAGGTGATCCGCGCTCTCGATCCGGTGCCGGAGTCCGACCTGGTGCGCGGGCAATACGTGCGGACGGAAGGTTTCCAGGGCTATCTCTCCGATGTTGGCAAAGACGCATCCCTGACCGAATCCTTCATCGCCATGAAGATCCAGGTTTCCAACTGGCGGTGGAAGGGGACGCCATTCTATCTGCGCACGGGAAAACGCCTGAAAGCCCGGACAAGCGAGATTGCGGTCGTATTCAAGGACCCGCCCCATTCGATCTTTGGTGAATATACCGGCGGGAGTGGCAACGTATTGGTGATCCGTCTCCAGCCGAATGAAGGCATGAACATGTGGGTGACGATCAAGGAGCCCGGACCCGGTGGCATGCGACTGATCAAGGTTCCGCTCGACATGTCTTTCGCCCAGGCGTTCGGTGACGACGGAGTACATGTCGCCGATGCGTATGAAAGGCTCATAATGGACATCATTCGCGGGAACCAGACCCTGTTCATGCGCGGTGATGAGGTCGAGGCGGCCTGGGCCTGGACCGACCCGATTATCGAGAGATGGTCCCTGCGCGGTGAAAAACCTCATGGCTACAAACCGGGCGGAACGGGTCCCGACGCCGCGTCCACGTTGCTCAGCAGGGAGGGCCGTCGCTGGAGGGAGCTAACCGAATGAGGTTCGTTGAATACCCGAGCAGGGAGGCGATGGCCGCCGAAGTCGCGGACCGTGTTGCCGGTGATCTTCGGGCGGCGCTTTCGGATCACGGCTCGGCGTCGCTCGCGGTCCCCGGCGGAAATACGCCCGGGCCCGTCTTCGACCTGCTTTCCGAAACGGAGCTGGACTGGAAAGGGATCACGGTCCTGCCCACGGACGAACGCTGGGTTCCCGAAACCAGCGAGTTCTCCAACTCCCGGATGATTCGCCAACGGCTGCTTGTCGGACGCGCATCGGAGGCGGCTTTTGTGCCGGTTTACTCGGACAGTGGGCACATCAGGGACCAAATCCGGCTCCTTGACAGCGAAACGAGGAATCATCTGCCGCTATCGGTACTGGTAATCGGCATGGGTACGGACATGCATACCGCGTCGCTCTTTCCCGGCTCGGAGGGGTTGGAACGGGCGATGGCGGAAGTCGCGCCGGCATACCTTCCCATCCGGCAACACGGTGCCGGATCCGTCGCCCGGCGCGTTTCCCTGACGCGACATGTCCTGAGCGGCGCCATCAAAAAGCATCTGCTGATCGTCGGCCGCGGGAAACTCGACGCGCTGGAACGGGCGAAAGAGGCGCGGGAGCCGATGCTGGCACCCGTGAAGGCCGTTCTGCCGGACGCAACCGTACACTGGGCGGAGTGATAGCGTGGTTTGGGACGCGCTTCGCGCCAACCACGGCCGAAACGTGGATCGTCGGATCCTAGAACTGTTCGATGACGGGGGCAGGGCTGACGATTTCTCCGTCCGGGCATGCGATATGCTTCTCGATTATTCGAAGACGGGGATTGACCGCGAGGCGCGTGGGCTTCTGTTGCTGCTGGCGGAAGCCGCGGGACTGGATGAGCGGCGCCAGGCGATGTTCTCCGGTGCGGCCATAAACGAGACGGAGGCGCGCGCGGCACTGCATTCGGCGCTAAGGGATCCGGACAGCCGCGCCGAGGTCGAGGGCACTCCTGTGGCGCCGGCTACAGGAGCGACCCTTCGCCGGATGGAGGCGTTCGCGGAAAGCGTACGTGCCGGCCATATCGGCCCTCCCGCCGGACAGCGCTACACCGATGTGATCAATATCGGAATCGGAGGTTCCGATCTCGGCCCCGCAATGGCCGTGCAGGCGCTGACACCCTATGGTGGTGGGCTTGACTGCCATTTCGTCTCGAATGTCGACGGTGCGCATGTCAACGATGTCACGTCGAGACTGGATCCCGCCACGACGCTCGCCATCGTGGTTTCGAAGACGTTCACGACAGCCGAGACCATGGCCAACGCCGGATCGGTGCGCGACTGGCTCGCCGCCGGCGTGGGATATGAAAACGCGGCGACGCAATTTGTTGCGGTGTCCTCGGATCGTGCGAGGACGGCTAGTTTTGGTGTAACCGAAGCCATGGTGTTTGGTTTCGAGGATTGGGTCGGCGGCCGTTTTTCCGTCTGGGGACCGGTCGGTCTGAGCGTGATGCTGGCGGTCGGGGCGGATCGCTTTCGTGAATTCCTGGCGGGAGGTGCGGCGATGGACGCGCATTTCCGCACGGCGGCGGGCCCGGACAACATGCCACTGATGCTCGCGTTGGTGGGGATCTGGCACAACCAGATCTGTGGCTATGCGACCCGGGCCGTTCTTCCCTATGAACAGCGTTTGGCGAGGCTGCCCGCTTACCTGCAGCAGCTCGAGATGGAATCCAACGGCAAATGCGCGCGGATTGATGGAGCGGAGCTGACGGAGCATTCCTGCCCGGTTGTCTGGGGAGAGCCGGGTACCAATGGCCAGCACGCGTTTTTCCAGCTTATACATCAGGGTTCACGGGTCGTGCCCTGTGAGTTCATGGTCGCGCGCGACGGTCACGAGAGGCAATTCGCGCACCATCACCGAATGCTGCTGGCGAATTGCCTGGCCCAGTCAGCGGCCCTGCTCCGCGGCAGATCCCTTGAGGAAGCCAAGGCTCGGCTGGCCGGGGCCTATGAGGGCGAGGAACTGGAACGGTGGGCCCGCCACCGCGTTTTCCCCGGCAACCGCCCTTCGATCACCCTGATCTATCCCAAACTCACCCCGCGTGTCCTCGGCCAGATTATCGCACTCTATGAACATCGGGTGTTTGTCGAAGGAACGATTCTTGGAATCAACCCGTTCGACCAATGGGGAGTTGAGCTCGGCAAGGAACTGGCGTCGAGGCTCGAACCGATACTCGCGGGTAAGGGATCGGTCGAGGGTGAGGACGGCTCCACACAGGCGCTGGTGCGCCATCTCTTGGGTTCCCGGGAAATAGATGGAACGGAAACCGGACCTCACGCGTCGCGGGTCGGCGACGGGGAGACGTGATTCAGGCCGGGGAATCCAGGCGGGATGCGGGGGCACCGCGTGCGCATGGTTGCGGTCCGGCCTCCCCGCTGGATTGCGGGGAACGCCACGCGGGATGCGTTCCGGTATGTGTTTACGCTGCCTTGGCGAGATTTCGCAGCACGTAGTGCAGAACCCCGCCGTTCTCGACGTACTCGATTTCAACCTCGGTATCGATCCGGCACTTGATCTGGATCCGCTTCTCCGAGCCGTCGCTGTAGACGATGACGCACTCCGCTGTCGCCTGGGGCCTCAGTTCTTCCTCCAGTCCGATGATCGATATCGTCTCATCGCCCTTCAGGCGCAGGGTCTTCCGGGAGTCCCCGCCGCAAAACTCGAATGGGATCACGCCCATCCCGACGAGGTTGGACCGATGGATGCGCTCGAAGCTCTCGGCGATCACCGCCTTGATACCCAATAGGGCCGTTCCCTTTGCCGCCCAGTCACGCGAGGAGCCCGCGCCGTACTGTTCCCCGGCGATGACGACCAGAGGCGTGTCGGTTTCCTGATAGGCCATTGCCGCATCGTAGATCGATGTCTGCCGTCCATCCGGTCCGAGAGTGTATCCCCCCTCGACACCGTCGAGCATCTCGTTCCTTACACGGATGTTGGCGAACGTGCCGCGCATCATGATCTCGTGGTTTCCCCGCCGTGATCCGTAGGAATTGAACTCTCGCGGCCCCACTTGCCGCTCAACCAGGTACTCCCCGGCGGGCGTGGTTTCCCTGAAGCTCCCGGCGGGGCTTATGTGGTCCGTGGTGATCATGTCTCCGAGAATCGCCAGAATGCGGGCATCACTGATATCGCTAATGGTGCCCGGTTCGACGGACATGTTCCGGAAATAAGGTGGATTGCGGACATATGTCGAGGTCGCTGGCCAGCCATATGTCAGGCTGTCGGACGTCTCTATCGAGCGCCATTTGCTGTCGCCGGTGAAGACCTCCGCGTATTTCTCCTTGAACGCCGCGCGGGTTACGGTCGCTTCCACCAAGTCAGCGATCTCTTTCTGGCTTGGCCAGAGGTCCGCGAGAAACACGTCGTTACCTTCGGCGTCCTGCGTAACGGGGTCCCGTGTCAGGTCGATATCCATTGTGCCGGCGAGTGCGTAAACCACGACAAGGGGTGGCGACGCGAGGTAATTCGCCCGAACGTCCGGGCTGATCCGTCCCTCGAAATTCCTGTTTCCGGACAGAACGGCGGTTGCCACGAGATCACCTTTGGCGATGGCGTCCGATATTTCGCTCTGAATCGGGCCGGAGTTCCCGATGCAGGTGGTGCAGCCATATCCAACGAGATTGAAGCCGATGCTGTCCAGATCGTCCTGAAGCCCCGCGGCCTCAAGGTATTCCGAAACCACCTGCGAGCCGGGCGCCAGGGATGTCTTTACCCAGGGCTTGCGGTTTAGGCCCAGTGCGCGGGCCTTTCGGGCGACAAGTCCCGCGCCGATCATCACGTAGGGATTCGAGGTGTTCGTGCAGGAAGTTATTGAGGCGATGACGACCTTTCCCGAAGACATCGAGAACGATTCGCCCTCTACGGGCACCTTACGGTCCATGGGGCGCCTGAACGTCCGCTCCATCTCGCCGCTGAACGCTTCCTTCGCGCGGTTGAGTGAGACGAAGTCCTGCGGTCGCTTCGGACCGGAAATTGCCGGGACGATCGTTCCCATGTCAAGCTCAAGCGTATCGGTGAATACGGGTTGGTAATCCGGCCCCCGCCAAAGACCGTTTTCCTTTGCGTACGCTTCCACGAGCGCGATCCGGGTCTCGTCGCGGCCGGAGGTATGCAGGTAGCGCAATGTCTCAGCGTCGACGGGAAAGAATCCGCAGGTGGCGCCGTATTCGGGCGCCATGTTGGCGATGGTCGCCCTGTCCGCCAGCGGCAGGCGGTCAAGGCCGGGTCCGTAGAATTCGACGAACTTGCCGACCACCCCTTTCTCCCTCAGCATCTGCACGACCTTGAGGACCAGATCCGTAGCGGTCGTTCCCTCGACCATTTCTCCGGTCAGCCGAAAGCCCACGACCTCGGGGATCAGCATCGAGATCGGCTGCCCGAGCATCGCGGCCTCGGCTTCTATTCCTCCGACACCCCATCCAAGAACCGCGAGCCCATTCACCATGGTCGTGTGCGAATCCGTTCCGACGAGTGTGTCCGGATAGGCGACTTCCTCGCCGTTCTGGTCCCGATCGGTCCAAACGCATTGGGCAAGGTATTCAAGATTTACCTGATGGCAGATTCCGGTACCGGGAGGTACGACCCGGAAGTTGTCAAACGCCGACTGTCCCCATTTCAGGAAGGTGTAACGTTCAAGATTCCGTTCATATTCCCTGTCCACGTTCATCTGAAAGGCGCGCGGGTTTCCGAACTCGTCTATCATCACGCTGTGGTCGATCACCAGGTCGACAGGGTTCAGGGGGTTAATCCTCTCGGCGTCCCCGCCCAACGCCGCGAGGCCGTCCCGCATGGCCGCAAGGTCCACGACAGCGGGAACTCCGGTGAAGTCCTGCATCAGGACGCGGGCGGGCCGATAAGCGATCTCGCGGGGGTTCCTGCCACCCCGTGCGATCCAGTCCGAGAACGCGCGAATGTCCTCGACGCTGACCGTTCGGCCACCGTCCTCGAATCTCAGCATGTTCTCGAGCACCACGCGTAGCGAAGCCGGCAGGTCGGTAAAGTCGCCTAGCCCCGCCGCCTCGGCGGCCTTGATGGAATAATAGGCGATACCAGCGCCATGAGCGCGGAGCGTCTTCCGGGTCCCGGCTGTGTCCTGCCCGACTTGGGTGGTCATATGTAGCCTCCTGATGGACATCCGCAACGGTACGGAACGGCAGGTTCCGGCCGCCGGCTGAGTGTGGATGTAAACGGATGTTCAGTATACCATTGCACACCTTGCCACAACCCCGTTTCATCGCGGTGAGCGGCCGTTCCATCCGCTTCGGCTCCACCTCGGACCAGCTTCCACGCCGGATGAATAGTTCTTCCGGGGCTGACGAACGTGACGGCTTGCGGAAGGAAATGATTGTCACGGACGCCTCACCCTGACGGCTGTGACGCCAGAGGTTCGTGTATGCGGGGGAGGGGGGATGCGTTGACGGGTTCCAGCCGAAACCGGATATCGGACAGGTCCCGATTGACCGCGATGAGACCTGAACGCTTCGGATATTGGCCGGAGATCGAGTTCGCCGGGGTGCCGCGCCCGCGGCCCGTACGCCCGATACCGCCGAGAGTCGTATGCTCGCGGCGATGCCTCTTCCGCGTGCTGACAGCGCCCCGCATTGCCGGAGAGCCTCCAATGACTGGCCTTTGCGTCGATCATCTCTCAAATGATTGATTGGTCAGTTACCATTGGAAGGGATTAACTGCGGTGTAGCCGAGAGGGAAAGGGAAAGTCCGTGGGCTGGAAACGTTTGGTCGCCGCGCTGTCGCTCGCTCTATCGATAGCGGTGGCGGTGGAAGCCGGGCCGAGGTCGGTGGTGGTGGAGCTTTACACCAGCCAGGGGTGCAGTTCGTGTCCACCGGCGGACGAACTGCTGCGGGAACTTTCGCAACGTGATGACGTCATTCCGCTCGCGCTTCATGTGGACTACTGGGATTACATCGGCTGGAAGGATGAATTCGCCCGGCCTTCCCACTCACGGAGGCAGAGAGCCTACGCGCGCGCCGCTGGCCAGACAGTGGTCTACACCCCACAGATGGTTATCTCAGGCGAGGATCATCTGGTGGGTACCAAACCGATGAAACTGGTTGAGTTCATCCAAAAGCACAGCGCCCGTCGACCGGAAGTCAGCCTGTCTCTTACCAGACACGGGGAGGTCGTCCGGATCGAGGCCCGGGCAAACGGTGAGTTCCGCGAACCGGTTGTAATCCACCTCGTTCGCTACCTGCCCGAGAAGGTGGTTTCGATCGCCCGCGGCGAGAATGCCGGCCGTACCATCACCTATTCAAATATCGTCACGGAGCTCGTCAGGCTCGGTACCTGGAACGGTTCCGGACCCCTTGCGGTCGAGCGGGTCGTATCCGGGGATGAGTCGACCGTTGTGCTGCTGCAGCGTGCGGGCCACGGGCCCATTGTGGCGGCTGAACGGCTTCGCTAGCCAGCGGCCTTCGGGATCAGCGACTGACAGGCCGTTGAATGGGGGCGGGGCTCCGTCGTCACCCGCCGTGCGAAAGCTTCCAGCGGCGGTGAATCCAGAACCACTGCTCAGGGTGTTTGCGGACAAGTGTTTCCAGACTGGCGTTAGCGGCTCGTGTCATTTCCACGGGTTCGCCGTGAGGAATCGGGTTGTCGACAATTATCTCGAATGAGAGGCCGTCATCGAGTCTGAGGCCATAGACCGGCACCAGCAGGGCGTCGTATTTCAGTGCCATCTTCGCGGGATTGAGCGCCGTCTTCGCCGGGTGGCCCAGAAACTCGATGGGTACGCCGTGTCCCATGAAGTGGTCCGCGATAAGACCCACAAATCCCCCGGACTTCAGGAACCTCACCATTTCCTTCTGGCCCTTGCCGGATCGGGAGCGTTCGAATACCGGCGTACCGATACCGCTGATGGCCTTTACGTAGCGATCGTTGAAATATCCGTTGGCCATCGGGATATAGAGGCCGCCGATGCGGTAACCCCGCTCGATCAGCGCGGCCCTCACCGCGTCATAGTTTCCGAAATGGCCGGTGATCACGATCGCCGGACGGTTCTCGACCTTCGCCTTCTCCAGTTCCGCGACCCCTCCGCCGGTGAACGGAAAATCCCGCGCCCGCTCGCGGAATTCCTGCCCTGACCAGATTTCGATCAGGGTGCGTCCGACGTTTTCGGGCACCTTCTGGACCAGCCCTCTGATCTCGCGCTCGGAAAGTTCCGGATACACAAGCGTGAGATTGTCCCGGATCCGCCTGCGCCAGCCAGCCGGTCCGGCCATCTGGCCGACCGCCCACCCGGTGAATGGGACGCGCCTGCTGTAGGGCAGGGACATCGCCGTTCCGATCACGGCACGGTATACGAGGCTCTGCAGGTAGTTGCTTACCCCTCGAGTCGGAACCGCCATGAAATCCGTCCCTGTCGGGATTCGACCGGTCCCCGACCGCTAAGCTAACGTTCCTTAAACCTTAATTCGTCAACTCCGTAACCGCAAGTTCCGCACGATGGGGAGCGGACCGCGGTGCCGGCGCGTAAATCGCGTGACTGTCCGGCAACTCCGGGGCCGCATTCTGGATATGCGGTGCGGATGAATTCCGCTTGTGCTCCCAAGCGGCCCCTAGTACCCTCTTTCCGGTCACGGGAAGCTTGCTGACCCCATGCGGCGCTGACAGGTTCGCGCCTCCCACGATTTCAGCGGAATCACACCATGGAAATTCGTCATATCACACCTGAATTCGCGGTTTCGCCGCAGCTGGAGCCGAATGACATGGTGGCGCTCGCAGCCGAAGGGTTCGTCGCCGTCATCAACAACCGGCCCGATCTGGAAGTGCCGCCCGGCCTTCGGTCCCGGGCAATGCGGGCGGCAGCGCAGGCCGCCGGCATGACCTATGTCGATAACCCGGTAATCAACGGTGGGATGACCCCGGAAATGGTGGCCCTCCAGCGCGAGGCCGCGGAATCCCGGGGAGGGCCGGTTCTCGCATGGTGCCGAACCGGAACCCGGTCAGCGGTCGCTTGGGCGTTTGGTCAGGCGGGAAGAAGCCCCACGTCAGCAATCGTGAAGGATCTCGCTCGGGCGGGCTATAACATTCCGGAACTCGCGCACCAGATCGATATGCTCGCGGCTGATGGAATGCGCGATACGTAGCTTCCACCGGGCACGGGAATCCGCATCCGGATTCATTAACGGATTACCGGATAGTGTTCCGGTCTCGCTCTTTCCGTCATGAGTCCGCCGCGACCTACCCTTCCGCTCTTGAGGCAGCCGTAAAGGGCCCCGTTCGCCGAGATCCCGAACGCTCCCGATGCCCATGGAGCGGACCCGCTCGATTCCGAAAGCCTGTGCTTGAGGG
>JAPOUP010000293.1 GCA_026708635.1 Rhodobacter sp.
TCGCCGTCCCCAGACCCTTGGCGGGCACGTCTCCCCGACCGACCGCCTCGCGGAGGATCAGCCGCGCTTCCTCTTCCATGGACCGGCCGTTGCCCGCCGCGCGCTTGCGCAGCCCGGTCTTCACGCCGTGGTCGAGATTGCGGATCGTGATGCTCGCCATCGCCATGTCCTCCGTTCGCGTCCGGTCGAAGCCTAAGCCGTGCTTGCGATGCAATCAAGCGGCGTTCGGACCTTCGAGGCTCCCGGCACAATCGCGCGCGTTCAGGAACAAGGCCTTTGCGCGTTTCGCCCGCCGCGAGAGGATCGGGAACCGCACGCTGTGCGATGCGCTGAAACGCATCGGGAGCGGATTGGTCGACGCCGACCTCGGCGGGGGTGTTGTGAAACAGCCTCTCGCCCGGCCGGGCCAGAGCCGGTCGAGAGGCATCCGGGCCATTCTGGTGTTGCGACGTGGCGAACGGGCATTCTTCGTCCACGGGTTTGCGAAGGGCGACCGACCGAACCTGCGACGAACCGAACTCAGGGCCGTGCGGACGCTAGCCGAGCAGTTGCTCGGGCAGGACGAGACGGCCCTTGGCGCGATGCTGGCGAACGGGACGATCAGCGAGGTGATCTGCGATGACCAGACAATACGGAAGTGAGTTGCTGGCGTCGGTGCATGAGACGGCGCTCGGCATGACGGACGCGGTAGTCATGACCAAGCGGACGATGAGGGCCTTTGACGAGATGTGCCTGACTCCGGTTGAGGAGATGGCGGCGGAGGAAATCCGCGCGCTCCGGCTGCGGGAAAATGCGAGCCAAGCGGTGTTCGCGCGTTATCTGAACGTGACGACGGGGCTGGTAAGCCATTGGGAGCGCGTCGAAAAGCGCCCGCGCGGCGCATCGCTGAAGCTACTGACACTGGTGGCGAAGAACGGTCTCGGAGCTGTGGCGTAGAGTGTGGCCTGCGGTGCCGAAGACTTCGCGAGTTTCCGTTATCACACGCCGTGCACTGGATCGTTTGGGTGAAAGGCGAAAACCGATGGTTGATTCACTCGCCCCTTACACGGGGAGACTACAAAGATTCACGCAGCCCTGGGAGTACACCCAAGCCCATGTTGATCGGTCTGGATATCGCCCTTATGCTGGAGGCATGAAAGACGCTGGCGTCATGGTTGCGATCATCGGGACCGGAGTTGCCCTGGCGGCGGTCATCGTGACCGGTCAGGGCCAACTGCGCGGCGATATGCGCGAGAACTTTTCGAAGATCGAAACCGAGATCGCTGGCGTGCGCGACGACGTCGCCGACTTGCGGGACCGTGTGTCGCGCATCGGGGGGCTGCTCTCGCGTCCCGGCGTGGACTTCCTGGACTTTTCGGATTTTCCGGCCATCACGGACACTGACACGCCATCGGAGAACGATGGCTAGTTGGGATATAGCCCGCCCGTGCCTGGGATCATCGCGGATTTGGGCTCGGATTATCTGAGACCGTAGCGGGCCTCCCGCTCAAATTGTTTGAGACTGAACTCACAATGTCTGCGCCCGAAAGCATGGCCGCACCCTGGTCGGTCGCCATTGCCGCCAGAGACCGTCTCTGTTTGTTCATGGGGCTCCCTTTTCACCGCTTTCCATCCGGCGGTGCCGCCCTTAATCCGGGCAGTTCGCTCGGCTCGCGTCGTTTTCATAACCCTTCCTTTCCGCGACGTTCCCGCCGCGCGGGACGTTTGGGATCCGGGACAGGCCGCGTTCCGGTCGCCCGCCCCGTTCTGGTGCCAGGGACCGCCCGGCGCCTACGTAGTGGGTCGAAGCCGGCACGAATACGGAAGACGAAGCGCAAAGACAGGCTCCCCGAAGTCCTTGTCCTCGGTGACGAGGACGCGACCTTCCCGGTACGCGACGTCGAGCGGCGTCTGGTCCGAGGCATCGGCAAGTCCGTCGCGGGCCGAAAGGACGTCGTGCCCGAGTCTGGCCAACGTGTCGCTCAGGACGCGCGACGCGACGCAGACATCAAGGAGGAACTTCACGAAGCCTCGCGAACCAAAATGCGATCATGCACATGTTCGCCCGCCAGAGAGCGATGGGCGAACACCAGACATGCCTGAATGTCCTCCGGCTCCAGAAACGGATACTCGCTGAGTATCGTCTCCGCGGTATCCCCGGCCGCCAGCTTGCCCAGCACATGCTCCACCGCGATGCGCATGTCGAGAATGATCGGTTTGCCGCCGAAGATGTCGGCGCGAACGGTGATGCGGTTCAGCAGTGAGTTCTCCTCTGTCATTTGCTTCTCCAGTGTTTCCGATTGTCCGTTCTCGTCAATTCGGACCGCCATGGCATCACCTCAGCACTGCCAGAAGCATGGCGGCGTGCACACGGTCAAGCGCCGTGGCGTCCGGCGATTGCGGAATGGGATCCGCACCGTGGCCGTCGCTGCCTTGCCGATGTCCCCGCGCGGCCATCGGAGGCGTGTCGAGATCCGGAAACAGGCTCTGTGGCGTCCCGGTGTCCGGACCGGAATCGATCCACTTGTTGGCGATTGCAGAACCCTCCATTCCGAACAGAGACTTCGCCCTTTCAGCTACGGGAAGCAGACGAACGACTCCCTTCTCCCGGGCAATGATCCTGCCGGTCCATCGTTCGAGGTCGATGCCCATGGGCTGAGGGAAAGCGCCGCGTCAAAACTATCCGGCCGATCTGACGGTTCGAGTCGGTCCTGAGATGCCATTCGTCCGGCTTCCAGAGAACTGTCGCAGCCCGTTGCCTCGGGCTCGATAAGAGCGGGCCCGTAAATCATCGATTCGGCTCCAGTTCCCCGGGCTGGCAATAGGTTGAATGACCCGGCTCGATTCGAAGCTCCGACGACCGGACAGTCAGAGGTTTCAGCCGAACCCCTCCAAGAGAGCGTCCAGCGCGGTCGCCGCCACGACGCCGACGGAGACGTCCCCGAGCGCCTTGGAGACCTGTTGCCGGGACACCTTGCCCGAACGCAGGACCCGGGCGGCAGTCGCCGCACCGGACAGAAGGGCCGAAGCGACCGCTCCGTCCAGGGCCTCCTCCGCCAGGCCGCCCCTCGGCAGTTCGGAGAGGACGTCTTCCACCTGTCGCGTTAGGTCGGTGTGGGAGAACCCGGACGACGCAACCGACGGCATCGCAGCCGCGGCTTCCTCCGTCGCCACGACCTCAATCCCGGGATATCGGGCCAGATGCTCCCTGATCGCGTCTGGTGAAGCGACCGCCTTCAGTTGGGCCTCCCTGATGACGTCGCCGTCCACGACGAATTCCACATCGGCCCCCGGGTGGTTGGTCGCCTCGAAAAGCCGCGCCGTCATCCCGTCGCCGTCGCCATTCTCGGCATGTATGAACAGAAGCTCGTGGTAGATGCCCTTCACGCTGGACACTAGGCCGCGCAGCCGTTCGGGCGACATCGCTCCGACACGCTCGGCGAGCTGCTCAACGCTGGCGTCGTTAAGTCCGGCCGCTGACCTTCGCAGAGCATCCAGCACCAAGCGCTCCTCCGGTGAATAGAGCCGCGCGGCGTCCTCAACGAGGCGTTGGAGGGTGACGGCGATGACGACCGCAGCGCTTCGGCTCAGCATCGGTCCGCTGCAATCATCGCCGTCTTGATCCGCTCGAGTTCTTTCCTGCAGCGGTCGAGTCTGCGCCGTTGCAAGACTGCGAGCTTCCGATTGAATGGCTGGCATCTGCTCTTTCCGTTCCCCCTCAGCGAAGCCATGTCCCAGTGCAGGTTTATCTGGTGGGCGAGCGGGATCAACGCGTGCTCGGCGAAAAGCCGCATTTCGGCTGGGGAGGGTTCCTGCCCACTCTCGAGTTGTTCCCTCACCGACCTGACCAGCGTCCCGCACGCGAAAATGATCGCCCTTTCGTGATCCTCCAGATCGTTCTCCGACCGCCTCTTTCCGAACGTCTTCCGCTTCGCCAGCGCCCCGACGGCGACGCCGGCCCCGAGACCGCCGCCCGCCAGCATCAGTCCGCCTCCGGCTACGCCGAGACCGACCAAGGATCCGATCCAGTAGAGCTTCGCCGTGGTGGCCGCCGCACCAGAGAGCGAAGCGATCGCGGTTCCCGTCGACGCGACCCCGAAATTGGTGACAAGCCCCGTGATTCCGCCCGTGACCGCCACGCCGCCGAGCTTCCCGACAGCCGCGCTGACGGCGATCCGCGACCGCCATCCGGATTCTTGCAGAACAGCCGAGACGATTTCGGTAAGGACTTGCTCGAGGTGTTCGAGAGACGAGGATTCGGAGCTCTTGCCCCATCCGAGCCTCTCTGCGTTTGTCCGGACCCAAGCCTCCAGCGTCTCGGCTTCAAGAAAGTGCCGCCCAAGATGGACGTATCGCTGCCGTCCCCAGTCGAGCGCAGGGCCGGGTCGGGCCGCACGGCTGACTTGAAACGAGACGCGGCTAAGTTGGCGACCTGCCCTACCTGGGATCTTCCCGCGAGCTCGCTTCATGGTCAATTTCCCTTTCCGGCGAAGTCACTCCGCAACCGTAACGGGCCTCCATCGACTCATGCGTCCAAAGCCTGCCTCAGGTGCCCGTTCCCCATTTTGGGCCGCTTTCGGAATAGGCGGGAATCATATTGTGATCGACTTCCCGTCGTATGCTCAATACCGGATCACCGTCGGAATTCGATTTCAGGCGCTCCCGCGCAGGCTCCTTGAGCGATGCGGTGGACATGTGCCCAAAGATGCCCACCGAGTTCAACAAGACGATAGGCATGATCAGAATGAAACTACCAGAAATCGATGACGACAACGTGGCTCAATGCCCGATACCGCCTGCGTGATCCTCCATCGGGCGGTGCGCCATTGAAGCCAGTCCGTCAGTCTGCATCAAAGAATGCACGCGCTTGCATATTTTTTGGGATTCTGCGAAAACTCACGAAATAAGCCAATTATTTTGTTGACTGATCACCAAGAGTTGATAATGCAAGCGTGTGCATTATGCCAAACCAAGTTGAAGGAGAAAGTGATGAAGAATCTGACAAGAGCGATCACGCTGGCCGCGTCAATTCTGAGCACAACGTCGCTACATGCTGGTGAAGTCGTCGTCTACGCCGCTCATGGGGATGACGTGACGGGAGCGATACTGGACGCATTCCGAGCGCGGCATACCGACATTGATGTCACGCTCGTGGTCGGAAAGACCGGCGACATGTTTCAGCGTATCAAGGCCGAGGCGGGGAATCCCGCTGCCGACATGATGTGGGGTGGCTCGATCCAGAGCTACGAGGTGTTCGCCGATCTCTTCGCGCCGTTCGAGAACGAGAACGAGGCTTCCATGGCATTCGTTGATCCGGACCATAAGTGGCAGGCATTCACCGTTTTCGCCCAGCCGTTGATGGTGAATACCGACTTGGTGGACGAAGCCAACTATCCGTCGACCGTTGCAGAGGTCCTTGACAGGAAGTGGGACGATCTCGGGGGTGTCGTGCTCGCCGACCCGAACGATTCCGGCACCGGACATACGATCGTGTCAGGCCTCGCCGGCGGCATGGGCTGGGATTTCACTACGGAACTCATCAAGCGCGTACGGCCCACGCCTGGGTCAGACCCGATGTTCACCGCTGTCAGGGACGGGGAGGCGGCGCTCGGCTGGGTGAATGAAGACCTCGGCGCCAAATGGGAGGCCGAAGGTCTGCCCGTCAAGATGATTTACCCGACGGACGGACTGACCGTTCAGGTCGACGCCTACGGCCTGGTCGCTGGCGGACCCAACCCTGAGGACGCCAGGAAGCTGATGGCGTTCATTGGCAGCACCGAGGGGCAGATCCTTGCCGTCGAAGTCGTGAAGCGTCGTTCCCCGCGGTCGAATGTTCCACCTCCAGGAGAGTTACCTGCACTTGCCTCCCTGCCGCTCTTTCCGGAGGTGGAGCCACGTAGCGTAATCAAAGCGAAATTCACCGACATCCGCAGCCAGTAGCAGGCACGGCGCTTGTTGGCGGTCTTGCATATGGGGCTAATCGAGATGACAAGATCGCCAACGGCCCTTCATCCTGCGCACTCGCAATGACGGACATCTGGAAATGGTTCGCCACTTTCTGCCTCGTGGGCGCGACACTGCTGATTGTCGTTCCGCAAGCATGGATTGTCGCAGCCTCGTTCAGGCAGGCTGGTGGCCAGTTCACATTGCACAGGGATGCAGACCGGCTGGAGGTCGTAAGGGCTGACCTCAAGCGCTTCGGGCCCGTGGCCGAGACGACGGGTGCGGCGAGATTACTGCGAGATGAAGACGAGCTGACACTGACGGTGTTGCCGAATCAACGGCTTTCGATCGATCTTGAAGGAACGCCGTTCGTTGAATCACTCGGTACCAACCGCCTGAGGATCGTCAATGGCGGGTTCGACTTTCGTGTCGAGCAGCAAGCGGTGCGGCGAATCCACCTAGGGGCATTTGCGCAGTCGACGGACGGTTCGAGAAAGACAGTCCAGCCACTTGTGGCTAAAGTGGTGCCTGGCGGGGTCGTCATTTCGCATGCCGAAACGGCCTACCTGACTTTCGTTGACGGAAGAACGAACTGGAGCATCCAGAATTTCAGGGGGTTTCTCTCGACGTCCCACTACATGGAGGCCGTAAGGAACAGCATTGTCATTACGGTTGCTGCAACGTCGGTTGCCACGCTGCTGGCCGTTCCCCTGGCCTGGCTGCTGGCACGATACACGTTCCCCTATCGGACGCTTGTTGTGACAATGGTCACGATGGCCTCAGTGTCGCCTCCGTTTCTCGGCGCATACAGTTGGCGCATGCTCCTAGGATCGTCAGGGATCATCACGAATGTTCTTGGCATGGAATGGTCGATCCTTGGACTGCATGGCGTAATCTGGGTAGTAGTCTGGCTCATCTATCCCCTGATCTTCCTGACGACACTGGATAGCTTCTCAGGGTTGGATCCAACTTTGAGGGAATCAGCGCAGAGCCTAGGTGCATCAAGGCTACGTGCGTTCCTGAATGTAGAGATTCCCTCATGCCTTCCCGGCATCATTACCGGCGCATACCTCGCAGCGCTGACGGCATTTTCGGATTTCGGGACGCCATTCATCATTTCGCTCGACCTGACCGTCCTGCCAACCTTGATCTATTCCGAGTTCCTGAGCGAGGTCGGCGGCGACCCGTCCGTTGCAAGCACGGCAAGTGTAGTCATGCTGGCCCTTGCGACCGGCCTCCTGACATTGCAACGGCTGCTGCTGGTAGCCAGAAGCTTCGCTTCCGTAACATCTCGCCAGTCCTTCCTTGAACGACCAAGCGTCCCGGTCCGGACACTGGCGGCTTTCCTGAGCGTCCTGATGCTGGGGATGGCCTTCGTTCCTCATGTCACGGTCGGCGTCACGTCCTTCTTGGAATGGCGCGTTGGAACCGTGACGGGGAATTTCACCCTGCAAAACTACGCAGGCATGTTTCGTACCGAGCTTGCCTCGATTTTCGTCTCGCTTTCCACCGCCGGTGCCGCGACGGCGCTCAGTCTGCTGTTCGGCACTTCGATCGCGTATATCATCGTGAGAAAGCGCTATCGAATCCTGTCACCCGCACTGAACGCGGTCGTGATGCTGCCGCTGATAATTCCGGGCACGGTCTTTGCGATCGGATACATTCTTGTGTTCAACGACGGCCCTATCATACTCACGGGAACGTGGCTGATCCTTACGCTGGCCTATTTCATTCGAAAGCTGCCGTTTGCCGTCAAGACGAGCGAAGCTGTTCTATACCAGATCCACCCTGCCATGGAAGAAGCGGCGGTCAGCCTTGGCGCGACGCCGGACAAGGTGTTTCGGCAGATTGTCGTTCCCATGATGGTGGCTGGCGCCGTGACGGGCTCGACTCTGGTCTTCCTTCGTTCGGTCACGGAGCTGAGCGCGACTATTCTACTCTTTCGCCCGCCCTGGAGACCGATGTCTGCAGTAATCTTCGAGCAAACCATCTCGCCTGGCAGCAATTTTGGCGTGGCTGCAGCCCTGTCGGTGCTGATGATGGCCATCCTTTACGTGCCGCTTTTCCTTCTCACCCGCCGCCGTCAGAAATTAGAGGTAGCCCAACTGTGACCAATTTCGACACCCGGAGAGCGAGTGAGCCGGTTTCGGTTGAAATGAGCTCGGTCGCGGTTCGGTTCGGCGAACTCCTAGCCCTGAAATCCGTGGACCTGACGGTCCGGCCGGGCGAGCTTTTCACGTTGCTCGGGCCATCCGGATGCGGGAAGACCACGCTGTTACGCTCGATCGCTGGCTTCAATTGCCTAGCCGAAGGGCATATCCGTTTCAACGGACGCAACGTTGATCAGCTCCAGCCCTGGAACCGAAACATCGGGTTCGTGTTCCAGAATTACGCACTCTGGCCTACAAAGACGATTTTCGAGAACGTGGCCTACGGGCTGAGAATGCGAAAGGTTCCCCGAGACGAGATCGTTCGTCGCGTGGCCGGAGTCCTTGACCTGGTCGAACTTGGGGAGGTTGCAAGCCAGTATCCGGGACAGCTTTCAGGCGGCATGCAGCAGAGGGCGGCTTTGGCCCGCGCGGTCGTGATCGATCCGCCGCTGCTGCTACTTGACGAACCGCTTTCGAACCTTGACGCGAAGCTCCGGGTCACGCTTCGCCGGGGCATTCGCGAAATGCTGGTTCGTCTCGGACTCACGGCCATATACGTCACGCACGACCAAGAAGAGGCGTTGGACATCTCGGACAGAATCGCCGTCATGAACCGCGGCAGGGTCGCGCAGGTAGGCACGCCTCGAGAGATTTATGACCAGCCCGACAGCTCGTTTGTAGCGGACTTCGTCGGAAAGGCGAATTTCATCGAAGGTCGCGTGGTGGGTAAGAGTTTCGTGACCCGAACCGGCACAAGGCTCGATGTCCCGTTGAGACTTGCCTGCGAAGCCAGCAATGTCAGATGTGCCTTCATCCGGCCGGAAGACATCGAAATCAGAAGCGACGCCCGGTCTCAGTTGCGGGGAACGGTTGAAGGGACGTCGTATTTTGGAAGCTTCTTCCAGCATCGCATCGCGCTGGAAGGAGGCCAGAAGCTCTTCGTGCAAACGCGAACCCATCTGGACCTAGGGCGAGTTACCGGAATGCAGATTCCTCATCTGACCGGCTATCCCGAACTGCCCCCGTCCCAGGACTAGAGCAATGAAGGATCTCACGGACACCGTTCGGTTCATGCAGGACGTGGCGCGCCAAGCAGCCTCCGTTTCGCAGGAATTCTTTCGCAACCGGCACAGCATGGAGGTTGGATTTAAGGGACAGGCCGACCTGGTCTGCAAAGCTGACATAGCGACCGAGGAGAAAATCTGGAGCGAACTTCGACGCGGAGCTCCGGGCTATTCCTACATGGGCGAGGAGTTGGGCAAGCACACCGGAAACGATCCGGACTACGTGTGGTTCGTCGATCCGATCGATGGCACGACGAATTTTCTGTCAGGATTGCATTACGTGATTTCAATTGCCCTCAAATACCGGGGGGAGACGATTTGCGGCGTGCTGTTCAACCCGCTCTCGGGCGAGATGTTTTCCGCCATCAGAGATCATGGCGCGTACTTGAACGACAGGCGAATTCAGGTCAGCTCCAACAGTAATCCTGAACGGTTCGTCATCGGAACCGGAATACCGACGCAGAACCTGCCGTTCTCGACAAATGCCTATCGATGCCTGCAAGCCGTTCGAGAGCCGATCGCCGGCATACGAGTCCTTGGAAGCTGCGCAAACAGCCTTGCCCACGTCGCATCCGGCCGCCTTGACGGATTCTTTGAGGGGCCGACCGGTGTCGTGGATTTCGCCGTCGGTGTGCTCTTGGTCCAAGAGGCGGGCGGCAAAGTCACCGACTATTGGGGCAACGAGGAATGGGAAAGGAACCTATTCGTGCTGGCGGGCAATGCATCAGTGCACGGCTTTCTGCTTGAAACCCTGGATCGAGCCGGAGTCGCTTGATGGCCGTCGGGCGGTTATTCCCTGCACTGCATGGCTTGTGGGTCCGTCCCGGCCATCGACCGCACTGTCCGTCGAGCCACGAATTCAGTCGAAATATGTATTTCCGACACATTGCAGCGATCCTCGGACATGACGATCTCGACGACCCGTGCAACCAAGTCTTCGGAATTCCACTTGATCGTCGACAATCTGTACGAACGCCACCGAGAGGCAGGAATGTCGTCAAAGCCAACAACGGCGATGTCCTCCGGAACGCTCAGCGCACCTGTTTCGCGAATGGCGTCAAGCGCACCGAACGCCATCACGTCGTTGGCGCAGAAGATGGCGTCCGGGCGGCTGCATTGCCTCAGGAAGTCTTTAGCGTGCCCGTATCCGTCGTCGTAAATAAAGTTGCCGTGCCGCTCGTTCACGAGGACAAGTCCATGCCTGACCATAGCATTCACGAGCGCGCTGCGGCGCCTACCGGAATCCGACGAAGTAGGGCGGCCTCCGACGAACGCGATTTTCTTATGGCCGGTTTCCGCAAGATGGGCCACCATCTGGGAAATCCCTGGATCGGGATCGACGGTCAGTCGGTGCACGTCGTCCTCCGGCATCCAGTTTTCGTTCAGCATGATCGGCCGCACACCGTTCCCGGCTTCAAACGCCCGTCGCGCGCTAATGCTATCAGCCATAACAATCATGGCTTCGACCTGACAGTTGACGACTTGCTCAAGCGTGTCGCCGTCGTGGTCGGATGGGTCAACGCACACCATCACGGGAACCTTGCCTCGCTTTTGAAGGGCCGTGACAAGAGCGTTGTAGAGGTATGGGTTGCGCAGGTTCGGCAACTGGTTGATGACGATGCCCACGAAGTTGCTCCTGCGTCGCGCCAAGCTGGAAGCGATCGTGTTGGGCCGATAGCTCAGTTGCCTGGCGGCGGCCAGCACTACCTCGCGCGTGTCCGCCGAGATTCGCGCACCTTCCGTGAATGCTCTCGAAACCGCCGATCGCGACACGCCCGCAAGCTTGGCGACGTCTTCGGCTGTTGCCTGTTTCATCGGTATGCCTTTGGTCGCACTACGGCAATTCGGTCCCGAAGGGTCATACCGCGATCAGGTCGGAAAGTGAAACAGTTGATTGCAACGAACATGCTCACGATATCCAGGCCATTGGACTTCGGACACCGGCTAAATCGGATGCTCGCCCTGCGAGGCGGCATGAATGCAGGAGATCGGACTTGAGCAACGAGATACCGGTTGGAATAAACCCGCTGAGCTGGACGAATGACGCTGATCCCGAACTCGGTGATCACATTTCATTTTCCACATGCATTACGGAAGCCGCGCTCGCCGGTTTCACGGGAATCGAGATCGGCAGAAAGTTCCCGCGCGACCCGAAAGAATTGCTGGCCGCGCTGTCTGGCCGGAATCTCGTGCCGGTGTCCTGCTGGTACTCTGGCTTTCTGACCGAGAGGGACATTGACGAGGAGTGGAGCAAGGCAGCCCCCTTTGTCGATTGGCTTGTCGAGCTTGGATGCAAGGTCTTGATTTACGGCGAGTGCGGCGCGGGCGCGCCTCAAGGCCAGCAAGCCAAGCTTGCGCAGAGGCCCATCCTTGGCGAGGCGGCACTAGCCAGCCTTGCGTCCCGCCTAACCGAATTCGGCGACCGCCTGCTGCGGCGAGGCATGCGGCTTGCGTTTCATCCCCACGTGATGCACCCGGTCGAGACCAACGAGGAAATTGACAGGCTGATGGAACGCGCCGGCGCATCCGTTGGCCTGTTGCTGGATACCGGCCACATAACCATGAGTGGTGGCGACTACCGGAACATCATGAACCGGCACTGGCGGCGGACGATTCACCTGCACCTTAAAGACGTTCGCATGAAGATCTTGAGAGATCTGGACCGAAGTGCGGTCACGTTTTTCGAAAGTGTCCGGCGTGGCGTCTTCACCTTGCCTGGCGACGGCGATCTCGACTTCACCCCGTTGTTCCGAAAAATCGCGGATGACGGTTTTGACGGCTGGATCGTTGTTGAAGCCGAACAGGATCCTCGGCTGGCGTCACCGGGACCGCTAAGCCAAAGGTCGTTTCGGCATGTGGCAACCCTTCTTTCCCGATGCGGGCTTTCGTGCGAAAGGAACGCCTACCGTGACATCACCGAAATCACTGGTTGACGTTTGTCTCGTTGGGTGCGGCCAGATGGGACGCATTCACGCGCAGTCGCTGTCCGGCAGCGGCCTGCTTGGACAGCTGACCTTGGCCGATGCAAACCCGGAAACGGCTCGGCAACTAGCCAAAGACTTGGAAGCGAGGACCATGTCTGTCGACATGGCGCTGTCATGCGGAGCGGACGCGTACGTCATTGCAAGCCCGCCACATCTCCATCTGGAGCATACGCTGAAAGCCGCCGGCAACGGCGGCTACGTGTTTTGCGAAAAGCCGCTGGCGTCCGCAACATGCGATTTGGCCGCTGACATCCACAATCTGCGAAAACACGATGGTAGGATACAGATCGGCTTCAACAGGCGATTCGACCCGCAAGTGTCGGAGATCAAAAGACGACTTGAGAAAAACGAAATCGGGGAAATCGAGCAGGTTCACGTTGTCAGCCGCGATCACTACGCCCCCGCCGCGGCCTCCTTGGCAAACGCGGCCGGACTGATTGCCGAAACGGCAATTCACGATCTTGATCTCGCAAGATTCCTGCTCGGGCGCGACATTCAGAAAGTCTTTTGTATCGGTTCGGCACTCGTCAATTCCGAATATCTAGAAATCGGCCATATCGACACCGCCACTATTGTGATGTCGACGGCAAGCGGTCAGCAAGTCGTTATCCAGAACAGTCTTAGAACCGCGTATGGCTACGATCAGCGACTGGAGGTCTTTGGCTCTAAGGGACGCCTCTCAATGAGGAATCCGCGCAAGGACACCGTGGAGCTTGAACGTCGTGACGGACTGGTTTCAAGCACGATTCCCGACAGCTGGAACGATCGGTACCTTGAGTCATATCAGATTGAGATGGAGAAGTTTCTTTCTTTCGTAATGTTGGGTGGTCGCCCGAATCCTGGATTGAATGACGGCGTCATGGCTTCGGTGCTGGCTGACTGCGCACAACGGTCACTGAACACAGGCAATCCCGTTGACAGCGCATGCAGCTGGGCCCCATCTCTTTAGCCTTTGGGAGCCATAATCATAATATGGGGGATTAGTGAACCAAACGGCGACGCTTTCATCGGGAAGCGGCTTCTGGTCGGCCGCGTTGGCGAGATGGGTACTTCCGGGAGAATGGGAAACCGGAGAGCTCCGACGGGGCTTCCCGGTTCAATGGACGCGAGTTCGGCGGGCTGGCCCGGGAAATTCCACGTCAACCGGGAACCTCGAAATCACGGTCGTGGGCTAGCGACGGAATTCGGCGACGCGACGCGTCCACTTCGCCGAAATCCAGCTCGACCATCGTCAGCCCGGGCGATTGGCCGCCATCCGCAAGGATTTCGCCCCAAGGGTCGACCGCGAGGGAATGCCCGTGGGTCCGCCGCGACTTTCCCGTCAGGGCGGGATGCTGACCGCACTGGGCCGGTGCGAGTACGTAGGTTCCATTCTCGATTGCACGCGCCCGTAGGAGCGTTTCCCAGTGGGCCGCTCCGGTGACGGGCGAGAAAGCCGACGGTATCGTGACGACCTGCGCCCCCGCGTGCGCCAGAACCCGGTAGAGCGCGGGAAAACGCATGTCATAGCAAATCGTCATCCCGATCCTGCCGAGCGGAGTGTCGGCGACCACCGCCCGGTTTCCGGGACGGTAACCGTCGGACTCACGATAGGTTTCCGACTCCGTGACGACAGCGTCGAACATATGGATCTTGTCGTACCTTTCGGCAATGGAGCCATCAGGGGAGATCAGGAACGAGCGGTTGGCAAAACGTCCGTCAGGATCATCCGACCTAAGCGCCAGGGAACCGATTAGAACCCAAATCCCCATACAGGCGGCGTCATCCCGTAACGCGGCGAGCGTACCGTCCTCCGCTTCGTGACGCAGAACCTCGACGAGCCGGGCACGGCTCATAGAAACGCAGTTCGTCACCTCGGGAGTCAGGACCAGTTCAGCTCCCTCCGCGGCCGCCCGCGCGATGAAGTCCCGCGTGACGGGAAGATTGGCGACTGGATCATCGGATGACGAAAGCTGGATGAGCGCCGCGCGCATGTCAGCCAGCCAGAAGGCCGCCGAGCTTACCGCTGGTGTCAAGCTCATGGAGATCGTCGTAGCCACCGACATGCAGGTCGCCGACGAATATCTGGGGAACCGTCCCGCGGCCGCCCGCCCTCCGGGTCATCTCGATCCGCCGGGCCGGGGTTTTCGAAAGATCTATTTCCCTAAAACTGATTCCCCGGGAAACCAGTAACCGCTTGGCTGAATGACAGTAACCGCATAGAGGTAAGGTGTATATCTCGACCGGTTTCATTGGTTCCGTCCCCGCCCCAGATTAAGGACTTCGGGCTCCAATGACAATACGCGGGGAATCATC
>JAPOUP010000064.1 GCA_026708635.1 Rhodobacter sp.
CATTGTCAAACGGAATGCCGGCGGATAACGATTGTCGGCCGGGAAAGAACCTGAACAGTTACAAAATGCGTTGGAAGTTTATATGGAAAGCGACGAGTTCAAGGCTTTTGTTCAAGAAAGAGTGGCGGATGTTTCTATTGAAGATATGTTTGCGAACCTGCACAGCAGACTGAAGGGGAAGGAGAGTACGGATGGAGAAAATCAAAATTCGAGTTGATCTTCCCGAAGAAAATCGCGTTCTGTACGCTTCGTGCGTTGATAAAGAAGGTTTTGTTGACGTCAATCGGTTCATAGAGGAACTCCCCTACGTGGAATTTGGTAAGGAATTCATGGACCCAAGAATTTCCGGGATTCTGTCAAAACTGGGAGAGAACGAGTTTCTTATAACCGTCAACCAAAGAGAACCCGAGGAAAAACAGAGATTCACGGCAGCGCACGAACTCGGACACTATTTCCTGCACAGGAACCTCTTGAAATCAGGCGGAAAAATAGAGGATCGATATATCCTGAAGGCCGAGGGAGTGAGCGACGAAAAAGAGGAAGAAGCCAATCAATTCGCGGCCGCGTTCTTAATGCCTCTTGACAGGGTTTTGGAAGCCATGAAATCAGGGAAGAATGACGTCAATAGCCTGGCGGAGCATTTTGGCGTAAGCGTCATCGCTATGGCGAACCGTCTTAAGCTTCCTACCTGAACTATCGCCCGGGAACGCTGGCAAAACCTCCGCGTGAAATACAGGCAGACGGCCTAGGAAACGACCTTTCCTTCTTAAATGACCTCGGCGCCACTCCGGGGACGGCCCGCGGCGTGTGAAGCGTGGTCCGTCCGGGGTTTCCCTCAGGGAGGCCGCGCCCGAAGGAATGCCTCCGCCGGCGTCAAGTAACCCAGAACCCGGCGCGGACGCGCGTTGACCAGGCGCGGCACAGGGATTAACTGCGGCGATGAAAGACGAACCGACACCTCACCAAATGTCCGGGCGGATCGCCCGATTGGAAGGTGAGATCAAAGCACAGCGTGCGGAGAACGAAACGATGGCCTCACGGATTGATGCCCGACTTGCCGGGATGGAGGCGGACATGGCCAAGCGGGATGCGGACATGGCCAGACGGGATGTCGAGGCCGTCAAGCGCGACCGGGACAATCAGCGCTGGGTGGTGGGATTCGGCATTTCCCAGATGGTCCTCACCGTCGCCATTCTCGCCGCCGGCTTCGCGTTCATCGGCATCCTGATCGGTTTGCCCACCTGAAGTTTGGCTGAATCCGCCCGATTCCGGGCCTGGTGAGCGAATTCAGCACCGCCGGAGGGTTTGAGGGAGCCAAAATCGCGTCGCATGCGTTTTCGGGGGTTTTTGCCCCTCAGCCCGCCGCGGAGCGGTGGGCTGGATCAAGGACCTGGTCGACGGCGAGGAACGGGCCCGAATGGCCCGCAGCCACGAGCGCCGCCGCGCACCAGGCGCTGCTGCACGGCCACACCGTCCGCTTCGAGAAGGTGCCGGACCTGCTCGAGGACCTCGCCGCGGTCGCCGACAGGGGCGGGCCGCGCCGCCGCCTGACCGCGCTCGCGCGGCCCCGGCTCCTCGTCCTGGACGAAATCGGGTACGTGAGGCTCCAGGGCCGGCACGCCGACATCCTCCACGCAATCGTCCCGCGACGCTACCGGCGCCGCTCGACGATGGTCACCACCAGCCTCGGCTTCGCCCAGTGGGACCGCATGTTCCAGAGCGCGTCCGGCATCGCGGGCACCGTCGACCGGCTGATGCACGACGCGACGCCGATCTCCATCGACGGCGATTCGTGGCGGCTCAGGCGTGAGACCGGATGACCCCCGCCGCGTCGACTTCGACGCCGTCAAGCGCATGCCGTTCGAGGCCGTCGCCGCGGACCGGGGATACGTCCGCGACCCCCGCGCCCCGGCCCGCGCGAACCCCGTGCTGCGCGCCCCGGACCTGTCGAAGCTCCTCACGAAGCGCCTCGGCAACGGCCACTGGGTCTACTTCAACACCCTCGACGCCGGCGACAGCGGCACAGCGATCAACTTAATGCTCAACCGCGGCCTCTCCTTCGCCGACATCCCACTCTTCTGAAAAACCGTCGACATGCGGAACCCTTCAACACGTGTATGTCTCGCTCACGCAATCCGGCCGCCATGCATATGGCCTGGAAGCGGAACTAAATAATTTGACTTTGAAAATTTCGTTACCTTACGCTGTTCAAAATGAGAACGGCCTCCAAAAAAACATTGCTGACAGCTGCGGATCCAGACCCGGTTGAGGTGATCAACCCGGACAGCCCATGTCCGATTCTTCTTTTATGCGAACATGCCGGGCAAGCAATTCCGATGGCGCTCAATGGGTTGGGTGTGACGCGTGCGGTACTCGACAGCCATCGCGGCTGGGATATTGGCGCAGAGACCGTTGCACGCCGCTTGGCGGCGCGATTGGGCGCACCGCTTATCATTCAACGCTACAGCCGTTTGGTGCTCGACGCGAACCGCCCGCCGCATAGCGTAGACGCCTTCGTCACCGAAAGTGATGGAGTTCTCATTCCCGGCAACAAGGAACTAACGGCCACGGACCGGACGGCGCGGATCGATGAAATATTCACGCCACTGGATGAGACCATCAGTTACCTGTTCAACCGCCACCCCCGGCGCTTCGCCTCTTCGGTGCATTCCTTCACGCCGCACTTCGCCGGGCGAGCGCGGCCGTGGCATGCCGGCTTCCTGACCCGCGACTGGCCCGACACGGCGCGGCAGATCATGGCGTCAATCCAGGCCGAGGCCCCCGACGCGGTGATGGCGCTGAACGAGCCCTACCAGATCGACGATGCCTCGGACTGGTTCATCCCAGTCCATGCCGAGCCGCGGAACATCCCCCACTGCCTCATTGAAATCCGTAACGACCTTATCGACACCGATCAGGGGGCCGAACTTTGGGCCGACCGCCTCGACACCGCCATCGAGACCGTCCTGGAGAGCCTATCATGACCCTCACCCGCAACGTACCTCTTGTGCCCAATCAAAGCGCCCTACTGTTTATCGACGTGCAAAACTTCTCCGCACATCGGCAGGGCGCGGAATTCAAGGAGCTTTCGGGGGCGGCGTTTAAGGAAAAATACGGCTGGTTCTTTGACCAGCTAAACGCCCGGGTGATCCCCAACATGCAGGCCATCCAGGCTGCCTGCCGCGCGGCGGGCGTGGAGGTAATGTATACTACGATAGAGAGCCTTACGCTTGATGGCCGGGACCGCTCTCTCGACTATAAGATCACCGGGTTTCACGTGCCCAAAGGGTCGTGGGACGGAAAGGTAATCGACCAGATCGCGCCGGAGGGGGATGAGATCGTCCTCCCAAAGTCCTCTTCGTCAGTCTTTGTGTCGACCCATATCGACTATATCCTCCGGAACCTTGGCGTAAAGCAGGTGGTGATGTCTGGCCTGATCACCGACCAATGCGTGGAAAGCGCGATCCGCGATGCCTGCGATCTCGGTTACCTCGTTACCCAGGTCACCGATGCCTGCCTGACCTACAGCCAAGAGCGTCACGACCACTCCCTGCGCACGATCAAGGGCTATTGCCGGCAAGTGACGAGCGCGGAGTTGATCACCGAGCTTTCCGGGGACGCCGCGTGACGGGCCAGCCGCTTGACACCCATCCGGCGCGGCTGCGCATAGCCAACGCGCTCCGCACGGCGGCGTGTTTGGCTTTTTTGCTGATCGCCGTGGCGGTGCTGGTCTTTGGCTTTGGTCGCACTGGCGAACGGATCGCAGTGCTGATGTGCGTGAATGTGGCGGCGGTGGTGTCGTTGATGGTCTTCTGCGGCAATACCGGGATCGTGAGCTTTGGCCATGGCGCATTTATGATGGTCGGGGCGTATCTTTCGGGCATCCTGACCATGCCAGCGGGGTTACAGCGCAACGCTTTGCCGGATTTGCCCGGCTGGCTTGCGGAGCATGAATTGTCGGTGCTGAACGCCCTGCCCTTTGTCGCGCTGGCGGGGTTCGCCATAGCCCTCCTCACAGGCGGCGCGATTGCGCGGCTCGTGGGGGCCTCGGCTACGATATCGACCTTGGGCCTTTTGATCATCTTTCATTCCATCGCGGTCAGCGCCCGGGAATTCACCCGGGGCAGCCAAACATTTTATGGCGTTCCGCGCGTGACTGACCTGATATTTGTGCTGATCGCGGCGGTGATCTTCATCCTGATAGCGCGAGCCTATCGCGAAAGCCGCTGGGGTCTCTTTGGGCGCGCGGCGCGCGATGACGAAGATGCCGCCACCGTGCTGGGGATTGCCCCACGCCGGGCGCGGCTGATTGCCTGGGTCCTATCGGGCGCGATGGCCACCGTGGCAGGCGCGCTTTACGGGCATATCCTGGGCGCCTTCTCGCCAGCCTCGTTTTACCTCGGGCTCGTTTTCTCCCAAGTGGTGATGATGATCGTGGGCGGTATGGCCTCGGTCGGTGGGTCGGTGGTGGGGGTGATTGCGGTGACGCTTTTGCTGAACACCGTGCGCGGGCTGGAAGGCGGGGCCACGGTCTTGGGCATCACGCTCCCCGAGGTCTTTGGCCTGACCACCATCGCCTTGGGTCTGGCGATCCTTCTGGTGATCTGGCTCAGGCCGCAGGGGATCGTGGGTGGTTTCGAGCTTGGGCCCGGCGCGGATGCCCCTTGGCTGAACCGGGTCAGGAGCAAGATGACCCAAGCCGCGGCCCCCGCAACGGCGGGCGACACCAAGCTCGTGGCCGAGGGCCTGTCCAAAAACTTCGCCGGGGTCAAAGCGGTGGATGCGGTGAGCTTTGAGGCCCCCACGGGGCAGGTCACCGGCCTGATCGGACCGAATGGCGCTGGCAAATCCACACTGGTGAACTTGATGACCCGTCAGTACGACGCCGATCAGGGGGCAGCCCGCATTGGCGAGGTGGATCTTACGAAGCTGCGGCCCCACGGCGTGATCCGCCAGCGTGTAGCGCGGTCATTCCAGAACATCCGCCTTTTTCGCGGGCTGACGGCCTATGAAAACGTGCTGGTCGCCGCGCTGGCCGCCAGACACGGCCACGCTGAAGCCCATGCGATCACTTTGCGCGAGTTGGCGGCCTTTGATCTCGGCGATATAGCGGGGATGCGGGCCGAGAACCTGCCCTATGGCGCGCGCAAACGTCTTGAGATCGCCCGGGCGCTCGCGCAAGACCCGTCGATCCTGTTGCTCGATGAGCCTGCCGCCGGCATGAACCCGGCTGAGACCGATGACCTTGCCGACCGGCTGGAGGCCATCCTTCGCGACCGCAATATCGGCATTCTGCTGATCGACCACGATCTGAAATTCGTCAACCGCCTGTCGGATCGGGTCGTAGTGATAAGCCGAGGCCAGAAGATCGCCGAAGGGACCCCCGAAGAAGTCCGCGCCGATGCGCGCGTGATCGAGGCCTATATCGGGCGCGGCCGGGGCGGGCGCAACAGGACGCTCCATCCAGACGGCCGCGGGCTTTGAGGGGAGGCCGCGGCGACGGAGTCCCGGTCGGCAGGACGCTCGGAGCGCACGGCGGCCTTGAACGCTTGGGATCGCTCGCTTACGCTGGCGACAGACCGGCTTTCGACCAGCCCTGAAACGGTACGGAAGAAAGGGATATCCAACAACGACATCAGAGGGAAACGGCACGTAAGACAAGGTGAATTCCTCGTCAGGCGCTTAAGATTCCACCGACACAACAGACCCGAAAGACCGTCCAAATCCAATAGAGGGAGTATTCGCATGAAAACCAAAACGATCTTGATGGCCACCACCATCGCCGCCATCGGCGGCACCGCCTTTGCCGAAGACTACGTGATCGGCGTGATGTCGGCCCAGTCGGGCTACCTCGCGCCCTATGACGGCCCAGCCTATGCTGGATTCAAGTTCTGCATCGATGAGATGAACGCGGCAGGAGGCCTGAACGGCACCACACCGGTGAAGCTGATCGTCAAGGACACCCGATCGGACATCGCGCTGGGCGTGCAGGTGGTGCAGGAGATGCTCGATGACGGCGCGCAGTTCATCGTGTCGTCCGCGGATGCCGACCCAACGATTGCCGCGGCGCAGATCACCGCCGCCGATATGATCCCGACCATGACCTTCGCGGGCACTGCACCGGTCCTGACGCAGGTCGGGCCCCATGTCTTTGGCAGCTACCCGGCGGACAACCAGCAGGCCACGGTACTGGCCGGATATGCCCGCGATCAGGGGTTCGAGCGTGTCTGGCTGGTAAAGTCACCCGACAGCGCTTACACTCTGGGGGGACCTGAATATTTCGGTGAGGCCTTCAGCGCACTGGGCGGTACGGTTGTGGGCGAGAGCAATTTCTCGCTAAACCAGCCTGATTTCTCAGCCATCGTTACGACGATCCAGAACGCGGATCCGGCACCTGATGTGATCGTAACCTGGGCGTGGGAGCCTGATTTCCCGGCATTCATCCGTGCGCTGCGAGGTGCGGGACTCGACACCCAGGTGATGGGCGGCGACGCGCTTGACACGCCCACGGTTCGTGGCTTGGGGGACGTGGTGGCGGGTGTTGCGCATAGCTCAGGCGGTTTCCCGGACGAGGGATCGGCCTATGCGGACTTCGTCGATCGGTTTACCGCCGCCACAGGTACCGCACCAGACAACAATTACTACGTCAATGGCTGTGACATAGCCCATATGATCGAACAGGCGGTGGCCGCCGCGGGCACAACCGATCCAGCTGCGGTGTCCGAGGCAATGGCAGGTATCGAAAATGGCCAGGGTATAATGTCCAACTTTACCTTCGCCGAAACCGATCGGATGCCACTGCGGGATGTGGTGGTCGTCACGATTACGGCTGATGGTCAGAAGCGTTTCGCCAAGCGCGAAACCGCAGACCCCGCGATCCTTCCGCAGCCGTAACCCGGGTGGAGACCGCTCTCGACATCAAGGCGCTTGAGGTGCGCTATGGTCCAGTCAGGGCTGTGCGCGGCATTGACCTGGGTGTGTCCAAGGCTGGCATCACCGCGCTTTTGGGCGCCAACGGGGCGGGCAAGACCAGCACGGTGATGGCCGTTGCCGGTGTTGTTCCTCCATTGTCGGGAACGGTTTCGATCTTCGGACAAGATATGACAGGGGCTGCGCCCGACGCGATTGTGCGGGCGGGCGTGGCGATTTCTCCAGAAGGGCGGCGCATCTTTGCCTCTCTCACGGTGGAAGAAAACCTGATCCTAGCAGGCTCCGCTACAGGAAGCATTGAGACCGCTACCGAGCGGCGCGCCGCGCTGATGGAACGCTTTCCGATTCTGGGCGAGCGGCGCCGCCAACTGGCCGGTCTTCTTTCAGGCGGAGAACAGCAAATGCTGGCCGTGGCCCGCGCGCTGATGAATGAACCACGGCTGTTGCTGATGGACGAACCCTCGCTGGGCCTCGCACCGCAAATGGTCGATACGATCTTTGGCATTTTGGAAGAGCTGAAATCCGAAGGCATCTCGATCCTGCTGGTCGAGCAGAACGCCGCGCTGGCGCTGGAAGTTTCGGATCATGCGGTGGTGCTGGCCAATGGCGCGGTCGCGGCTTCTGGCCACCCGAGCGATCTCGCGGGGGATGACGTTTTGAAATCAGCCTATTTGGCGGCGTGACCCCGATGGACGTACTGCTGCAGCAACTCATCAACGCGCTAAGCCTCGGCGGTATTTACGCGATGCTGGCCTTGGGGTTGGCCATTGTCTTCTCCATCGTGCGGCTGATCAATTTTGCCCATGGCGAGATCATGACCTTCGGTGGCTATGGTATCTTTCTTTCGATGGCTTTTGGCCTGCCGCCCCTTGCGGCACTCACCGTTGGGATTGGCGCAGCGCTGGTCATGGCGCTATCGATGGAACGCGTGGCGTTTCGGGCGATGCGCGGGGCGGATGTGGTCTCCTTGCTGATCACCAGCTTCGCAGTCTCCGAGATTCTCAAGGTTCTGTTCCAGAATGGTATTTCTGCCCGACCTGTGCCAATCTCGTTCCCGTCATCATGGTCAGGCGCCTATCAGATCGGGGGCATGACCATCGGCGTGGCCCCAACCGTATCGATTCTCGTCACACTTATCTCCCTTGCCACACTCACCTTGGTGCTGCGACGCACGGCGACGGGCATGGCAATGCGCGCCGCAGCTGAGGATTTCGAGATGCTGCGGATGCTCGGCGTGAAGGCCGACCGCGTCGTAGCCGTGTCTTTCGCCATCTCCGGACTACTGGCAGGCGTCGCAGCGGTGATCTGGACCGCGCAGCGCGGCTCGGTCGATCCGTTGATGGGGTTCTTTCCCGTCCTCAAGGCATTCATCGCCACGGTGCTCGGCGGGCTTGGGAGCCTCGGCGGTGCGGTGCAGGGGGGGTTCGTGGTCGGTGCCCTGGAAGTACTCACACAGGCCTTCCTGCCCGACAGCCTCGCCCCCTATCGCGACGCAATCGTGCTGAGCGCGGTCATCGCTGTCCTGCTCGTGCGACCTGACGGGCTCTCGCCCACCAAGACCGGCGCACGCTCATAAAAGCGGGCGCTCGGCGAGGATGCTGCCCAGCGTAGTGATGATCATGTCCACATCATCGGCCTCGATGCTCAGCGGCGGGCGGATTTTCAGGATATTGTCCTTGGGCCCTTCGCTGCCTATCAGGATGCGATGGTCGCGCATCCTGTCCTTGACGTAGGAACAGAGCGCGGTGGCCTCCGACCCATCCAAGTTGATCAGTTCCATACCCAGAAACAACCCCATCCCGCGCACATCGCCGATGCTGTCATGGTCGACCTGCAACGCGCACAGTCCGTCTTTCAACCGCAACCCCATGGCCCGCGCATTCTCCTGCAGACCCTCGTCATCGACAATGTCCAGCACTTCTTTGCCAATGCGGCAGGACAGGGTTGAGCCACCGAAGGTCGAGAAGAACTCGATCCCGTTGTCAAAGCTCTCGGCGATGGCGCGGGTAGTGATGACGGCACCCAGAGGGTGGCCGTTGCCGATAGGCTTACCCAGGACGACGATATCGGGTTCGGCCCCTTGATGCTCGAAGCCGAAGTAATATGCGCCCAGGCGCCCCAGCCCGGTCTGCACCTCGTCGGCGATGCACACCCCGCCATCCGAGCGGATCCTGTCATAGACCGCGGGCAGGTAGCCTTTGGGCGGAATGATTTGGCCACCGACCGAGGGGAAAGTTTCGGCGATGAACCCGGCGAGCCCGTGTCCTTTGGCTTTGAGCGCCGATATGGCGGGGTCTACGAGATCCGCGAATTTCTCCGCCCGGTCTGGATCATCGCGGCGGAAAGACCCGCGATAGTCATCGGCGACCTCTACCAATTCAACCCAATCGGCCTGCCCGATACCGCCGGGTTTGGCGAATTTATAGGCCGAGATGGCGACTGCGCCGGTGGTGTTGCCGTGATAGCCGTGGTCAGGCGTCACGATACCCTTTGCCCCGGTGTGGGCATGGGCCAGTCGAAGGGCCAACTCGTTGGCCTCTGACCCGGAGTTCACAAAAAAGCACACCTTGAAGCGATCGGGTAATTTAGACAGGATCTTTTTGGCCAAGGCGGTCTGGGCAGGGTGCAAATAGCGGGTGTTGGAATTCACCCGTTTGAGCTGATCCGCCGCGACCGCCTGAATGCGCGGGTGGGCATGGCCCACATGCGGCACGTTGTTGTAAGCGTCAAGATAGGGCCGGCCCCATTCATCAAAAAGGTGATGTCTCCAGCCCCGGACCAGCATCACCGGGTCAGTGTAGGTGAGGCTGAGATTGCCCGCAAAATGCGCTTTGCGATCCGCCAGCACGGTGTTCTTATCAGTAGGATGGAAGCGTACCCTCTCGTCGGGCAGATTGAGCAGCGCCGCCGGATTGGGACAAATCGCGCCCCATAGGTACATCTCGTCCGGATCGCCCACGCCAGGCCAATCCTCCTCGATCCCCTCGGTGGTCAGCGCGAGCTGGAAATGCACATGCGGTGCCCAGCCGCCATTTTGGGAGGGCTCGCCCAACTGGCAGAATGTTTCGCCCCTTTCCACGATGTCACCGGGTTTCAGGCGATCGCGGAACTCCGGGTTCAGGTGACCATAGAGCGTGAAGAACGGGTCGCCTTCCGGCGTTTCGTGGCGCAGGATGATTATGCCGCCGTAATCCAGATGCGCGCCACGATACTCGGCCATGACAACAAGGCCGCGCAGAGGCGCATACAAAGCCCGTCCCGCGGGCGCAAAGACATCGACCGCCAGATGTACCGTGCGCCGGTCACTGGCCTTCCAGGGTCCCTTGCGAAAACCCGGCGCCGTGTAGATCAGGCGCGGTTCGTGATAATAGCCAAGCCAAATTGCGCCGTCCCGGTTGAATTCCCGTCCTACCAGCGACGCCTCTTCCGGTGGCAGGTCGAACGGGTTCCGCGGCCAAGCGGAGGTCTCAACCGCAAGTGATCCCATCGGTGCGTCGCGCAGATCTTCACCCATCAGAGGAGCAAAGTTTCCACGCTCCGCATCCAGCCAAGCCATGACGCGGTCCGCTCCGTCCACAGCGGGGAGGTTACAGACCGCCCGCAGGCGAGCCGCCAGAAGGATCGGGTTGAGGTTATGGTTTTCCAGGAAACGCCAGGCAGGCGCCTGGGAGATCGTCACGTAGGGATCGTCGGGATTGTCTTCAGACATCAGCGCAGAATTGACCACGCTCACCGCCAGCCGCATGCGCAGAAGGGGCCAGAGCAGATCAATTTCCCGCGTCGTGATTGGATAGGCGGCATGATAGCCTGCCACAAGCGCGGCCAGATTGGCCTCCGGGTTGGGCTGATCCAGAACCACATAGGCGGCGGCGATTGCCATGTCACAGATCCGCGGGGCCGCGCACATATCGCCAAAGTCGATCAGGCCAGAAACATTCAGGTTGCCGGCCTGTCCGTCTACAAGGATATTGTAGTCATTTGCGTCGTTATGAATCGCTTGCTTCGGGAGCGCCCGCAAAACGGGCTCAAGCGCCTGGAATTCCGCACAGATATCTTGCAGAAGCGTTTTGCGAGCCGAATTCTCAAGGCAGTTCAGTTTGTCTGCGATCCAACCCGCACGCATGAGATTCCATTTAAAATCACGCTCCATCCCAGGATGTGCGAAGGTGCGCAGCGACCTGTTCACGTGCCCCAGAACACCGCCCAAGTCGTAAATCAAAGCCGCGGATTTCGGGTCGGCGTGCGCAAAACAGACACCCGGCAAACAGGCCATAACCCAAACCAGCCGCTTTACGCCCTCTTCGTCGGGGAGCGACAGAAACAAGGCACCATCTTTTGCGGGAATAACCGAAGGGATCGGAAGCTCCGCCGCTTGTTGACAGATATATGTCATGGCCCAAATCTGCATTTGGACAAGCCATTCTTCGCAACCCGGCCGCATCACTTTGACGATGTAGCGCACACCGCCATGTGTCTCGGCGCGGAAATTTAGGTCGTACTCACCGTTAAGACGAGTGAATGACGCTTCAATTGTCCAGTGATCTTTTAGGACACTTTGCCAATGAACCATGTTTGGCACCCTTCGAAGGTCTACCGGCTTTCAAGCTGGGTAATCCCGCTCTTATCGAAGTCACCGCGAGTCACGTCTTGAAGCGCGGTTGAAATGATTTCCGCGCCTTCCCCAGCATAGTCAGAGGTCGAGGTCAGGGGTGGAGTCAACTCGAGAACACTTGATTTCGGCCCGGCGTTTTATTGCCTCCCGGGTTTCGCTCCCGAACCGAAACACTCGGACTGCCGGATTCCGCACGTGAACGGCTTCAGTCCTTCGGGAACAAGCTTGGACGATGTCTCCGTGCAACACAAGGGCCACCGCGGGGCGGTTGCGGCCGAACCGGCGGGCGGTCGCCGGACCGGAATGTCCGCTTTTCCTCAGGGCGTGGATCTGGCATTTCCCGGGGTGGGTCAGGTGGCGGTAGCCCTCGGGCATGACAGTCTCCCTGGCTCAACACCGGGACTGTCACCGCCATCCGGCCGATTCGCAACATCATGCGGCGACCTGACCAGACCTCACCCACATCGGGTGTTGCACCTCACTGTGAAGCGGGGGACAGCTAGGAAACCACCCGCGCCCGGTTCGAAGCCCGGGATACCGTGAGGCAGATAGAGGAAACACCGATGACCGATTTGATTTTTGCCGCGACATGCGATCTGGCGGGGAAAGTACGGGGCAAAGCTTTTCCGTCCGTTCAACTGGACAAGCGGTTGGCCCGGGGCGTGGGCTGGACACCTACGAATGTTCAAATCAACTGCTTTGACGGGATCGCTGACAGCCCATTTGGGGCCTTGGGTGACCTGCTGTTGATTCCGGACCAAACAACCTCGGTTTCAGCGAATTTCGGCACTCGGACGGAGCGTTTCATGCTGGGCGATATAGTGGACCTGGACGGCGCAACATGGGACTTCTGCACGCGCTCCCTGCTCAAATCCGCCCTCGCACGGCTAGAAAAAGTTGGCGGCGTCCAGCTGCTGGCCGCTTTCGAACATGAGTTCCAGCTCAAAGGTAAAATCCGCTACTCGGGCGACAGCTATGGCCGCGCGGGATTCGAAGCCCAGCGGGGGCTTTGCGAGATGCTGATGGCGCAGATAACCGCTGCAGGCCTCAGCCCCGACAGCATCATGAAGGAGTACGGCCCCAACCAGTACGAGGTGGTCATCGATCCCGAAAAGGGTGTCCGCGCCGCCGACGCTGCGGTGATCGTGCGCGAGTTAACCCGATCCACCGCGCGGCACTTGGGCGAGGCCGTCACCTACACTCCAATCCTTGATCCGGCCAGCGTTGGTAACGGGGTGCATATCCACATAAGCTTTCTCAACCCTGATGGCGCGCCCGCAACCTATGATGCCAAGGGGCCTTGCGGGATGTCAGCGCTGACCGCGTCGTTTGCGGCGGGCGTGCTGAAGTACCTCGACAGCATCCTTGCGCTGACCGCGCCCTCGGTCGTGTCTTACCTGCGCCTGACCCCGCATCGCTGGTCGGCGGCATACAACAGTCTGGGCCTCCGCGACCGTGAAGCCTCCTTGCGCGTCTGCCCCGTCACCGCCAAAGACCCCGCCAGTATCGCCCGCCAGTTCAACATCGAATACCGTGCCAGTGACGCCGCCGCCTGCCCGCATCTGGCCTTAGCGGCGATCCTGCACGCGGGCATCCAGGGGATCGAAGAGGGGCTGTCGGCTCCGACCCCGGCCGAGGAGGATCTGTCTCTATTGTCGCCTGAAGATCTAGCGGCTCGCGGGTTTATCCGACTGCCGGAAACGCTCGAGGCCTCTTTGGAACGGTTCAGCGAGAATGCAACCGTGCGGGGCTGGTTCCCCAACGCCTTCGCCGATGTCTATCTGGCGCATAAGGCTTCTGAGATTGCCCATGTTGCCGAAATGGACGTGCCGGCGCAATGCGCGGCCTATGCCGAGACCTACTAGGACCCGTTGACAGTCATGACGCCGGATCCCCGCCTCTCGACGACGATCTCGCTTTGGTCGCCCCCTGCCAGTGCAGGACAAGCCGGACCCGGCGGTCCGTGACGCATGCCGTCGCTTCGACGAGGGCGGCCCGCAGGGTCCGCTTGCGGAGTTCCGGCGAGACCCTCTCTTGGCACCAGAGGCCCTCTCGATGTCGCGACCGAGAGCGAGGCGTGCAGACCGTTCCGCGTCGCCCATCCGGTACGCGCGGTTGGCATCCCGGGAACGGGAAAGCGCCTCCTCCGCCTCCGACGTCGCAACGAGGCGCTCGTTCCAGCGACGCTCCAGTTCGTCCACAAGCTGCCGGTTGCCGGGGTCAACGGCATCATACTGCCGAAAGGCCCGGTCAGCCTCGTAGCGGGCCCGTTCGAGCGCCAAGTCAGCCTGCTGAATAGCTTCAGGCTCCAGCGCACGCAGCAGCGTCGAGCCGAATCCGGCACACACGCTGCCGCCCAGCTCCGGCCTGCGCCCGTCGCAGATGTAATGAACGGTGTTTCCCTTTCCGGAATAGGCAATCCATAGAATCCCTTGACGTCGGGACAGCACTCGAATAGCTGATCGAGCGGCGTGGCGGAGTAGCTCAGTTGGTTAGAGCAGAGGAATCATAATCCTTGTGTCG
>JAPOUP010000240.1 GCA_026708635.1 Rhodobacter sp.
ACGTCCGGCGCGCCGTCCCGGTCCCGGCCGTCCGCCGTGTGGACGTGGACCGTGACCGGGGTTCCCCCGGCGTCGACGGCGATGTGCCGCCTGCGGCCCCTGGCCTTCCTGCCCGCGCCGTATCCCGAAGCTCCCGTCCACCCTTTCCCGCCCTCCCGCCCTCCCGCCGATCCCTGACGGAAAAAGGCTACCGGGAAAGAAACACGGGGAAAGACGGGTCAATGTTGGACGCCTATTGACACCTATTGCGCCCCCTACCGGAATCGACCCCGAGGGTGGCGACTTCGGGCTCGTGGAACTCTTCGCGGTACGGTCGGGCCGTGGGCGGCAGTTTCTTGCGGTGGAAATAAGTGATATCGCGTCGCTGCTTCCAGATTGCGCTCAGCACTTCGCGATAAGCAGCAAATATCGAGCCGCTGGCAGGCGGAAGATCGTGCTTGATAGCTTCATGCAACCTACCCAGCGCGTGATAGGGAACCATGGGGAACATATGGTGTTCCACGTGGTAATTCATATTCCAATAGATCCAGCGGCTTATTGGGTTCATCAGAACCGTCCGGCTGTTCAACCTGTGGTCAGGAACATCTTCCGCCAACCCGCCATGTTGCAGCATCGCGGTTAGAACCGCGTGCCAGACTCCGTAGATGCGCGGTCCGCCAATCAGGAGAAGGGGAAGCTAAGTCCAAAAGACCAAAGCCGTGGCAAGCGCTAAGGTGTATATTATCACATGGGTGCGCGCCCAAAACCCAGCCTGCTCCAGTTCGAACTCAGGCACATAGTCACGCTCTGCCGGGGTGAACGCACCAAATGCCTGGCACCACAACGTCCGCTGCGCGTTCACGACATCGGCCACGCCAAAAAACCGCAGAACAAAAGACAATATCGCGGTTGGGCGCATTAAGAGTATTTCGGGGTCGCGCCCCACAATGATGGTATCCGTGTGGTGCCGTGCATGCGCCCAGCGTGTGTTCACTGGGTTGCGCATGAACATAAAGCTGGCGACGTGATAGACGACCGTGTTCATCCTATGTGTCTTGAACGCTGTACCATGGCCGCATTCATGCCAACGAGACTCACAAGCAGAACCATAGAGAACGCCGTAGACAGCAAAGAAAGGGATCGCCCATGCGGAGCCGTAGAAATAAACGCCTCCTGCAGCGCTAAGCCCCAGACCCAAAAACAATACAACCGTGTCTCGGATCGCTGGTTGATCGGTGCGCTTCATCAGGTCTTTCATCGCCTTACGCGGCACTTCGGAATGGTACCATTCGGCAGAGGCCATCCCCCTTTCAATGGCATTGGCTGCGTTGGGGCCGTCCAATCGATAGTCGCGTGGCATTTGAGATGAAGTTTCGTCAAGCATGTTTATTTCATATCCGTTTCGGAATAAAAGACAGTGTGCAAGGCCGTGCGCGGCGCCCTCGCACAATACATGGATCAGAGAGCGCTCAGTTCCTCGTTGATTATTTTGGCCGTTTCCTCAGCGCTCCGCACGCCATCGGCGTATTCGCGGAACAGGCGGTTGAGGACCTGGCTGTTGAGGATTTTCGATGCAGTTGCAAGCTGGCCTTCGGTGACGCCCCAGCGCTGGCCGACTTCTAGGCCCGCCACGATACCGGCAATGACATCTTCTGGGTACAATTCGCCCAACGGGGCCCGGCGATCAACGCCAACCGGCAAAGTAGCCCAGATATCTTGATATTTGGACGGCTCATCGACCGTGCCTGCACGGACCGGGAACTTTCCTTCAGGCGCGATACCAAGGATCTGATCATAGCCTTCGCTGAGGGCGAATTCGATGAATTTGATCGCTTTGTCGGTGTCGGCATCAGACGTAATGCCCAGATAACGCACGTCGCTCCAGCCGACCGCATCCTCACGCGACGGCCCTCTCAGGGTGGTGCCGAAACCGGTCAGGCCAGCCAGTTCACGCGATTGCGGGTCGTCATTGATGGTTGGCGGGGCGCTATCACGCAAACCTGCTAGCTCATCCATGATGAAGGGCGACCAAATAATCGCTGCGGTCTTGCCAGCGAAGTAGAGCTCACGAGCCTGTTTCCAGTAAAGCTCTCCCGGAGGCGAATTCTCGACCAGCGCCTTGTAGAAATCGAGTGTTTCGATCAGCTTGGCCTCGTCCATAGGCTTGTAACCGTCGCCGTCGACCGGGGTCGCGCCATTAGCTTGCAACAGAACCTCGACCAACTGGGTCAGATAAGTCTCGTCAACCTTTGTGGCAACGACAAAACCATACATTTCCGGTGGATTGTGAACTTTCGCCATGAAGGCCTCGATGTCGCCAAAGCTGACAAGACTGTCCATTCCTGCTTCGGCCAGCAAATCCTTGCGGTAAACCAAGAGCTGGGTCCAACCATCCGACGGAACCGACGCATAGCCGCCAGAGAAGGCCGCCATTTCCAACGGGCCCGGGGCAAAAGTACCTGCGTCAAGGGCTTCGATGGCGTCGCTGTTGGCATCAACATCGAGAATGCCTGCCTCAGCCCAAGGAAGTGTAAACTGAACAGTATGGTTGATGATGTCAGGCAAGTCGCCAGCAGCGTAAGCCGCAGTTGCGCGCGTGCCCACTTCGCTTTCCGTGACCGGAATGACTTCGACTTCGATACCGGTTGCTGCTTCAAAATCCGCGGCTAGCGCTACCTGTTTTGCTAGGCGGTCTGGCTGTTCCTCAAGAGTCCAGAATTTCAGGTCAGCTGCGAATGCTGATGACGACATGACCAACACCATGGCCGTGGCGCTGACGAGGCTAGTGGTTTTGCGTTTGGTCCAAGTTGACTTGAGCATGTTGGTTCCTCCTCCGTTGATGCATATCCGAAATTCGGTCAAATATACGTGACGCGAAAAAGGCTATAGCGCGGGGCGCTTTGCGTAGCGTTCATTTCGCGACAGTGGAGATTTTTGAACAAATGACCAACCGCATCACATTCTTTGACAAGGCGTGCCTTCTACCAGAGGTTCCCAATGTTGGTTGGTCCAAGCAAACCAGCGCCACCGAGTATACGTTAAAGCCGCATGTTCATGAAAACGCTTACGAAATTGTGTTGGTTAGAGGTGGGCAGCTACAATGGTGGGGGGGCGATGATCGCTATACCATTGGGCCTCGCCGCCTATTTCTGACACGTCCCGGTGAGTGGCATGGCGCCGTTTTCGAGCAGCTGGAACCCGGTGAAATTTCTTGGGTTCAGTTTCGGTTCGATGTAGAAAATGCGTTCGGACTGGACCGAGAGGAGAATCTCGCCCTTCGCCGGTCGCTGAACGAAACCGGGCGCGTCGCGGCCAGCACCGTATCTATTGAAAGCCATTTTGACGCAATGCTTTTTGAACACCAAAGCGTGTCGGGCCTCCCCTGGTTGGTGAAGGCCCATGCGCTGTGTCTAATGAGCGAGGCGGTGACGGCTCTTGCCACAGGTCTCGATGACGTCTCTGACCCCCGGGTACAACGCGCCAAGGCCATAATGACAGAAGATCTCAGTATCTCGGTGCGAAGTTGGCAGATCGCCGCGCATTTGGGGGTTTCCGAAAGCTGGCTGAAACAACTTTTTGTGCGTGACACCGGCTTGACCATGGCGGACTGGTTGCAGCAAGAGCGTATCCATCGCGCGCGAGAACTTTTGGTCAGTACTGCGAACAGCATCACCGACATCGCTTTTGAGGTAGGATTTTCCAGCAGCCAGTATTTTGCAACGGTCTTTAAAGACATAGTCGGAACCACCCCCACACAATTCCGTAAGAGCCTGACATCTACAAAACTTCAAAATACCGCCCAAAACATTCAGGGCTGATCATGGCCTTGTTCGAATTCTGGCACTGCCAGTACCGAACGCAACAATCCATGCAACATGATTCGAGGGCAACGACATGTGGACCGTTCATCGGTAACCGGCGTCAAGCGGGTTCGGCGGCGGCGATGCGCAGCCTGCCGCCCGCGGCCGGGCGCGGCTGGCGGACGACGATGTCGATGTCGCGCCCGAGCGCGGTCAGCAGCCGGAACAGGCGCTCCAGCGAGTACTCGCGGAAGTCGCCGCGCAGCAGTCGCGACACGTCTGGCTGGGAGAGGCCGAGCAGCCGCGCGGCCTCGGTCTGTGTGATGCCACGGTCGCGCACGATGTCGTCGATGCGGCTCACCAGCTCGGCCTTGACGAGGTGGGCGTCGGCGTCGGGAAAGCCGAGATCGGCGAAGACGTTGCCGATGCCGCGCTCTACGGCGCTCTCCTTGGATTCCATGGCGTCAGCCTCCACTATGGGTTTCATGGTGATGTCGCTCCGCGGCGCGCAATCGGCGCCGGACCAGGTCGAGCTCCCGCTTTGGGGTCGCGATGCCGCGTTTCGCCTTCTTCTGGAAGGCGTGCAGGACATAGACGGCGGTCTCGAACCGGACCGTGTAAACGGCCCGGAAGGTATCGCCGTCGTGGCGCGCGACGACCTCCACAACACCCGAGCCGAAGCCCTTCAGCGGCTTCGCGTCCCGATGCTGTCGTCCGAGCTGGGCGCGGTAGATCGCGAACCCCATGTGGTTCTGCACGGGGTCAAGGAAGCGCTTCAGATCCGCCTTGCCGGAGCCGACCCATTCGACCGGTTTGACCATGCCGCTGCCATCTCCGCACTATAGGGGTTTCGCCATACTCGGACAGGATGGGCGGCGCAAGGGGCGTCTCAATGCCAGGCGCCGCCGTCGGGACCGTCGTTCCCGGCGCGCGTGGACCGTGCCGGCGGCGCCAGGCGGGCCAATCGGTATGCCCGCGATCACGCGGGGCGGGGAAAGCGGGGCCAGGTCACGGAACCGCCGGATCAGACGCGGGATGAATTGCCGGAGCGCCAAACCGTCCCGTCAGGGTCCGCGGAGAGAAAATCAGCCGTGGACGCACCGTCCGTGGCGCTTGAAACCGACCGGGGTGCCGTTACACTGTGTCCTCATCGGGCTTGCCCTCCATCCGTAGGCGAGTGTCTGGAAATCCTATATATATTATAGGTGATGATCGCGTGCGGCTAAATATGGTGAAATATGCGGGATAGGTTTCCTGAGGCAAGGCGGCGGGACAGGATTGCGGGAGGCGATCCGGAGAACGGCGGAAGGCCAGCCCGCGCGACGGAAGTCCCCGGAGTCGCCGTTCGGCCCGGCTATTCCGTTTCGAGGATCATTAAGGGTGGCTGGCAGCTTTCCGGCGACCACGGCGCGGTGGATGCCGATCGGGCGATTTTCGACATGGTTCGCTTCGTGGATGCCGGCGTAATCGCCTTCGATTGCGCCGACATCTACGCTGGGGTGGAGGAAATGATTGGCCGGTTCCGGGCAGTTCTCGCCCGAACCCGCGGGCGGGACGCGCTGGACCGCGTCAAGGTCCACACCAAGTACGTGCCCGATCGGGACAGTCTGGCGGGGCTCACGCTCCGCGATGTCGAGGCGTCGATTGACCGCTCGCTGATGCGACTGGGGCTGGATAGGCTGGATCTGGTGCAGTTTCATTGGTGGGACTATGCCGTATCCGGATATGTCGATGCCGCGGCGCACCTCGGCGCCCTGCGCGACAAGGGCAAGATCGATCTGATCGGAGTGACCAATTTCGACGCCGAGCGTCTGGCGGAGTTGTGCGGCGCGATCGATGTCGCGACGGCCCAGGTGCAGTATTCCCTGCTCGACCGCCGCGCCTCGGAAGACTTCGCCGCACTCGCAAAAGGCAAACAGGTCAGCCTCTTCGCCTACGGCGTCCTGGCTGGAGGGTTTCTGTCAGATGTCTGGCTCGGCAGGCCCGATCCCGGCTTCGACTTCGATAACCGCAGCCTGGTCAAGTACCGCCTGATCATCGAGGAGTTCGGAGGCTGGGCGCTGTTTCAGGACCTTTTGGCGACACTGCGCGCCGTGGCCGACCGAAATGGATCCGACGTCTCCGCCGTTGCGCTCCGCGTCACCCTGGACAGCCCCGATGTCGCCGCGACGATCGTCGGCTCGCGTTATGCCAACCGGCTGCGGCGGATTCTCCGCGCTTTCGAAATCGAATTGGGAAGCGGGGATCGCCGGGAGATCGAGGCGGTCCGCAGACGTTCGACCGGGCCGCGGGGTCCGGTCTACGGGCTGGAGCGCGAAGTTGAAGGGCGACACGGGCGGATCATGAAATACAATCTCAACAATGGTGACGACCGGTTGGCCCGCGTCGCGCGTCAGGGCGAGGTCGCCTGACCGTGGCCGCGGACGCTCTCCTGCGGCTCCGTGGCGTGACCAAGCGATTCGGGGGCTTCACGGCGGTGGACGCGATCTCCCTCGAGCTGCCGCGCGGCGTGATCGGCGGGCTGATCGGGCCGAACGGTGCCGGCAAGACGACACTCTTCAACACCATCGCCGGCCTGACCAGGCTGGATGAAGGCGAGGTACTCCTGGACGGCGTGCCGATCCAGAACCGCCCGCCGCACCGGATTTTCGCCGAGGGCCTGTCCCGCACGTTCCAAATCCCGCGTCCGTTCCCCGAAATGTCGGTTCTCGAAAACGTCATGCTGGTTCCCGTCGGGCAATCGGGCGAGAGGTTCTGGAACAACTGGCTGCGGACCGGAACGGTGGCGCGGGAAGAGCGCGCCGCCCGCGCCCGGGCGGACGAGATCATCGATTTCTGCCGACTGGCCGGCGTGCGCAACGATCAGGCCGGCAACTTGTCCGGCGGCCAGCTGAAACTGCTTGAGCTGGCGCGCGTTCTCATGGCCGACCCGAAGATCATTCTTCTTGACGAACCCGCGGCCGGAGTGAATCCGTCGTTGATGCTGACGCTGGTCGACCGGATCAGGGCGCTGAACCGCCGCGGCCACACCTTCCTTATAATCGAGCACAACATGGACGTCGTCATGTCGATCTGCGATCCGATCTTCGTGATGGCTCAGGGCCGCCTGCTCTACCAGGGCGATGCCGCCGGGGCGCGCCGCGACGCCGCCGTGCTGGACGCCTACCTGGGAGACTTGCCATGACCGCGCCGCATGTGCTGCAGGCCCGGAACGTAATCGCCGGTTATGCGTTCGATCTGCCGATCCTGCACGGGGTTTCGGTCCATGTGGACGCGGGCGAAGTCGTGTCGATCATCGGCCCGAACGGCTCCGGGAAATCGACCCTGGTCAAGGCGGTCGCGGGACTTGTGCGGGTATCGGCCGGTAACGTCCGGCTCGACGGGCGTGACATTACCGGCGTCGCGGCGCACAGGCTGGCCGCCGAGGGTGTGGGCTACGTACCCCAGACCGGGAATGTCTTCGCGACGCTGACCGTCCGCGAGAATCTCATGATCGGCGGCGCGCCGCTGGCCAAGGCCGCCGCGCTGGAGCGGATCGAGGAAATCTGCGACATCTATCCGATCCTGAAGGAACGAATGCATGACAGGGCGGGCTCGCTTTCGGGAGGCCAGCGGCAGATTCTTGCCGTCGCCCGCGCACTTCTGACCAGACCGAGACTGATGCTCCTCGACGAGCCGACCGCGAGCCTCTCGCCAAAGGCGGCAAGCGAGCTTTTCAGCGCGGTGCGTGGCCTCGCCAGGGACGGGGCCGCGGTGTTGATGGTCGAGCAGAACGCGAAAGCGGCACTGCGCGTGTCGGATCGGGGTCTTGTTCTGGCCGAGGGGCGGAACAGGATCGAGGGACCTGCCGCCGACCTTCTGTCGGACGAGGGGATCGGCGAGATCTTTCTCGGTTTCAGGCGCGACGCGGCGAAGACGGAGGGCGCGGGATGATCCTGCAGCATGTCGCGGACGGCATTCTGAGCGGCGCCGTCGTCGCGCTGGGCGCGATCGGCCTTAGCTTCACCATGAAGATGCTTCGGTTCGCCAATTTCTCGCATTCCGAACTGCTCACCTGGGGCGCCTACAGCGCGCTTGTCTTCGTGGCGTTCTTTTCCAGCTTCGGCGGATTCCTCGACCGGACCATCGGTCCCTTTTCCTTCGGGGCCAGCCTTCTGCTCGCGATGCCATGCGCCTGTATCGCCACCTCGATGGTCGCGCTCCTGCTGCATCGTTTCGTTTTCGAACGGCTCAGCCGCATGGCGGGGCATATGACCATGGTCTTCGCCAGCTTCGGCGTGGCGCTGACCCTGCGGCACCTGGTGGTGCTTATTTGGGGTTCCGATCCGATCTACTACTCGAGAGAGCTGCAGTTCGCCATTCTCCTGCCCGGCAACGTCCGCGTGATGCCCGACCAGGTGTTCCTGCTGGGCCTGACCGTGGTCGTGGTCATCGCACTGCATCTCTTCATGTCCCGCTCCCGGGCGGGCATCTCCATGCGCGGCGTCGCGGAAAACCCCGACCTTGCCCGGGCAAGCGGCGTCAATGTCGACCGGATCGTCACGTGGGTCTGGGTGATCGGCGCCTCCGGCGCGGCGATCGGTGGAGTGCTCTATGGCATGACCGTGCAACTGCGGCCGGAGCTCGGGTTCAGCCTGATACTGCCGCTCTTCGCCGCCGCGATCCTCGGCGGCACGGGTAGCCTTTACGGCGCCGTCCTGGGCGGGCTGATCGTGGGGTTGTCGGAAAACCTCTCGGTGATGGTCATTCCCACGACCTACAAGCCCGCGGTTCCGTTCCTGCTGATCCTCGCGATCCTCTATTTCCGGCCCGAGGGCATTTTCGGAGAGCGTTCCAGATGATCGGGCTGGTCTCCTACATCGTCTTCTTTCTGATCCTGTCGCTGATCTTCGGCGTCGCCGTTCTCGGACTCAACCTGCAATGGGGCTTCACCGGGCTCTTTAACGCCGGCGTCGCCGGTTTCACCGCGATCGGCGCCTACACGATGGCAATCCTGACCGGCCCGGCCAGGGACGCGGTATTCGGCGGTTTCGAACTGCCCTTTGTCGTGGGACTTATCGGCGCGATGGCCGCATCCGGAATGGGCGCCGCGATCGTCGGCCTCGCGACGTCGAGTCTCAGGCACGAGTACCTCGCCGTCGCCACCTTCGGGATTGCGGTGACCATTCAGCTCGTCTGCCTGAACTGGGAATACCTTACCGGCGGCACGCTAGGCCTGATTGGCATTCCGAACCCGTCCAAGGCGTGGGCTGACGGGCCGCTCGCGCAGAACGCGCTATATCTGCTCATGGTCCTGGTCTCGGTCGGACTGACTTTCGCCGCTCTGGAGCGGATCGTGAAATCGCCTTGGGGCCGGATGCTGAAGGCGATCCGCGAGGACGATGTCGCCGCGGCCAGCCTGGGCAAGTCGCCGGAGCGGGTACGCCTTGAGGCCTTCGTTCTCGGTTGCATGATCATGGGACTCTCGGGCGCGCTCTACGTCTCGTTCATCGGCTATGTCAGTCCCTGGGACTTCCTGCCGATCCTGACGTTCCAGATCTGGACCATGCTGATCGTCGGCGGCAGCGCCAACAACCGCGGGGCGCTTCTCGGCGCGCTTATCGTCTGGGGTGTCTGGACCATGAGCGGCTTCATCATTTCGCGTGTGGTCCCGTCGGAGATCCAGGCCCAGGGCGGCGCGATGCAAGCCGTCTTGATCGGGCTGATTCTGGTCGTTACGCTGCTGATCCGCCCGCGCGGCCTGATTGGGGAAGAACTGCACGTTTCGCGCCACGCAGGGCCGTAACGGTGGACAAGGCCGCGAAGACGGGGTTTGATCCCCGGTACGGGGAACAAGGTCGCCCAAAGCGGCACATCAGTCCGGCGCGAACGCCGGGCCCAAACACATGGAGTTGCGCATGTTGCAGAAATTTGGATTGGCGGCGGTCGTCGCCGCGCTCACCGGGATCGGCTCTTCGGCCGGCGCCGTCGACTGTCCGGTCAAGCTTGGCGCGATCCTGCCGGTCAGCGGGCCAATGGGCCAGGTGGGCGAGCGGATCGCCGAGACCGGTCTCTTCGCGGTCGAGCAGTTCAACGAGGCCGGCGGCGTTCTGGGCTGTCCGGTGGAGTACGTGCTGCGCGACACGCAGGGCCAGTCGGCGGTCGGCGTGGACGCCGCGAAGAGCCTCGTCGACCTTGACGGCGTACAGGCGCTGATCGGCGCCGTGTCCTCGGGCGTCAGCCTGCCGGTCCTGACATCGGTCGCCGTGCCGTCAAAGGTGGTGCAGGTCTCTTGCTGCTCGTCATCCGAGAGCTTCACGACCCTCGCCGAAGAGGGCAAGACCGAAGGCTACTGGTTCCGCACCTACGCCACCAACCGCAGCCAGTCCGCCATTGGCGCGAAACTGACCGTCGACAGCGGCTTCAGGAAGACCGCGGTCATCTACGTCAACACCGACTTCGGCGTCGGGCTGGCCAAGCGGTTCGAGCGGGACATCGCCAAGCTTGGCGGTTCGATCACGTCGTTGGTGGCCTATAACGAGAGCCAGCAAAGCTATCGCGCGGAGGTCACGAAAGCGCTCGAGGGCAATCCGGATTCGCTCTTCCTCGTGGCCTTCCCGGTCGACGGCGCCACGATCACACGCGAATGGCTGTCCCTCGGCGGCACCGACAACCTGATCGTGAACAACTCGCTGCGGTCGGACGACTACTTTCAGGCGGTGGGCTCACAGTTCCTGCAGAACATGCAGGGCTACGACAGCGCCCAACCGCGCCTGCCCTCGGTCGACTCGTTCAACGAAATGTTCGAGGCGCGGTTCGAAGGCCCGCCGAACGGTCCCGGCCTGCACTCCGTCTATGACGCGGTGACGGTGGTTCTCCTTGCGATGGAGGCTTCCGGCGACATCACCGGCGACAGTATTCGGGACAATATCCGCCTGGTCACCTCACCGGACGGGGTCGAGGTCTATCCCGGCCCTGAGGGCATCGCGCGCGCCAAGGAGCTTTTGGCCGAAGGCAAGACGATCCGTTACGTCGGTGCCACAGGCGCCCTGTCATTCGACGGGAACGGCGACGTGCAGGCGCCGAAGATGACGTGGAAGCTCGACGGCGACGAGAACGTCGAGACCGGCTACATGAGCACCGCCGAAGTCGCGGAATTGATCAGGATGCTCGACGGATAGTCGGCTGGCGGGATTCAGGGGGCGTCGCGGCGCCCCCGTTTCCTGAACTGGGAGGGCGCGATGGCCGGCAAGCGCAGTCATGTGTTCAGTGGATCGGTCTATGAAGAGATGGCCGGGTATTCCCGTGCGGTCGTCGTGGATGACCGGATTTTCGTTTCGGGAACCGTTGGCGTCGATTTCGCGACCGGTGAGATGCCTAAGGGAGCGGAGGCGCAGGCCGCCACGGCGCTCGACACCATAGAGGCCGCGCTGGTCGAGGCGGGCTCGGGCCTCCACGACATAGTCCGGGTGCGCGTATACATCACCGACGCGGACGACGTAGCGGCGGTCGCGGCCCTCCTGAAGGGCCGCATCGGTTTCGCCCGCCCGGCGAACACCACGGTCTGCGCACCCCCTGTCGTGCCCGGCGCCCGCGTGGAGATCGAGGTCGAGGCGATCCGCGGCTCCGGCACGCCCGCATGAGCCGCGGCACGGCCTTCATTCGCGTAAGGCGTTCCGAGGACGAGGTCTTCGCCTTCATGGCGGACCCGGAGCAAATGAGCCTATGGTCGTTCGGCACGTGGCGAGCCGAGATCGACGACACCGGGCTGGTGCGCGGAACCTCGATCAGGGACGGCGCCGTGATCTATGTGCGGATCGAGGCCCATCCGGAGCAGTGGCTGATCGACTACCACGTGGGGACCGCACCCGATACCCTGTCGCCGCGCGTCTTCGCGCGGGTGACGCCCGGGGACGTCTTCGGCGACGGCTTGGGCGCCGGACTGGCGTTGACGGCCATTCGCACGGCCGAAATGGACGACGCGCGATGGGACAGCCTGACCGCCACCCACCGGGTCGAGCTGGACATCGTCAAGTCGGCGCTGGAGACCGGCTATGACCATCGCACGGCCTGAAAGGGTCCGCCTGACGGACGAACTGGCCATCAGCCGCGTCCTTACCGGCCTTTGGCAAGTCGCGGACATGGAGCGCGACGGGGCCGACCTGGACCCGGACAAGGCCGCCGATCACCTTTCCCACTATGCCGAGAGCGGCTTTGACACGTTCGACATGGCGGATCACTACGGCAGCGCCGAGGTCATCGTATCGCGTCTCCTGCAACGCCGTCCCGAAGCGCTGGCCTTCACCAAATGGTGCCCGCCGCCCGGCCCGATGTCACCGGCAACCGTACGCGCCGGAGTGCGGGAGAGGCTGGACCGGCTCGGGGTCGCGCGTGTCGATCTCCTGCAATTCCATTGGTGGAGCTTCGAGCACCCCGCCTGGCTCGACGCCCTGCATGAACTTGCGGCGCTGCGCGACGACGGGCTGATCCGCGAGATCGGCGTGACCAATTTCGACGCCGCGCATCTGCATCTGGCGCTGGCCGACGGCGTTCCGGTCCGGACCAACCAGGTCGCCTGCTCGCTGCTGGACCGCCGTTTCACCGGGCCTCTTGCGGAGACCTGCGAGCGCCATGGCGTGCGCCTGCTCGCCTATGGCACCGTCTGCGGCGGCTTTCTGTCCGAGCGATGGCTGGGCCAGCCGGAGCCGGAGAACCTTCCCGACTGGAGCAAGATGAAATACCGCCGCTTCATCGAGGCCGCCGGCGGTTGGGAAGCCTATCAGGCGGTTCTCTCCGCCGCGGCCGGGATCGCGGCCAAGCACCGTGTCTCGGTGACAAACGTCGCGACGCGCTGGGTCCTGGAACAGTCCCATGTCGCCGGCGTCATAATCGGTGTCCGGCCCGGCGAAAGCGATCATCGCGCCGATAACGTCCGGCTCTTCGGGTTTGCCCTCGACAACGGTGACCGCGCGGTCCTCGCCAAGGCATTCGCCGGCACCGCACGGATTCCCGGTGACTGCGGCGACGAATACCGGACGCACCCATTCCTTACCGCCAGCGGCGACCTGAGCCATCACCTGAGCGCCGTCCCCGCCGCCTACAGGACCGACACGATGCCGGGACATCCCGCGGTCCGTCGCGCGATGTCGGGCAGTGAATGGGAGACCATTGCCGGCTATTGCCGGGCACGGCGCGTGGGCGAACGCATCCTGGTCTCGGGGACCACCGCGACAGCGGGTGCCGACCGCGTCGTCGCGCCGGGCGACGCGGCCGCACAAACGACCTACGTCATCGACAGGATCATCGGCGCCGTCAGCGCACTTGGCGGAACGGTTGACGATATCGTCCGTACCCGCATCTATCTGACCGACATCGCCGACACCGAAGCCGTCAGCGCGGTTCACGGCCGGGTTTTTGGTGCCTCGAAGCCTGCCAATACCCTGGTCGCCGTGAACGATCTGGCCGGCGACTACCTGGTCGAGATCGAGGCCGAGGCGATCGTCAGCGCCTAGCCGTCTTTCTCCCAATAGGGCGTTGAACGCGCTTCCGGGAGTCCGGTCGTCCCCGCATGGGAGAACCGCCGGGTGCCAATCCGCGTGATCCGGAAGCGCCCGCCGCAATGCGGATCCGGGCAGGCGACCTCGGCGTCCGTCGACATCCAGTCGTTCGGGTCCGTTTCGCGCTGCTTGGCAGGCAATAGCGGCAGCACCGCAGCGAGCGCATACATCGAAATCTTTTGCCCCCTGGCGAAGACAAGGTTCTCTCCCTCTACGGTGAAGAACTCGCCCTCGATGTGTCGGCAGACCGGCTGCCGGCCGTCCAGGACGACCTCGACTTTCAGGTCATGGAGAATGAATTCGTCGTCGTGTTCCAAGCTGGAATGCCCTCTCAATTGAACTGGCCCGGTTTACGGACCGTATGCATGGCCTGTCGATGGCGTTGACGGGCAGGCACGAGGCACCGTCCAACCCGACCTGCCGCGGCCATCGCGGGTGACTGTCCGGATGCCCGGGCACGATCCCACGGTAGCGCCCCGAAATGCATCCGCGCCGGAACGCCATGGACCGCCAATCCGATTTTCCCGGGACAGCGGTGACTGGCGAACGGCGAACCGTTTGCGCTGGACGTCGTCGCGGGTAAGGCCTAACATAATTTCCGT
>JAPOUP010000218.1 GCA_026708635.1 Rhodobacter sp.
CCGCGCCCCTGACCCCTTGCCCTGCCCCCCGGGATTTTATAGGTCCGGGATTGCGTGAAGCCGAACCGCGGCTCTCCGGGAGCGTCCAAGGAAGACCATCACCTCATGAAAGTCATTTCCCGTCTGTTCTCATCCGAAATGGCGATCGATCTCGGAACCGCGAACACCCTTGTCTACGTAAAGGGCCGCGGGATTATCCTGAACGAACCGTCGGTGGTCGCCTATCACGTCAGTCAAGGGCGCAGGCAGATGCTGGCGGTCGGTTCGGAAGCCAAACTGATGCAGGGACGCACGCCCGAGAACATCGAGGCGATCCGGCCGATGCGCGACGGCGTCATCGCGGACTTCGACGTTGCGGAGGAAATGATCAAGTCATTCATCCGGAAAGTGCACAAGCGTTCCATGCTGGTGAGGCCGAAGGTCATAGTATGCGTGCCCTGCGGCGCGACCCCAGTGGAAAAACGTGCCATACGCCAGTCCGTACTTAGCGCCGGAGCCCGACGTGCTGGCCTGATCTCGGAACCCATCGCGGCCGCGCTTGGCGCCAACATGCCCATCGTCGAGCCGACGGGAAACATGATCGTTGACATCGGCGGCGGAACCAGTGAGGTCGCCGTACTGAGTTTGGGGGACATCGTCTACGCGCGGTCAGTGCGCTTTGGCGGTGACCAGATGGACCAGGCCATCATCAACTACCTCCGCCGCCAGCAGAATCTACTCATCGGAGAAGTCACGGCCGAACGGCTCAAGACCTCGATCGGCTCGGCCCGGGCTCCGGATGACGGACAGGGAACCTCGCAGCGCGTCAGGGGCCGTGACATGCTTCGCGGCGTACCGAAAGAGATCGAGATCCACCAGGCGGAGGTAGCCGAGGCCCTCGCCGAGACCGTTCAGCAGATCTGCGAAGCCGTGATCACCGCACTTGAGGCCACGCCGCCGGATCTGGCCGCTGACATCGTTGAACGCGGCGTCATGCTTACCGGCGGCGGCGCCCTGCTGGCCGAACTCGACGTGGCGCTCAGGGAACAGACAGGTCTCGCGGTCAGCGTCGCCAACGACTGCCTCAACAGCGTAGCTATTGGCACCGGCCTGGCGCTGGAATACGAAAAGCAGTTCAGGCATGTGATAGACTACGCGAGCTGAGATCGATCAAGAGGAGCGCCCGTGAGCCACGGGTACGGCGGCCCGGACGGTTTCCGACCCGGGCCAGGCTGGAGGCATGAGTGGCCGGGGAAAACGGCAAAAGAAATTATCTCCGAACCATCCGGCGCATCTTCATAGGATTGCTGGCCGTGTTCCTGATGGCGACTTTCCTGTTCTGGCGAATCGATAATCCACGGGCGGAACGACAGCGCGCGCTCATCGTGGATCAAATCGTCCCGGCCATAGACTGGCTATTGGTTCCGGTAACGCAAGCCGCCGAAATGCTTGAGAACCTTAGATCCTACAATCGGATCCACGCGCAGAACGTCGAACTGCGAAGGGAACTTAGGAAAATGAAAGCATGGAGAGAGGCCGCGCTGCAGCTCGAGCAGGAAAACGCCATGCTTCGCAGATACAACAATGTGAAACAGGAACCGGATCTGACCTACATCACCGGACTCGTCGTCGCGGACAGCGGCTCCCCGTTCCGACGGTCCGTACTCCTCAACATCGGAAAGCATGACGGAATCGTCGATGGCTGGGCAGCCACCGACGGGCTGGGACTCGTCGGAAGAATCAGTGGCGTAGGCAACAGGACTTCCCGCGTCATCCTGCTGAACGACAGCAACAGCAGGGTTCCGGTAATGATCCAGCCCTCCGGTCAACGCGCGATCCTAACAGGTGACGATTCGACCCTGCCTCTTCTGCGGTTCATTGACGATATCGAACTCGTCCGGCCCGGTGACCGGATAGTTACCTCGGGTGACGGCGGCGTGTTCCCGGAGAACATCCTCGTGGGCCAGGTCATCGACGGACCCAACCTGAAGCCACGCGCGATGCTGACCGCCGATTTCCGACGACTGCGCTTCGTACGCGTGCTCCGGACGCTAACGAGGGAACGACTGGCCGAGCCCGGTGAGCCAGTGGAGCGCAGGCACCAACAACCCCTACTGAGATTCCCCGAATTTACGGATGGCTGAACACGCCACGTTCAGGAACCGACTGCTCTCCGGCCTGGCCTACGCAGGCCTGATGTTACTGCTGCTGGTCATCGGTATAATGCCCTATGAGATCTGGCCGCGGCGATTCCCCGGTCCCGACCTGATGGTGACCATCACCTTCGTCTGGCTCATGCGCCGTCCCGAACTGCTAGCGACGCCTCTGGTCGCCGCGGCCTTTTTCATCGCCGACATACTTCTCATGCGTCCCATCGGGCTCTGGGCAGTACTGATGGTCTTGGCAACCGAGTTTCTAAGAAATAGACAAAAGAGCGTCCGGGAGCGCGCCTTCTTCGCGGAATGGGCGCTGGTATCGGGCGTTCTGTTCGCGGCCGCCCTGTTGAACACGACCATAATATGGGTCGTTTTCTTCGAGGCGGTACCGCTGGACAGGGCGATGATCCATGCGGCATCAACTATGCTGGCCTATCCATTGGTCGCCGCGACAGCGCGACTTGCCCTAGGTGGCGCCCCGGTAGCCACGAGAGACGAAAATGCGAAGGGGGAAGCGGGATGACGCTTCTGGAGGGCAGGGCCGATCAGAGCGTGCGGGTCATCACCCGCCGCGGATTGATTCTCGGTGCCGCGCAGATGGCCTTCGTGGGAGTTCTGGGGCTCAGGATCAGGCAGATGCAGATCGAGCAGGTGGAGGAGTTCCGCCTGCTGGCAGACGAAAACCGCATCAACATTCGCCTTACACGACCGGCGCGGGGTCTCGTCTTCGATAGGAACGGGGTGCCGCTGGTCAGGAATGAGCAGGATTACGGCGTTGTCCTTACCCGGGCGGATGTGGGTGACCTGGAGACCACGCTCCAGAGAATCGCTGGGATTGTCGGTCTTTCGGCAGACGAGGTTGACCAGGCGCTCAGAGAGATCTCGGAGGCGAATCCATCGGTTCCGGTCACCGTCGCCAATCACCTGAAGTGGGACGCGTTCGCCAAAGTCGCGGCCAACAGCCCCGCCCTTCAGGGAGTAAGACCGGACGTCACGCCGAGCAGAGCCTACCCACTGAACACGGATTTCGCCCATGTGCTCGGATATGTCGGTCCGGTCAGCGACTACGACATGACCAAAGGCTATCTTTCCGAAGATACCGATCCCCTGCTGAAGATCCCGCGGTTCCAGGTCGGCAAGACCGGGGTTGAGGCCAAGATGGAGCACCTTCTGCGCGGCCGCGCCGGCGTCCGGCGGGAGGAGGTCAACGCCGCGGGCCGGGTCATGCGCCAGTTGGACGAAAAGGCAAGCGAGCCCGGCGCGAACCTGCAACTGACCTTAGACAGCCGGCTGCAGAATTACGTACAGGCGCGACTGGGTGAGGAAAGCGCCAGCGCCGTAGTGATGGACATCCGGAACGGCGACATCATGGCGATGGGGTCCGCCCCGTCGTTCGATCCAAACAAGTTCGCGCGTGGTATCTCGTTAGCGGACTGGAACGCGCTGATGGCCAACAGGTTCCGGCCACTGTCGAACAAGGCCACACAGGGCGTCTACCCGCCCGGCTCAACCTTCAAGATGGTTACGGCGCTGGCGGCGCTGCATGAAGGGGTCATCGGACCGGGTCTGGAAATCTCCTGCGGCGGCCATGTCGAGGTTGGCGGGCGAAGGTTCCATTGCTGGCGCAGTCACGGCCATGGGGCTATGGATCTTCACTCGTCACTCGTGGAAAGCTGCGACGTATTCTATTACGATATTTCCAGACGCGTCAGCATCGAGAAAATCGCCTCGATGGGACGACGGCTGGGGTTCGGACAGCACCATGACCTACCGCTGTCGGCGGTGCATCAAGGTCTGATGCCTGACAGGAACTGGAAACTCAGGAACCGAAGCGCCGATTGGGTGGTGGGCGATACCCTCAATTCAAGTATCGGCCAGGGATTCGTGCTCAGCTCCCCGCTACAGCTGGCCGTAATGACCGCCCGTATCGCTTCGGGCAAGTCGGTGGCGCCACGCCTGATCAAGTCAATCAACGGCAGGGAAGAGCCCGTGCCCGAATGGGAGCCGCTCGGGATAGACTCCAGACATCTGGATCTGGTGCGTGGCGGCATGATCGACGCGGTCAACAAGCCGAAAGGGACAGCCTACAGAAGCCGGATTCTCACCGAAGGAATGCTGATGGCGGGAAAGACCGGGACAAGCCAGGTCCGCGGCATTACGGAGGCGGAGCGCAGCAATGGCGTCATCGCCAACGAGGATCGCCCGTGGGACCAGATCGACCATGCGCTCTTCGTCTGTTACGCGCCATACGACGCGCCGAGGGTCGCCTGTTCGGTGGTGGTCGAGCATGGCGGTAACGGTTCCCATTCCGCCGCGCCAATCGCGCGCGATATCGTGCTTCAGGCATTGTATGGGGACACGCCACCGCTGTCCGCCTATCCGGAAAACCAGCGGGGGACCATTCAGACCCGGCAGAGGCAGCTGAAGCTGCGCGACCCGGCGGTCCTGACCCGGAAGCGGTCGCGGGCATGAGTTCCGTCGAGTTCAACGGTGACAACGCACCGACCGGACCAGGAAAGATTCTCTTCATGAATTTCACGCTGACGCTGCTGCTGGTTGCCGTGGCCGGGCTGGGATTCCTGATGCTCTACTCGGTCGCCGGCGGATCCCTCACACCCTGGGCCGCTCCCCAGATGGTGCGTTTCGCGCTGGGTGCCGGCATAATGTTAATGGTCGCGATGGTTCCGATCCGGTTCTGGCAAAACATCTCCGGCCTTGCCTACGCGGCGTCGGTCCTTCTGCTCCTGCTCGTGGAGTCCGTCGGCGCGGTCGGCATGGGAGCACAGCGCTGGATCGATCTGGGCATCATACGCCTGCAGCCATCCGAGATTACCAAGCTGACCGTAGTGATGGTACTCGCGGCCTATTACGACCGGCTTGACGCCCGGAAAATCTCCCGGCCATTCTGGGTCGCTGTGCCGCTGGCACTGATCCTGCTCCCGACTTTCCTGGTCCTGCGACAGCCGGACCTCGGGACATCGATTCTGCTGGTTCTGGGCGGAGCGGTCATGATGTTCATCGCCGGAGTGCACTGGGCGTATTTCGCGGCGCTCGGAACCGGAGGCGGTGGATTGGCCGCGTTGGCCATAATGCTGCGCGGAACCGAATGGCAGCCGCTGAAAGACTACCAATACCTGCGTCTAGACGCCTATCTGAACCCCGAGGCCGACCCGCTTGGCGTCGGCTATCACATCATCCAGTCCAAGATCGCGCTTGGATCGGGTGGCTGGACGGGGCGCGGCCTCATGCAGGGGAGCCAGAGCCGTCTCGACTTCCTGCCCGAAAAGCACACGGACTTCATATTCACGACGCTGGCGGAAGAGCTGGGCTTCGTTGGCGCGTCCTCACTTCTGGCCCTTTACTCCCTGATCATATTCTACTGCATTGTCTCGGCGCTTCGGACCAGGGACCGTTTCTCCTGCCTGCTGATTTTCGGCATCGCCTCCACATTTTTCCTGTTCATCGCGATAAACATATCGATGGTGACAGGGTTGATGCCGGTCGTGGGCGTGCCCCTGCCGTTCATTTCCTATGGTGGTTCGGCACTGATAATGCTGATGATCGGTTTCGGGCTGGTGCAGTCAGCGCACATTCACCGGCCGAGGAGCTGAATACGGGAAGCGCGACATGGTCAACGTGCTCTTCGCCGCCGGCGGGCATCGCTGGAGACAATACGAGCGCCCTCTCCGGGAGGCCCTGGCCCGCGCCGGCGTCAAGGCGAAACCGTCACCGGACCTCGATCCCGGTGCGGCGGACTACGTGATCTACGCCCCAAATCCGGAGTTCCGGGACTTTCGGCGCTGCCCGCACGCCAAGGCGGTGATGAGCCTCTGGGCGGGTGTCGAGGAAATTCTCGCCAACAGCACACTTACACAGCCACTGACACGCATGGTGGACAGCGGACTGACCGAAGGCATGGTTGAGTGGGTAGTCGGTCATGTCCTGCGTCATCACTTGGGAATGGATTCGCATATCGTGAATCCCGATCACATCTGGAATTTCGATCCTCCGCCTCTGGCCCGCGACAGGCGGGTAGCGATCCTGGGGCTTGGGGAACTTGGGAGCGCCTGCGCCCGCGCGCTCGCCGCCCTTAACTTCGGGGTGATGGGATGGAGCCGCAGGCCAAAACGAATTGACGGAGTGACCTGCCTGCAGGGTCGGGACGGGCTGAAGCGGATCCTCGCCTCCGCCGACACGCTCGTCCTTCTTCTCCCCCTGACCCCGGCCACCCAAAACCTGCTCGACGCCCGAACGATGGCGCTGCTTCCGGACGGCGTCATTTTACTGAATCCAGGCCGTGGAGGTCTCATCGATGACGAAGCTTTGCTGGTGGCGCTTGACGCGGGCCGGATCGCCCACGCCACGCTTGACGTGTTCCGGGAGGAGCCACTGCCGAACGGTCATCCGTTCTGGAAACATCCAGGGGTGACGGTCACGCCGCACCAGGCGAGCGAGACCCGCCCCGGATCAGCGAGCGATCTGATCGCGGAAAACATACGCCGCTGCGAGGCGAACGAGCCAATGCTACACCTCGTCGACCGGAAGGCGGGCTACTGAGAGCCGCCGGAACGCCGGCCTTCAACCGTCTCGGAGCACGCCGGCGGAAATAAACAGATCCCTCAGATCGGCTTCGGGCCGCGCGCCGATGTGACCGATGATCTCGGACGCGGCGATGTTTCCCATGCGCGCGCAGGTCTCCGGGTCGTAACCCTCGGCCAACCCCCAAAGGAACGCGCCGGCGAAGAGATCGCCGGCACCGGTGAGGTCCACCACATTCGTTGTTACCGCCGGAACGTGCCAGCGACGGCCGCCCATTAGCACGTGCACGCCGTTTTCGCCGTCCGTACACGCGACGAGCCTCACCTCCGCCGCCGCCGCCCCAAGCGCGGAGTCGAGGTCGCGTGATCCATACATCGACAGGATCTCGGCCCGGTTGGCCAATACCAGATCGACGTGATCTCTCAGCATCGCGCCAAACGAGTCCCTATGACGCTCGACACAGAATGGGTCCGAAAGCGTGATCGCGACTTTGCCGCCCGCGTTTGTGCAGGCGAAAATCGCCTTGGCGAAGGCTTCCTGACTCTCCGGCCCATCGAAGCGGTAGCCCTCAAGAAAAATCCACTCGGCATCGGCCATCATCCGTTCGTCAATATCCGACGGCGCCAGAAACTCGGTAACGCCGAGATACGTGTTCATCGAACGCTCTCCGTCCGGAGTGACCAGAACGATGCAGCGACCCGTTTCCGCCGGATGGCAGCTAGGTGCCGGGCTGGTGTCGAAGACAATCCCCTGGGCGCGCATGTCATCGGCGAAGGTCGAGCCGAGCTTGTCGTCCTTGATCTTGCCGACAAACGCCGCCCTACCGCCAAGCCGCGCTATGCCTGTGACCGAGTTCGCCACCGAGCCGCCGGAGATTTCCCGGGCGGAACCGATCCGCGAGTAGAGATCGGTGCCCCGGTTTACGTCGATCAGCTGCATGATCCCTTTCCGGACGCCGTTCGTCTCCATGAAGGCTTCGTCGCAGTATGCGAGAACGTCGACCAGCGCATTTCCGATTCCCACCACCTGAAACCGCTTGGTCACGCGCTCTTTTCCTCAAAGCGGCAGAACTCCTCGATCAGGCAGGCGCCGCACGCCGGTTTGCGGGCCCGGCAGGTGTAGCGGCCATGAAGTATCAGCCAGTGATGCGCGTGGCGCTGGAATTCGGTGGGCACGTTGTCCTCGATCGCGCGTTCGACCGAGGCGACATCCTTTCCGGGGCAGATACCGGTACGGTTTCCGACCCGGAAGATATGCGTGTCGACGGCCTGTGCGGGATGCTTCCACCACATGTTCAGCACGACGTTCGCGGTTTTTCTCCCAACGCCGGGCAGCGACTGAAGCGCGGCCCGCGACGAAGGAACCTCGCCACCGTATTCCTCGACCAGAATGCGCGAGAGCTTCATCACGTTCGCGGCCTTGGTCCTGAACAGGCCGATGGTCCTGATATGCTCCACCAACCGCTCCTCGCCCAGATCGAGCATTTTCCGGGGCGTATCGGCGACCCTGAACAGAGCGCCAGTGGCCTTATTGACGCCGGCGTCCGTCGCCTGCGCGCTCAGGGCCACCGCCACCAGTAACGTATAGGCGTTGACGTGCTCCAGTTCGCCCTTCGGCTCGGGTTCGGCGGCACGGAAACGTTCGAAGATCGCCCGAACCGTGTGATAATCGAGTTGCTTTGCCATCTCCGGCGGTATGCACAATGCGGCCCCAGCCCACAAGACCCGCGGAAATCGGCCGGTCCAGTAACCGGTGCGTGAAATTGCGCAGGAAACGGGTCGCGCCGACACCCGAGGTCACATAAATCGATCCCGGGAAACGAGGATTAGATCATGGCTGAACCCATATCGGAGCGCGCCTACCATTACTCCACCATCCGCCGCGCGATTGATTTGATCGACTCGCATGGTGGCAAAACGCTGACGCTGGATGAACTGTCGCGGGAGATGCGGATGAGCTCCGCGCATTTCCAGCGCATCTTCAGCCGATGGGTCGGCGTGTCACCCAAACGCTACCAGCAATACCTGATGTTGGGGCATGCCAGGGATATGCTCAGGAACAGGTTCACCACTCTGGACACCGCCGCGGAACTCGGGCTTTCCGGAAGCGGGCGGCTGCACGATCTGTTCATGACGTGGGAAGCCATGACTCCGGGTGAGTATGCGCGACACTGCGCGGGACTCGAGATTTCGTGGGGTTGGTTTGACAGTCCGTTCGGCCCGGCGCTCGTGATGGGAACGGCAAACGGAATTTGCGGAATGGCCTTCGCCTCCGAGTCGGGAAAGTCCAGGACGCACGACGACCTGCGCCGACGCTGGCCCGGGGCGGTGTTCACCGAAAACCCGGACTGTCTCCGAGCTTGGGTCCGCTGCGCGTTCGGCGAAAACGACCGTCAGGACGAATCGGTGCCGCTTCACGTCATTGGAGCCCCATTTCAGATCAAAGTCTGGGAAGCGCTACTAAGGATTCCGAGTGGATATGTGACGACCTACTCCGAGATCGCGCGGTCCATTGACAGTCCGCGGGCCAGCCGTGCGGCGGGCACGGCCATCGGTCGCAACCCGATAAGCTGGCTAATTCCCTGCCATCGGGCGCTTCGCAAGTCCGGGGAGCTCGGCGGCTATCACTGGGGCCTTCCGGTCAAACGGGCGATACTGGCTTATGAGGCGGCGCGCGCGGATCCGGTGGACCGAACAACTCCCTGACGGTATCATGACGGCGTTACGAGCGCGTTTCAGTGCAGCCTTGTCTCGACGGCATCTATAGCCTCATCAATCAGCCGCGCTCTGGTATCGGCCGTCATCCGATCGACGATCACATCGCGCGCGGCCGCGATGGCAACCCGTATCGCCTGATCGCGCACTTCCCTCTCGACCCTGGCATGCGCACTCGCGATCTGTTCCTCGGCGGCGGCAACGCGACGGGCCATTGAAGTCGTGATATCCTCCTTAGCCTTGGCCGCCGCTAGCCGTGCCTCCTCCTTTGCGTGCTCGACTATGCGGCTGGAGTGTTCCTGAACCTCGAGCTGTTTCCTCTCGAAACCGGCGAGAACAGTCTGCGCCTCCTCACGCAGCGCCTTCGCCTCATCCAGTTCCGCTCGGATACCCGCCGCGCGCTTGTCAAGCAGTCCCAGGAGAAGTCCAGGAACCTTCAGGTAAACGAGAACCCCGAGAAAAAGGAGAAAGGAGAGCAGCACTATGAAATCCGTATTGCCCAGCGACAGAAACGGTCCGGACGCCGCGAGACAGGGTGTCGCGGAAACTATAAGGATCGCTATAGATCTCATCCCCCCAAGCCTCCCATGCGCGCCGATACCGCATCACGTATGACCCTCTCGTCGGACGTCGCGTCCATCGCTTCCACGATTTCGGCGGCGACGGAGCGCGCGATGGTCTCCACATTCCCGAACGCGCTCGCGCGGATCCCGGCGATCGCCTTTTCGGATTCAGCGACCTTCGCCGCGATTTCAGCATCGGCGGTCTCCATCGCGGCGTCCAGATCGGCCTGTATCTCGGCTTTCGCCTCCGCTACGATTCGGGCAGCCTCGGCGCGTGCGTCGGCCAAGGCGCGGTTGTAGGCCGCTTCGGCGTCCTCGGCCTTCCGCCTGAGATCCTCGGCCGCCGCGATGTCGCCCGTTATCACCCCGCGGCGCTCGGCAAGAACCGATGCGACCCTCGGTAGGGCGATCCGGCTCAGAATCATGTAGATAATCACCAGCGCCACCGCCAACCAGAATATCTGGTTTGGAAATGTCGAGAATTCCAGTTGCGGCATACCGGCGGCCTCGGCCGCTCCATGACTGTCGGTCTGATTTGCCATGTCGTTCTCCCGATCCCCTGATCAAGCCGGATAACGCGCCGAGAACGGCGGTCCGGGCCGGTCAGGGAGCCGACACGCGGCCTACTATACGGCGAACATCAATAGCAGAGCCACGAGGAACGAGAATATTCCAAGGGCTTCCGCGAACGCGATGCCGATGAACATGGTCGCCGTCTGTCCCGCCGCAGCTGACGGATTGCGCAGCGCACCCGAGAGATAGTTGCCGACCACATGGCCCACGCCAATTGCTGCGCCACCCATTCCGGTGCACGCGAGGCCCGCGCCCGCGTAGGCGAGGCCGGTAACAAGTGCTTCTTCCATGCTTTTTCTCCTTGATATGGAATGTATAGGGATTTTCCGGTGGAGGTCCGTCGATATTCAGTGGTGTGGATGGAGCGCGTCCCTGAGATACACGCATGTCAGAATCGCGAATACATAGGCCTGGATAAACGAGACCAGCGTTTCCAGGGCGTAGATCGCGGTGATCGCTAGAATCGATAGCGGTGAGATCACCGCGACGGCGGCAAATGTGGCGAACACCTTTATCACCGCATGGCCCGCCATCATGTTTCCCGCGAGACGGATGCTGTGGCTGACCGGGCGCACGAAATAGCTGATGATCTCAATCACGGCCAGGACCGGGCGCAGCGCCAGAGGCGCGGCGCCGATCCAGAAAAGCTTCAGGAACGACACTCCATGAAGCGCGAAGCCCAGAACGGTTACGCCAAGAAACACGGCGGCGGCCATTACGCCCGTCACCGCGATGTGGGATGTGGTGGTGAAGGACATCGGGAGAAGTCCAAGAAAGTTGGAGCATACAATGAACATGAAAAGCGTCATTATGTACGGGAAGTATCTCAGCCCGTCCTTGCCGGCGACATCCTCGACCATCCTGTAGACAAAGCCATACGCGAGTTCGGCGACTGACTGGGATCTGCTTGGCACGACGGCGCGGCCGCGCGTCCCCACCACCAGCGTTAGGGTTATTACCACAATCGCCAGGAACATCCATAACGTGACATTGGTGGGCGTGTACCAATGAATGGGACCATCGCCGAACAGTGGCTTCACGATGAACTGGTCCATTGGATGAAATACCAGCCCCGTCCCTTCCGCCTGCGCCTCACTTGCCACCTTCGTCCTCTCCATCATATGCCCGCGGAGCGTTCTCCGCCGTTTCTTTCCGAACCTCTTCCGCCGAGCGCAGCATCGTTCGAACCCCGGCCACGAAACCCAGCAATGTCATCACGATCAGGAATAGGGGAATCGTACCGAAAAGACTGTCGAGACCGTATCCCATACCGAAGCCGATAACGATTCCCGCCACCAGTTCGATCACCATCCTCCAAGCCAGCTGGGCCTGTGAATGATGATCCTCGACCGCGGGACTTTCCGTCCGACGAACAGCCTGGAACTCATCGATTCGTTTCCCCAGACTCTCCAGCCGCCGTTTATCCGCCGGATCGGCCATCCCGAAACGCAACCTCGATCATGCGCGGCGAACATAGGCCCGGTCCGGCATGGAGTCAAGGACTGCAGGATTTGTGTATTTATTTGATAATAAATGACAAAACATCTATACTTCTCGCTCCCGGCTATCGAGGCGGGAACACCTCATTCAACCGAACGGTTGACTCTCCCCCGGTAGACAGACATGCGGGCCCGGAGCCTTGACCTGTCACATCGATACAGAGAACCGAGCCTGAGCTTTGAGAAAAGCCAAGTCCCTTGATGCCGTCTTCGCGGCCCTGTCCGATCCGACCCGGCGCGAAATTCTCGGCATGCTCCTGGAAGACGACATGGCGGTCACGGATGTAGCGGAGCCATTCAGCATTTCCCTTACGGCGGTCAGCAAGCATCTATCCATCCTGACCCGGGCCGGCCTAATCACCCAGGAGCGGCGCGGTCGGGTAAAGTGGTGCAGGCTGGAACCGGACGCCCTGAACGACGCGTCCGTCTGGATGCAGGGTTTCGGCCAGTTCGAGCCGGTCAACCTTGAGGCGTTCGAGGCCTTTCTCACCAAAGAGTTCCGGGATTCCGCATAGGCGACCCGAACCACCGACCGCCCTCCAGCCCGGGCACGGATCTGCGTTGACCGTATACCCTCCGCGGGCCGTCAGCGCCGCGCGGCGGCGTTCACCGATCGGTCGGTCTCATCTTTCAGGAGCAATACCAGCGCAACGACCGTAAGCGCGACGCCACCGAGCACCAGAAACGACGGAGCGCCGTGGCCCAGCGCGAGCTCCCAGCAGATCACCCAAGCGGGCGTCAGATACGTATATGCCATCACTTTCGCCGCCGGCAGAACGCGCGCGCCGTGCTGAAGCATGAAAAAACTGCCCGCCGTGGCAAACACGGAAAGATATAGAATCGTTATCCAGACAAGCCATGGCAATGAACCCCAATCGGTAGCCAGCAGGCTTCCCCAGCCCCAGACGGTGAGAAGCAGGAAGCCGGCGCATGTGAAGAGAAACGAATACACGAGTGAATCCTCACCTCGGTCGAGCGCCTTCAGCATCGGAGCGAATATGGCGTGCGAGACGCAGCCGACGAAGTAGACCGCTTCGCCACGACCGACGTCAAGGCCGAGGACCGCTCGCCAGTCGGCACGGAATATCACCCATAGCGCGCCGAAACAGCCGACCGTAAGCGCAAACGCGATGCGCCGTGTCGTTCTCTGCCTCAGGACCAGCCAACCGAAGAAAGCCGCCATCAGTGGCGTCAATGTGAACACCGCAGCCGTGGATACCGGGGTCGCGGTCTTCAGTCCCTCGAACATCAAGACGAAATAGACGCCGATAAGCGCGCCTAAGATCAAGTAGCGCCACGGAGCTTTCAGCGCCGAGCCCGGGACTCCCCCGGCCGAGAGGGTCAAAGCCCCCAAAATCACCGCGGCGGCGAAGAAACGAACCGCGTTGAGGGCGGATGGCGAGATTTCATTGGCGATCATGCCGCCAAGACTGAATGATCCCGCGACGAGCGCCGAGAACGCAAGCATCGCGAGATGCCCGCCGGCGGAACCGGAAAGACCTTTCATGCGCCTGCCGGAAACCGAACCGCCAATCCCACGACCGCCCTTCCCCTCCGAGCGACCCGTTGGGATGGTTCTTTCCCCGGGAGACCTGCGACTGACGGTCGTGGAGATTTCAGGCAACCGTGAGCCGAACCGGTCCGGCGACGGGACTTATGGAAACAGGATGCGCACCGATCCCGCGGCCCGGCCCCACGGACATGGGGGAACAGGTAACCGGCGGGACCGAAACAGACAGGCAACCAATCGGCGATATCCAACAAACGCTGCTCCATTCGGAATCCCGGACAGCCATTACCTGACGGAAACGAATGCCCGCAAGCCAGCGATCGTGACATTTTCAATACTCGTTGAGCTGAATTA
>JAPOUP010000016.1 GCA_026708635.1 Rhodobacter sp.
GGATCTCCAGCTTGGATGAGATATATCACGCACCGTATGACAGTGTGATTGACGTCCGCTCGCCCGCTGAATTCGTCGATGACCATATTCCGGGGGCTATGTCGCTACCGGTGCTGTCCAATGATGAGCGCGCGCGGGTTGGCGTGATCTACACGCAGGTGTCGCCATTCAATGCGCGGAAGGTCGGCGCCGCCCTAATCGCAAGGAATGCGGCGCGACATATAGAGAGTGCCCTCGGCGACAGGGACGGGAGCTGGCGCCCGCTTGTCTATTGCTGGAGAGGCGGGCAGCGTTCGGAATCCTTCGCGTCGATTCTGTCACAGATCGGGTGGCGCGCCGGAACCCTCGTCGGCGGATACCGCGCCTACCGTCGACTTGTGGTCGCGATGCTGCGTGATTCGCCATTGCCCCACCGTTTGGTTCTGCTCGACGGCAATACCGGTACCGCGAAAACGGAGATCCTGGGCAGGCTTGCGGCCCGTGGCGTGCAGACATTGGATCTGGAGGCGCTGGCTGCCCACCGTGGATCGTTGTTGGGGGCGGTAAACGAACCGCAGCCGTCGCAGAAAACTTTTGAGAGTTCGCTCGCGAGGGAGCTCATCGGACTTGATCCGGAGCGTCCCGTTGTCGCCGAGGCCGAATCGAGCAGAGTGGGCAACCTGCAGCTGCCTTCCTCTCTGTGGCGGGCCATGCGTGAGGCCGACAGGATCAGGCTCTCCGCCCCTTTCGACGCGCGCGCCAGATATCTGGCGCGCGCGTATTCCGAACTTACCGGGAACCGGTCCGCGCTGCGGCGCGCTCTGGAGAAGTTCGCGAAATTCCAGGGCCATGCCCGGGTGAAGGCCTGGCAGGAACTGGCGGACGCCGGCGCGTTCGAAACCCTCGCCGGGGAACTGATGCGGCGGCACTACGACATTCGTTACGGGAAATCGCGGGTGGCCCGGGAGGCGGCGCTATGCGGAGAGGTCGTATCCGACGATCTGACCGACCCGGAACTGGACCGAGCCGCCGACCGGATTTGCGCGATTTTATCGCGTTACGGCCCAAGGACCTCGATGAACGGGGGGCCTTCGGCGAGCCAGCCGATTCCTGCGGCGGGGTAGCCCGCGTTCCGCAAGGCGAGAAGCCGGTCACGCGCGGTATCCGACGGGACGGATGCAAGCAGTCCGCCAGCGGTTTGCGGATCGAAGAGCAGTTCGGCGAGGTCGGTTTCGGGTAAACGCATGCGACTCGCGATTTTCCGGTTCCCGTAATGGAGCGTTGACCGAACGCCCTGAACGCTCAGTTCCCCCGCGCCGTCAAGGAGCGGTATCTTCGAGAGATTGAGGCGTGCGGTTACTTTGGAGGCTCCGCATATATTCATGAGATGGCCGGCAAGACCGAAACCCGTGACGTCGGTCATGGCATTCGCGTCGTGCAGGATCTCCGCCGCATGGCCTTGTGGACGCTCCATCTCCTCCAGGGTCCGGACCGTCCAGATGCCCCGCGCCCGCATGGCCATATCGGCGGCGAGAACCGTTCCCGATCCGATAGGTTTGGTCAGGATCAGCCTGTCGCCCGGCTTCGCGCCGTCCAGCGTGATCGCCGGACGTTCGAGCAATCCCGTCACCGTGAACCCGATGGTGAGCTCGCTTCCGAGCGAGCTGTGCCCACCCGCTATTTCGGCTCCGGCGGCCAGGAACGCGTCCGAAGCGGCGGCCATGATCTCAGCGAGCCACACACGCTGCTGAGACTCTGACAGGCGCGGCAGGATCACGGTGGCGAAAGCCGCCTGCGGTTTCGCCCCCATCGCCCATATATCGCCCATGGAATGGATTGCCGCGACGCGCGACACTGTCCATGGATCTTCCGTGAACGCGCGCAGGTGGTCCGTCGTCACAGCCTGCGTCGTTCCGCCCATGCCCAGGATAGCCGCGTCGTCGCCGGGGCCGGTCAGGATGTCATCCCGTACGCGGCGCGGTAGCGCCGACAGCGTTTCGGCGAGCGGTGTGGCCGCGATCTTGGCGCCGCATCCGCCGCAAAGCGCCTTTTCGGCGATCGCCGTGTCGAGACCCTTCGCGTATTCGGCTGGAATCCGTGGTGCGGCCATCGCCGGTAGGTCATGGAAATTGTCCATGAACCTGCGATCTATGCGATCTTTCCAGCGCCAGACCCAGTGACCCGTCAGTCGTCCGCCGTATTTGTCGGCGATGGCGCTCCTGCCGCCGCGTGAGATCAGCTTGAGGAAATCGCGCTGCGGACGGTACTCACGCCTGCCGGCGCCCGAGAGCGCGGCGCGAAGGTTATGGTGCAGCACGGGTGCCTGGCGCACCGCGTATACGCCGGCCCTGGGACGCGCGGCCGGCAGCGTCGCGCAGTCACCGGCGGCGTAAATGTTTGGATCGGAACTCCTCAGGGTCGCGTCGACGGTGACGAAACCCCGCGTGAGGTCAAGACCGGTCGAGTCAAGCCAGTCCTGCGGTCTGGCTCCCGCGACCCCGACCGTGAACTGCGCCGGCACCTCGTTTCCGTCGGAGAGCGCCACGACGTCAGGTTCAACGGCCGATACGGTAACGCCCTCGATGAGGCGAATGCCGTGACGGTCCAGATCCCCCAGCAGTGTTGCGCGGGCGCCGGCGCCGAGGCCGGGCAGCGCATTGGCCATCTCGATGATGGTGACATCGACCGTCCGCCCGGCGGACCTGATCGCGTGGGAAATGGCAAGGCTGAGTTCGACTCCGCCTACGCCTCCGCCGATCACCGCGACCCGCGCTTTCGCGCTTCCGTCCATGACCGCCGCGCGGAACCTGAGCCACGCGGCGGCAAAGGGTTGCAGGGGTTTGGCGGCCACCGCGCATTCGGAAAACCCGGGAATATCCGGCAGACCGGAGCCTACGCCGATGTTTATCGAGGCGATGTCGTAGTGGATCGAATGACGGCCCGGAACATGGATGCGCCGGTTCGCGGGATCGATCGTCTCCGCGGCTCCGAGAACAAGCCGGGCTCCGGCAAATCGGGTCAGTCGTACGAGGTCGATCATCAGATCGTCACGATCGTAATGGCCGGCGACAAAGCCCGGTAACATGCCGGTATAGGGAGCTTCGGGACCGGGGTTTATCAGGGTGAGCCTGACGCCCGGCAGTGGATTCATGCCCCAATGGCGCAGAATCAACGCGTGGGTATGTCCGCCACCGATCAGAACAAGTTCCCGTGTGAGCGGAAATGGTCCCTGCATAATGGGTCTCCGTCTAGCATCCAGCGCCGGTCCTGGCCAGTCCGGCGGGATCAGGGTCCGGAGGTTCGGTCCGCTTTGGAGGTCCGGCCGTGGGTGTGGACAATCGCGGCGACCGTCCGTGCGGCGCCAATGGCGGATGACCCCATGCCGAACGGAGGTCCGTCAGTCGACGGGCAGGCCGCTCGGCACCCGCTCGGGACGACCCATCGGCCGCTCCAGTGCGGTTTCCCCGGTCAGGGCATGCAGAAACGCCACCAGGTCGGAAATCTGCCGGTCCGAGAGTGGAGGCAGATCGATTTCAATGGCGGCGAGCAGTCGCCGCGTCTCGAGGCGGTCCTGGCGGGCAACATAATCGACGGCCGCGAGCCATGGCGCCGGCGGAAGGATCGCCATTTCCGGTCGCCAGGCGATATTGCTTTCCGCCGGCCGCAGGTGGTGACGTACCATATCATTCAGTGTCGGCATTGATCCGTTATGTCCGTAGGGACCGGTCAGCGCCACGTTTCTGAGGAACGGCACGCGAAACCGGTAGGCGTCCCTGAGATCGTCGCTTTCACCCATCCGCCCGACATCGCGCGCCGAGGGGTCGAAACGTCTCGTCCGGCCCGGGCCAAACTGTGGAAGGCCCAGCGCATGGAAAGTCTGGCCGCTGAGGAGCGGACCGCCATGGCAGTCGGAACAGCGCGCGTCGCCGAAAAACAGCTTCATTCCCCGAAGCTGCCGCGCGGTCAGCGCGTTGCCCTGTCCCTCGAGGTATCTATCGAAGGGACTGTCGTGATTCCTGAATTCAGTGCCGATGAAGGCTCCGATCGCATTTGCGATTTCGACGATTGTCACGTCCGATGGATTGTCGACATTTTCGAAGGCGTTGACGAAGAGCCGCCCGTATTCCCCGATTCCACGGACTCGTTTGGCTATGATCGGCCATGCGTGGTCCATACGCTCCCTGATCGCCCCGGCGACCTCGTTTTCGCCCGGCTGGCCGGCCATTTCCGCGTCGGACGCCATCGGGAAAAGAGCCTGCGCGGCGAGAAGCGAGTTGAGTCCCCTGGGAAGGAATTCCTCAGCGGGCGTGTTGAAACCGTTATCGTAGAGCCTGGAGGCGCTGATGCGCCCGTCATGGAACATGAACCGCACCTCATGCGCGCCGAGGTTCCATAGAGCCGGGGCGTTGCGCGGGATCCGTCGCTGAACGCGGTCCGCTCCTTTCCCCGCCGTTCGATCCGGCCCGCGGCCCTCGCCTCCCTCACCGATACCGAGCGAAAGGCCGTCCGAACTGCCCAGATCGTGGTGATGGCATGTGCCGCAGGATATGTTTCTGTTGCCCGAAAGTATCTTGTCATAGAACAGGAGCTGACCGATTTCGGCCTGTCTCCGATCGAACTGGATGAAGTGGTCGTCCGTAAGCGGTTCCGGGAGATCGACCGCGTAGGCGGGCAGGGCTGAAACGAACGCGAGGAGTAGACCATGAAGCCTGCCGTGTGCGCCATTTCGCGCGGTGTCGCCCTTTCCATGGGGATTCTGGTTTCCTTCTCCGCGCACGCCGAGATCGAAGAGGCGCGCGACCTGATGGAATCGGGTCATTTTACGGAGGCGCGTGAGGCGCTCTGGCCCGCGGCCAGATCCGGCAATGCCGAGGCTGAGGAACTGATTGGCGTGATGTACGCGCTGGGTCTTGGCGTGGAAAGGGACAGCGTACGCGCCATGGAGTGGTATCTGCGCGCGGCGATGAAAGGGCATCCGGGCGCGCAGTCGGGGGTTGGGTGGTACTATGAGCTCGGGATCGGGCTGCCGTCGCCGGATCTCGTCCGCGCATATATGTGGTATGCGCTCAGTGCGATAGGCGGTGACCCCGACGCGGCGATCAGTCTTGAGGAAGTCGTGAAGAAGATGTCGGAGGAGCAGATCAAACATGCCCAGGTGCTGATAGATGACTACCGCGTCTGGCTCTACCCGTTCCGTTAGCGGAACGCCGCCGGCGCTCGAGAGGTGTCATGGTCCATGGAACATAGCAGGTCATCGGGGGTTTATGTCATATCCAGGGAGGCCGCCCATCCTTCAGGCCAAGCCCCAAGGCTGCCCGATAGGGGCGTATCGGTAGTGTCTTTCGGTCAAAATACCTCCTGCCTCCTCTCGTGCGCGTGAGGGTTGAGAAGAACGTCAAACAGGGCAGGCCGTTCACTGTGCGGAGCGGGCCAGGGGAGTCGCGAACCGTTTGAGCCGGCCGGATACGGGGTCCCGAATGGGTTCCGGCGAATATTGTCCAAGGTAGGCGCGACGGGGCCTATCCGTAATGTTTTCGCCGGATCGATGCAGGGTCCTGCTCGAGAAAGCCACCACAGTGCCGGCTTCGCAGATCATTGCCCGCCCGGGATCATCGCCGAAATATCCCACGAGTTCGTCTGTGCCGTCCATACGTTCGTGGGCATCGATGCCGGGATTGGCGTCGAGATCCCGGGGAATGAGGTAGACACAGCCGTTTTCCTCGGTTGCGTCGTCAAGCGCGATCCAAAGTGAAACGTAAGGCAAATGCTCGAAACCGACATATGCGCTGTCCTGGTGCCATGCGAAACTTGCCCCCCGTCCTGCGCCCTTGACCACGAACTGCTCGTTGAACAGAAGCGCGCTCCGGCCCAGGCTCTGTCGAATCAGCCAATCGATCCGTGTGCCGAGCGCGAAGTCGGCGAGTTCCGGAAAATCGGTATGCCGGTGACGCAGGAACCGGCGCGACTCACCACGGCCGATGTTATGGAGTCCGGCACCGCCGTCCCGAGGGGGCTCGGCGAGGAGGGTGTCGCAGATGTCGCGCAGCATGGCGAGATCGCTACCGTCAATGGCGCCTTCGAACACCGCGTAACCCTGGCGACGGAATTTCTCCATCATTGTCGTATGGCCTCCGGTTCCCGGGTCGGTCCATGCGCCGGCGTTGGGGCGGCCTGACCGGATTCGACCGCTCCCCCTCCTTAAGGGAAGCGGTCCGCGGCATGATAGCCTAAATCACCTGCCGTCATTCATCCGGGTGGTTTCGATACCGGCCTCAACCTCGGCCACGGCTTCCGTCAGCGCGTCGAAAATGCGCCCGCCACCGTCGACGTTGCCCTTGAACCAGTCATAGACCGGCGCGGCGGCGTCCTTGAACATCGCCTTTTCCTCAGGCGTCGGGACGTAGATGTCGCCGCCCGCGGCCCGGAAGTCCTGGTAAGCCTGGATCGACTTGCGCTTGGGTGATGCGAAGGTCGCCTGCTGGAGAGCGTAGAATCCATCGACGACGACCCGCTGCAGGGCGGGATTAAGGGACATGAACCTCTCGTTGTTCATGAACCATAGAGCGCCCATGTAGGCGTGGCCGTCGAGCGTGACGTATTGCAGTCCGGCATCGGGAAACTTCATGTTCATGATGTCGGTGATGCCGTTCTTGGATCCCTCCACAACGCCGGTCTGGAACGACGTGAAGAGTTCGGGCCACGGAATCGGGGTCGGCGAGGCGCCAAGTGCCTTGACCAGTTCCTGCGGGAGATCCGCGACCACGGTCCGGATCTTCAGCCCCTCAAGGTCGGAGGGCTCGGTGACCCGTCTCTGCGTGTTCGCGAAGTTGCGCCATCCGCCCGTGTTACCGATGGTCATCAACCGGACCATACCGTCGGAAGAGTCCCGTACCATGTCCTGCATGGTCGTCACGAAACCGGAACCGTTCGCGAGAACCCCCTCGGCGACGCGGTCGTCGCTCATCAGGTATGGAAGGTCCAGAACCTGGACGAATGGAAAGATGTTCGCCGTTCCTCCCGAAGTCTGGATCACTATATCGATATTGCCGTCCGCCAGGCCCGCCAGACATTCCGTGCCATTCGAGCAGAGCTGCGTTCCGATGAACAGATCGACCTCGATCGCCCCGTTGGACGCCTGTTCGACATAGTTCTTGAATACGATTAGACCGTCGTAGTCCTCATCGTTCTCGTTTGAGTTGGCGGTCGCGCGAAGGCTTATCGTGTCGGCCGCGTGGGTCGGGATGGGACTGCCCGCGAGCGTCAGTGCCACAAGCGCGGATGCTGTCAGTTTTTTCATCATCTGGTTTTCTCCCTTTCTTTGATGATGTGACGTCAGTTGACGAACCCCGTCAGGCGGGGGATCGTCATTGAAATTGCCGGAACGTATGTAATCAGAAAGATCACAATGATTTCAATGGCCAGGAACGGCAGAATCGCCCGGGCAATGCTCTCGACCCGCTCACCGCTGACGGCCGACGCGACGAACAGCACGAGCCCCATGGGCGGAGTGGCGAGGCCTACGGTCAGGTTGACGGACATTATGATCGCGAAATGAACCGGATGAACGCCCAGATCGGTGAAAATCGGCGCGAGGATCGGGCCGAGAATGATAATGGCGGGTCCCGCGTCGAGAAACATGCCGACCAGAAACAGAAGCAGGTTGATCAGGAACAGAAGGATCAATGGGTTCTCGGTAAGCGAGAGGATGAATTCGGCGAGTATCTCGGGAGCGTGGGATAGGGAAACCACCGTCTTGAACGCGATTGCCGCTCCCACCAGAAGAAGCACGACGGCCGAAGTGGTCGCCGCCCGGCTCAGTATCCCGGGAAGATCCCTCAGTGACAGCGAGCGGAGAACGAAAAATCCAATGACAAGGGCATAGGTGACCGCGACCGCCGCGGCCTCGGTCGGGGTGAACACCCCGGCCAGAATGCCGCCGAGTATCAGGATCGGTGTCTGTAGCGGCGTTACGGCCCGCTTGCATACCCTGCGGAAGTCGTAACTGACGAACCGGCGGAGGCCGAGCGCGACACCGTGCGCGACCAGGATGCCGCCACCGAAAGACAGCCATCGAGCCGCGGAGGACGGATCCTCTCCGACCGGAATGACCTGCATGGCCAGCCAGCCGAGATTCAACCGGACCAGAATGAAGGAAAACCAATACTCCAGCGGCGAAAGCTCGATGCCGGAAATCGACACGCGGTGGGCGGCCGGCAGTTCATAGCGGTCGGCGAGGGCGCGGATCATCAGCATCAGTCCGACACCAACCAGGATCCCGGGAACGATTCCCGCAAGAAAAAGCGCGGCGACCGATTCGCCCATGACATAGGCGTAAATGATCATGATGCCCGAAGGCGGGATTATCGGGCCGATCACACTGGACGCGGCGGTGATGGCCGCGGCGAAGCGACGCGTGTAGCCCTCTTTCTCCATCGCCGGAATCAGCATCGACCCGAGAGCGCTGGTGTCCGCGACCGCGCTGCCCGAAAGGCCGGCGAAGAGGATTGACGAAAGAACGTTGACCTGCGCCAGCCCACCGCGCAGATGACCCATCAGCGTCTGGCTGAACTCGACGAGACGAACGGTGATGCCGCCCCTGTTCATGAGCTCCCCGGCCAGCATGAAGAAAGGTATCGCCATCAGGGGAAAGCTGTCCATCCCGTTATAGACGTTCCGGTACAGGAGCGTGATGTCCTTTTCCTGTCCGCTGAGCCACAGAAGCATTCCCGGCGCCGCGAGCAACGCGAAGAATACCGGCAGGCCAATCAGCAGGAAAAACAGGAAAGCGGGGAGGAACCAGATCAGCATGGGGTCATTCCGCCGTGGACCCGTTCTCGCCGGGCGCGAGATCCTTCAGGTGCACGCCGCCGCCCGCCAGGGTAATCAGCGTTCGCAGGAACAGTTCGACGTTGACCGTGAACAGCAGGACGACGCACACGAAGAACGACGCCATCATCCAGCGGCGTGGCAGTTTCACCCAATCAAGCGAACTGTCCAGGAAATAGAGCGAGGCCGTACTGGCTTTTGAGAGAAACCCGGTGATCTCGCCCCATCCGATCTCGATGGCCATGCCAAGCACCAGCCCCGACATGGCCAGAAGGGCCAGCGACAGCACCGCCGCGGAGCGTTCCGGCATCGCGCGCTGGGCTGTGTCAATCGCCACGAATCCGCCGTGGCGATAGGCCGTTGGCGCGATCAGCCCCGTCATCCACAGCATCGCGAACCGGGCGGCCTCGTCAGGCCAGGGAAGGGGATTGTTGAGCGCGTACCGGAAAAAGACCTGAACCAGAATGGCCACGACCATGAGCGCGATCGCCAGAATCGCGACGCCGCGTCCGATACGGAGCGCGACTTCGTTGAATGCCTGAACCGGCGTCAGCAGACCGGTCAGCAAGGTCATATCACGTCTTCCCCATGCTGGTCCCCGGTGCGTTCATCCGACCGCGGCCGGATTCTCGAACGGTCCATACCGGCCCTGGCTGAACACGAGCGGTACGCCATCCCGCCATGTCACGCGGGCGACTTCAGCGACCACGATACAATGATCCCCGCCGGGATACGTCGCCACCGCCTCGCACTCAAAACGTGCCAGGCACCCGTCAATGAGCGGAACGCCGAGTTCATTCCGTTCCCAGGCGAGTCCTTTCCAGGCCGTGCCGCTCCGCGAGAATCCATCGCTGATATGCCGTTGCTCGGCGCCGATTACGTGAATGGCGAAATGTCGGGCGGCGGCGAAGGCGGCGAACCGCTGCGAAAGCCTCGCGGGGGCCCACAGGATGAGCGGGGGGTCGAGTGAAACCGAGGCGAAACTGTTGGCCGTGATGCCAAGGGGACCGATCTCGCTGTTGACCGTGACAACCGTAACGCCGGTCGCGTATCGTCCGAGCGCCTCACGGAACGCCCTGGAGGTGTCGGCGTCGGGTTCGATTTCGCGAACCCGGGCGGTGTCGGCAACATCGTGCGTCATGGCACCTCGTGGCCAAGGGCGGCCGAGTAAAGCTCATACCATGTCTCCCGGTCCATCGTTACCCTGAAAGCGTCCGAGAACGCGCGGATTCTCCCAATGGCGTTCGACCCCATCACCGGTAGTATGCGGGCGGGGTGGGCGAGAAGCCAGGCAACCGCCACGGCGGCGGGGTCGACTCCATCGCGTTTGGAGACGGCTTCAAGGCAGCTACCGAGACCGGCGCCCGCCCCGCCGGTCACGAGCGCGCCGCCTCCAAGCGGTGACCACGCCATTATCGGTACGCCGAGTTCCTGCCAATGGGCCACGTCACCGTTGGTGAATCCCTTGTGCGCGAGTAGGCTGAGTTCGATCTGGTTCGTTACGATCGGGTTTCGCATCGACGCCTGAAGAAGCGACCGATCGTGCGGCCTGAAGTTCGATACGCCGACCGCGCGGACCTTACCGCTGGCCACGACGCCGTCGAGCGCCGCGCCGGTCTCCCGCGCGTCCATCATCGGATCGGGTCGGTGAATGAGCAGGAGATCGATGTAGTCGATTCCCATCAGCTTCAGCGAATGATCCACGGAGGCCTCGATATGGGACTTTCCGGTGTCGTAATGCTTGACCCGCGCCCGCCTATGGCGGCTGACCGGCGCGATAATGCCGCATTTGGTGATGATCTGGAGGCTTTCGCGAAGTCCGGGCGCGCGCCTGAGCGCATCGCCGAACAGCCGCTCGGACGCGTATCCGCCATAGACGTCGGCCTGGTCGACCGTGGTGATGCCCTGCTCAAGGCACGCCTCGATCTTGGCCTGGACGTGCCGGGCCGAGGTGTCCGGATCGTCGCAAAGCCGCCACATGCCATAAATGACGCGGCTCAGTTCAAGCCCTTCCGGGAAACGTACGCGCTCCATCATTTCCGAACCCCCGTTCCAAGCGGGGTCGCCGGAACGTTCGGGGGGACGCGCCCGTATATATGCGGCAGGGAGCAGGTCTTTAGTTCGGGCATTACGCGGGTTCCGAACGACCTGCATTCATCGATGTGGGGGTAGCCCGAAAAAATGAATGACCGTATGCCCATCCGCCTGTACCGCTCGATTTCCGAGATGACCTGATCGGTTGAGCCGACGAGCGCCGCGCCGCAGCCGGACCGTGCGCGACCGACGCCTGTCCAGAGACACGGTTCGACATAGCCAAACCTGTCGGCGAGTTCGCGGGCGCGCGCCTGGTGGGCGACACCCAATGAGATCGAGTCATGGGCCCTGTCGCGTATGACGCGTCCGTATTCGTCGTCCAGCGCCGCCGTAAGGTGTTCCGCGTACTCCCTGGCTTCGGCCTCGGTGTCGCGCACGATCATGTGGACGCGCAGTCCATAGTCGAGCGTGCGGCCGTTGGCCGCGGCGCGCGCGTGCACCGCTCTCATGCGCTCCTCGATCCTCTCCCGGGGTTCCGGCCACATAAGGTAGACGTCACAATACCGCGCGCAGAGTTCAAGCGCGTCCGGTGAGTAACCACCGAAGTAGAGAAGAGGTCCTCCGTTCCGCTGATAGGGCTTCGCCGGGTCGGCATCGAGATTCTCGAACCTGTAGATCTCACCGCGGTAGTCGATGCGGTCGCGGCTCCACGCCTGTTTGAGGATTTCAACCACCTCCCGGGAGCGTCGGTAGCGATATCCGCTCTCGGCCGTCTCGCCGGGAAAGTCGGAACTGATGACATTCAGGGTCAGCCGGCCTTCGAGCATATGATCCAGCGTTGCCACGGTGCGCGCGAGCATGATCGGCTGCATCTCGCCGCAGCGAACGGCGGCCAGAAGATTGATCCGGGAAGTGATCGGCGCGCAGCCCGCGACGAAGCTCAGGGTGTCCTGCCCGACTTGGTAGGAGGAGGGGCAGAGAATGTTTCGGAAACCCTGGGTCTCCGCTTCCCTGACTATGGCGCCGCAATGCTCCCAGCTGGAACGCAGGTTTCCGTCCGGTACGCCAAGCTGCGCGTAATCATCGGAGCAAAGCGCGGCGAACCAGCTTATCTCACAGGCGTCTAGATCGGCGGACGTGACGGGAACGACTGGCATCGTGCCTCTCTTGGGGCGCTCGAATATTTTTCTTGCGTATCATCCCCGGCGCAATGCATCAACAGTATATCAATCTGGAACGCCGCCATGTCCGCAGGCCACTCCCTACCGATCTACGTCCAAATAAGTGAAATGCTGGTCCGTGACATTCAGTCGGGACGGCTGCTTGATGGCGAGCGCCTGCCACCGGAGCGCGACATGGCGCGGCGGCTGGGGATTTCCGTCGGCACGCTTCGCAAAGGGCTTGCGGATCTGGCCGCCAAGGGACTGCTGGAACGGCGCCATGGATCGGGAAACTACATCCGGAACGGACCCGCGGTGGACAGCATATACGCGTTCTTCAGGCTGGAGCTGGTCGAGGGAGGGGGCCTGCCGACCGCCGACGTTCTGTCGGTCGCCACGCTGGAGGCCCCCGAAGGCCCCGCCCGCGGTGGCCCCGCCCACAGGATCAGGCGGCTGCGGAGGCTCGGCGGAAAGCCCGCGGCGATAGAGGAAATCTGGCTCGACGCCACCTACGCGCGGATCCTGCGGGAAACCGATCTCTCGGAGTCCCTGTATCACTTTTACAGAAACAGGCTGGGCCTGTGGGTCCAGAAGGTGGAGGACCGAATCGGAACCGGCGGGATGCCGGACTGGGGTGCTGGGCTGCTGCCCGGCGCGGCGGAAGTGCTCGGTGTCGTCGACCGGGTGAGTTGGGACCAGCACGGGCGGAACATCGAGACCTCAAGGACATGGTATGATACCGGGCATGTCCGCTACGTTTCGAGGCTGAAGTAGGGGAGTGTGGGTGCCATGCTGAAATACGGGCTGATCGGTTCCGGCATGATGGGGCAGGAGCATATCAGGAACGTAGCGCTGGTCGACGGGGTGGAGATAGCGGCGATCTTTGATCCGGACGCCGGAATGCGTCGTGAGGCCGCCGGGCTCGCGCCGGACGCGGAATTCGTGGAAAGCGTCGCGGCGCTTCTGGAACGCACCGAACTCGATGCGCTGGTAATCGCCAGCCCCAACAATCTGCACGTCCGGCAGATAGCCGACATCATGGATAGGCGTCCGCTTCCATTGTTGGTCGAGAAACCGCTGTTCACCGATCGGCGGGACGCCGCGCTAGTCGAGCGTTTCGTGACCGAATATCCCGCTCCGGTCTGGGTCGCTATGGAATACCGATACATGCCGCCTATCGCACGCCTGGTCGCCGATGCCGCCAAGGCGACCGGTGGCGTGATGATGCTCACCATCCGCGAGCACCGTTTTCCGTTCCTGGCCAAGGTCGGCGACTGGAACAGGTTCAACCGCAACACCGGCGGGACGCTCGTGGAGAAATGCTGTCATTTCTTCGATCTCATGCGACTGATCCTCGCCGACGAGCCGGTGCGGATCATGGCGAGCGGGGGTCAGTCCGTGAACCATCTGGACGAAACATACGGGGGGCAGACGCCGGATATCTGGGACAACGCCTACGTGATCGCGGAGTTCGCGGGTGGTGCGCGGGCCATGCTGGAACTGTGCATGTTCGCCGATGGCTCCAGGTATCAGGAGGAAATCTGCGCGGTTGGTCCGGCGGGAAAGATCGAGGTCCGGGTTCCCGGACCGAAGCGTTTCTGGCCCGCCGGAGAACCGGAGCCGGTCGCCGAGATGACCCTCAGCCCCCGCCTGACGGGGCGGCGCGGGACCGAGCGCATACCGGTGGATCCACGGTTGCTGGACTCTGGCGACCACAACGGCGCGACCTATTTCGAGCACCGGCGCTTCGCGCGGGTCGTCCGCGGCCTGGCGGTGCCCGAGGTTTCGCTCCGGGACGGTGAGCGGGCCGTGGCGATGGCCCTCGCGGCGCAG
>JAPOUP010000077.1 GCA_026708635.1 Rhodobacter sp.
CGATTAGATCAGGCACAGGAATTCCGCCGCAAAGGCGCGCTGAAACCTCTGCCGCGTCGTCGCTAGATCCGCCGTTACAAGCCAGGAATCGGGTTCCAGTTTCATAGATCGGGTGTGGTCCCCGATGAATCTCGCCAGTTCAAACCGCCTGGAAACCGGGTGCGTTTTGCGTGGAATGAACTTCACGGTCCCTTTCCCCGCGCCCTCCGCGACGGACGCTCTCGCCCGTCCTGGGGGCGTCCAGCTTTCAACGTCTCCCGCTTGCAGACCGAGTAGATCATACAGTGTATCGTTTGGGAGAGCGCCAGCGGGTTTGCCAATTTGACTTCGCAATTCATGGGCGGCCGACACCGCCAGCTTCCAAGGTTCACTTTCCGGTTTTTCCAAATCCACGTTCGGCAGATCGGGCTTTCCGAAAATGCCGGATGAGTCGGCAAGCGCACGCATCGCATCCATCCGGTTACCGCCGTTTCCCGCATATGCGCCGCTAAGTTCCGAAAAGGAGGACTCCCCGATTTTTTGCTCAAACGCTATCGCTTGCCCGATCAGGGCATCCGGACAGTCCTCGGGGTCGAAGCCAAGTTCCGCTTCGATCCGTCGTTGCTGGCATTCCCCTGGGTTTGCCAGGTCTTCCAGAACAATCGACCATAGTTGAGCGAGTTCCGAATCCCGCAGCCCTGTTTCATCGAGACGCGCGATCACGTCGTTGACAAGGGCAGACACCGCGTAGGCGAATTGCCTCTTCGGGACAGTTCGGGACCGGCCTAACCCTTGCAGGTACTTCACGGAGGTTTGCACGTGGTGTCGCGATACCTGCGCCCATACATGCATCTCATCCCTGTCGGGGGCGAACACGAGATTCGGCCAAACAAAGCCCATATTGGCCGCAGCCAGTTCGTGGTTCATTCGCCAGTCATGCGCCGGACCCGTTCCGGCGTCAGCGGGCAGAATTTCATGGTTCAGTCGCCACCAGGAGGAAGCGAACCACATCGCCAACGGGTACAGCGACACGATCACATGGTCACGGACGGTTCCGGACCATGCATCCTCATTGCGCGTTAGGCAAAGTTCACCGATCCGAACCTTGAGCCGCGCGGTGGTTTCGCCGACTTTCCGGTCGTCGTTGGCATAGGGGAGCCATTCAAAATCAAAATGAAGATCAGCCATTTCGATCCCAGAACCTCTTGATTTCAGTGGCCATCGGATCCTGCTGTTGCATTGGGTAGCCATGATAATTGCCGGATCTATCCCGTTGCGCCTCCAGCGGCGCTCCGTCTTCCGTCACGGCCCGGATGACCTTTGGCCATCCATCTATGGATTGTTCACTCACGGTGCCCCGTTCAAGGCCCAGACGAAGGTACCTGAGAGCATTGGCGCGGGCCAGAGCCGTTCTCCGCGTCCCGGACGAGGACGAAGCGTCAGCAACCTGAGGTGTCTCGGAAATATGCCCGGACACCGGAGACTCAAGATCCGGTCGAGGCGGCGGGGGCCATACCCGTAACCATGGTCCGCGCCACCCTCGTTCGTTACCGCGTCAGCTCCTAACCCGGGATCGGGAGACATGCATGTTTGTTCCGCCGACAATGGAACGATTGTCACCCATCGGATGTATCAAGCCCGCGGGGTCAGGTTATTGCGTGGTCATTCGGATGCGTCTTTGCCAGCTTCCCTGCGTTTGCGGCCCGCCGCCTTGCGGCGAATGTGGACCGCCCCCGACGGATCCTTGCGAATCTCGAATCCGCCGGACTTTTCCACCAGCGTACTAAGGTTCGCGCAGCCGTAACTTCTGGGATCGAAGTCGGGCTGTGCCCCCTGAATGCGGCTCCCCACCCGGCCGAGATTCTCCCATCCCTCATCGTCCGGCTCGCCGACCGCGTTGCCGATGAGCTTTCGGGCTTTTGCCGGCGGGTGTTTCCCCTCCGCCGTGACCGCGTGAACTCCCTCCCTTGTCGCCGACCCGGCCTCTAGAAGGTTCTCCACGTATATGAACCTGTTGCAGGCATTGCGGAACGCTTCTGGCGTCTTCTGCTCGCCAAACCCGTAGACCACCAGGCCTTCCTCACGCAACCGTTGCGCCAGGCGCGTGAAATCGCTGTCTGACGAGACAAGGCAGAAGCCGTCCAGAGTGCGCTTGAACATCAGATCCATTGCATCGATCACCAGCGCTATGTCCGAGGCGTTCTTGCCGACCGTATTGCTGCGCTGCTGATGCTGAAGGATCGCCAGCGATCCGATCGCACTGTTCCAGCCACCGAGCCGGGATCCGGAAAAGTCGCCATAGATGCGGCGGACATTGGCCTCTCCCAGCGTGACAATTTCCTCGAAAATCGCGTGAGCGTAGGTGGGTCGTGTGTTGTCCGCGTCGATCAGCACCGCGAGGCTTCTCGTTTCCGTAACTGTCGTCATCGCTCTCCGCCTCCATGCCGTGCCCTGGTTCGCGAACCGATCGCCGCACTGCCGTCTCGAACCATGAATGGACGAATTAAGTACGGTTCGGAAGCCCATTTTTCAATTTCCGGGAATGACGGTGCGGCCGAGACCTCGGTACGTCCCTGAACCGGGAACCCCGTCGGTGCGTGCATATCGCTTGTCCTGACCGCCTGCATCAACCGGGCGGTAATCGATGAAGGCTCCGGATGGCATCGTTCCCGGGTTACCGGCACCGTCTGTTGACCGGTGAATTCGGTTCGTTATCGGGCGGTCCGCGTAAGTCCCGGGACACCGCCAACGTCTGATGCCGATGACTTCGCATGCCACCGTTCCGCGGAAGGCCGGGACGACTGGCGTGTTTGCCAAAGTGCGGTGGTACGCAGGAATGGGAAGGTCGCCGTTTGACCGACAATTCGCCATGCGTTCCGTCCCGTGGCGGATTCCGGCGATCCGGCCCGGACAATGCGTCACCCGGGCCTCCGATATGGAGTTTCCCCCGCCAGTTGCCGGACAGGAAATCCGGACGGAAAGGCGTGGGCGCCGCGACCGGCATTATCTCGAATTCCTGTTTCCGTGACCCGGGGATGAAGCCGCCTTGGACCACCGCCGCGGGGACCGGCACCGCGACCGGCGGTGCAAACCCAACCGTGTCGTCATTCCTCCACGCTACCCGGCTCGTTTCCGCGCGGGACACTTATGCCCGGGTGATCCGCGTCGCCGCGGGGTCACAGCGGTTTCCGGACCCGCCGCTTCATCATTTCGTCGCCTCTGCGCGTTCCGCCTGAATTCTCTCCGCCTCCTTTCCATGCAGCTCTTCGTAATGATCGAATCTCGACTCCACCCAGGCGGTCCCATGGGTCATGCCGCCAAGTGACTGGAACAGCTCGTCCCGCATTGGACCCGGAAGCAGCGCACGGAAGACATCCCAACCCTTTGCCGTGGGGTGCGGATCGAATCCCAGCACCTGCCCCTTGAGCGACGAAACCAGAGCGACCAGACCCCCTGTATACGCCGAGGGTACATGGATATCGACATGATCGATCGGCTGAAGCAGAACCGGCCCGGCCTCTCTAAGCGCCTCCCGCATCCCCATGAGACCCGCGGTCTTGAAGGCGAAATCCGAACTGTCAACCGAGTGGTGCTTGCCGTCGGTAAGCGTAACCCCGATATCAACGACCCGAAATCCGAGAGGGCCCTTCGCGAGAGCCTCCTTGCAGCCGGCCTCGACGGACGGGATGTAGTTCCTTGGAACCGCCCCGCCCTTGACGGTTTCTTGGAAGGCGAAACCCTCGCCCCGCGCCAACGGACGAAGCGTGAATACGATATCCGCGAACTGACCGGCGCCTCCGGACTGCTTCCGATGACGGTAATGCCTGTCAACCTTTCTCGAACACGTTTCGCGATAGCTGCCGGACAGCCTGCGCTCGGACACCTTGATGTCAAAATCCGCGGCCAACCTGTCGCATAGCCGACGCAGATGCATAGGGCCCTGGAGATTCGCGACCAGGAATCCCGTGTCCTCGTCATGCGAGATGGTCAGTCCGGGATCTATGTCCGCGCATTTCGCCAGCGCGCCGGACAGGCGCGCGTCGTCACGGTCACTCTCGGGAGTCAGTATTCTGCGGTAGCTGGGGCTGTGCCCCCCGCTCCAGTCCGGAAGATCGAAGGAATCGGTCTCGGAGTAGGCTTTGCCGGGCGCGAGGTGGTCCGACTTTACGGCAATCGCGAGTCCGCCGGCCTCTAGCGCGGCGTTTATTGGCTTGCCATCAACGCCGTTGAGGCTACCGATCGTTCCGCCGCCAAGCGATGATCCCTGCGAAAGGCTCCCTTTCAGATCGCGCAACAGAAGCGATTTTCCGACATGCCTGCGGTTGTCGGCGTAGACGCCGACGGCTCCTGCCGAGCCGTTCAGGCCCAGTCTTCCGGGGAGGTCGGAAGCGGAGGACGATTCATGGCGCAGCGACTTCATCAGGCGGAACACGCCGTTTCCCCGCACCGCCACCCCGAGATAGGCGGAGATGAAGGCGTTTTTGCGGTGCATGTCGCTGACGAGATCGAACACGCTTTCGGAGGCGGGAGTCCTGTCCTCGATCAGCTGTTCCAGCAGGGCGTCATCGAAATCGGCCAGATGTTCCAGCAGCTCGGATCGGGCCTCCAGCTGACGGTCGCGTATACCGTCGGGAATCTCGATGAGATTGGATGGCTTGCCTTTCTGGTATTCCCAGGCGCGCTCGGAAATCAGGTCGATCGAACCGGTGACGGACTCTCCCTCACGGATCGGAACCTGTCGAAGGATTATCGGAAGCCCGGCATATGCCTGAAGGGCCGCAACTGTATCGCGCACGCGGCTCTCGGCGGTATCCATCCGGTTGATGAAGAGGTAGCAGGGGACGCTGGCCTCCTCAACCAAGCGTAGATACGGGGCCGCCTGCTCGGCACCGTCAGGATTCGGCGGTACGCAGAGCACCGCGCTGTCACTGGCGGCTAGCGCGTGGCCCGCCGCACCGAGATTATCGGTGCCGCCGGCCACGTCGATCGCTCCCCACGATTCCCCGATATAATTGAAAACACGGAACGATAGCCGGTCGGAGAAAGACGATTCCGCGCTTCCGCCCTCCAGTTCGCCAAGAGCTTTCACCAATGTGGTCTTTCCTGAATGCGATGGTCCGATAACGGTGAAGCAGCGCATGTATCCCTCCTAACAGATTTTGCCGGCGCGTCCGCGCACCTGCCCGATTGATGACGGTTGGCGTAACCAAAGCCCGCGAATGTCCGTCCCCCCGGGATTGGGTGCCTGACTTGATGGTCCGCGCAACCGCCGGCCGCCGTCAAGTGAATTTTGCGACCCGGATCGATTCGGTTATCGGTGAACGCCTCCAGTCGCCGTCCGCCGGCTTTACGTACGCGCCGAAAAGGTAAACGTGGTTTTCGGCACGTCATCAGTCCACCCCGTACCGCTTCAGGCTGACTGCCGTGGGAAATGCCCGCGGCTCCCGGGTGCCCGACCGCACGCCCGTTGATCGGGAGGAATCAACCTTGGCCCGCGGATGCGCTCCTTGCGAGATCGATCTGGCGCTGCCTTTCCCGAAACCGTTCCCGATCTGAAAGGCCGTACTCGTCAACACATGACGGACACCGGACACCCTCCTCGTACTCGGGGCGCAGGCGGTCAACGGCACCCACCGGCCTGCCGCATGCGTGGCATAGACTGTGGGTCCCCTGTGCGAGACCGTGCCCGACACTGACGCGCCCATCGAAAACGTAGCATTCACCGCGCCACTCACTTTGGTGCTCCGGTACATCGTCCAGGTACTTCAGAATTCCGCCCTTGAGGTGATAGACCTCCCGGAAACCGCGTCCGATAAGATAGTTCGTGGCTTTTTCGCAGCGTATTCCTCCGGTGCAGAACATGGCGACACGCCGGTTCCGGAACCGCTCTTCGGTCGTTTCCCACCAATCGGGAAACTCGCCGAATCTATCTATTCCGGGATCGATCGAGCCCTCAAACGTGCCGATCGCCAGCTCATAGCGGTTTCGTACGTCGATCACTGACACATCAGGGGAGCGGATGAACCGATTCCAGCGTTCAGGAACGACGTACTTTCCAACAGCCGCGCGCGGATCCACGTCCGGGCGACCCATTGTCACGATCTCTTTCTTGATCCTGACCTTCATCTTTCGGAACGGCATCCGCGCGGCATGGCTTTCCTTCCATTCCAGGCCATCGCATCCCGGTAGGCCAAGAATCCGGTCAAGCACATTGCCGATATCCGCGCGGTCGCCCGCTATGGTTCCATTGATTCCCTCGTGCGCAAGCAGTATCGAGCCCCGAACGCCATTCCGCAGGCAGGCATCGGAGAGAACCGGTTTGATGGCGGCGGGATCCTCGAAAGGCGTGAATCGATACAGCGTGACGACGGTCAGCATGACATCCACGTATGACAGGTCGGGCCGTGACCGCAAGCCTCGGGATTGACGGACCTGTATTCGGGGCTTACCCCATGTGCTGAATTCGGAGCTGGCCAATGCGAAACCGAAGCGAAGCCCTGATAGCCATTGACGTGCAAAACGACTTCTGTCCCGGAGGCGCGCTTGCCGTGCCCGATGGTGATGGCATCGTGCCGTCGGTCAACTCACTGATGGCTGACTTCGCGACCGTAGTCCTGACGCAGGACTGGCATCCAGCCAACCATTCCTGCTTCGCTTCGCGGCACAAAGGTTCGCGGCCATTCGAAACGGCGGAGATGTCTTACGGTCGACAGGTACTCTGGCCCGATCATTGCATAGAGGGCACGCATGGAGCCGCATTTCACGACGGACTGGAAACGGCACGGGCTGACCTTGTCATCCGCAAGGGCCGCAATCCGGACATAGACAGCTATTCGGCGTTTTTTGAGAATGACCGCAGCACTCCGACCGGTCTCGAAGGCTATCTGCGAACGCGCGGAATTGACACGCTCGCATTTGTGGGGCTCGCCACCGATTTCTGCGTCTGTCACTCCGCGGTCGATGCCGCCAGACTCGGTTTCACCGTAAACGTCACCCTGAATCTATGCCGTGCCATTGATCTCGATGGTTCACTCGCCGCCGCAAGGAAATGCATGGCGGCCGCCGGCGTCGAGGTTCGCTGATCCCATGGTGGACATCGCCACCCGTGTCTATAACCACAAATGGAAGATCGATCCGATCGTCCGTTCGCTGATAGACAACGATTTCTACAAGCTTTTGATGTGTCAGTCGGTGTTTCGCAACCGACCGGGCGCGACCGTAACCTTTAGCCTGATTAACCGTACCCGTTCGGTTCGGCTCGCGGAGCTGGTCGACGAGGGCGAGCTGCGGGAGCAGCTCGACCATATCCGCTCACTGTCGCTGACCCGGGGCGAAAGTACCTGGCTGCGGGGAAATACGTTCTACGGCAAGAGGCAGATGTTCACGCCCGAATTCATGGAATGGTTCGAGCGTCTCCGTCTGCCGCCGTACGGGCTTGAGAAACGCGACGGCCAGTACCGGCTGACCTTCGAGGGTTCCTGGCCTGAGGTGATGCTCTGGGAAGTCCCGGCGCTCGCGGTACTCATGGAACTGCGGGGGCGGGCCGTGTTGAACTCCATGCGCAGGTTCGAGCTACAGGTTCTCTATGCCGGCGCGATGACGAAACTCTGGCAGACGATCGAGAGACTGCGTTCGGTCAAGGATCTTCGCATCGCCGATTTCGGTACCCGCAGGCGGCACTCTTTCCTATGGCAGGACTGGTGCGTTCAGGCGATGATGGAAGGGCTCGGCGAGAAGTTCGTGGGAACCTCCAACTGCCTGATAGCCATGCGCAGGGACATCGAGGCTATCGGCACCAACGCGCACGAACTGCCGATGGTGTATTGTGCGCTCGCTGACAGCGATGAAGCGCTTGCCAGCGCCCCCTATGACGTGCTGTCGGACTGGCATGAGGAGCATGAGGGCAATCTCAGGATCGTACTTCCCGATACGTATGGTACCGAGGGGTTTCTAAGGAACGCGCCTGACTGGCTGGCGAGCTGGACCGGAATGCGGATCGATTCCGGGGATCCGATCCAAGGTGCGGAAGCCGCGATACGCTGGTGGCGGGAGCGCGGGGAGAATCCACGCGAAAAACTCGTGATCTTCTCGGATGGCCTGGACGCGGAACGGATCGAGGAACTGCACAGCCAGTTCCATGAACGGGTGCGTGTCAGCTTCGGATGGGGGACGCTCCTCACAAACGACTTCCGGGGGCTTGTCCGCGGCGATTCGCTCGCTCCATTCTCGCTGGTCTGTAAAGCGGTCTCCGTCAATGGACGTCCGACGGTGAAACTATCCGACAATCCAAACAAGTCTCACGGACCCGCTGACGAGATCGTCCGTTACAGACGGGTGTTTCAGGTCGGGCGCCAGGAATGCCTGGACGTCCATGTCTGAATGTCGTGACTTTCCGACGTTGCCATGGCGTTCGCGGGCGGTTCGCCTGCCAGAGGCGTCGAGCGACTGGACATCGCGTCGAAGTCAGCGCGCTCCTGGGCAGATGCCCGCCCCGCTCCGGGTGTGGAAATCCGGCGCGCTCGCGTCCGACGTCACCGCCTCGCGCGGAAGTCTGGCGGTCTGCCTGACCCGAGAGATGCCGGTGTCGATCCCGAACCGGCCAGGATGGATACGGTCATGAACCTTTTCAGCGATATCCGTGCCTCCGTGATGGAAGCTCTGGAGACGATGACATCTATGGGTGAACTGCCCGAGGGTCTTCCGACCGATGATGTGACGGTCGAACCTCCCCGCGATTCCGCTCATGGCGATATGGCTACGAACGCGGCGTTGGTGTTCGCGAAACGGGCGCGATCCAGGCCAAGGGATATCGCGGAAATCCTCGCCGGACATTTGGTCGGAGATCCGCGTATCGAATCAGCCGAGGTCGCGGGTCCGGGCTTTCTGAACATTCGCCTCGCCGACGGCATCTGGTCCGGGCTCGTCGATGCGGTAAGTAACTCCGGGAACTATGGCCGGTCCGACATGGGCGCGGGCAAGCGCATCAATGTCGAATATGTTTCGGCAAACCCAACCGGCCCGTTGCACGTTGGCCATGGCCGCGGCGCGGTTTTCGGAGACGCGCTCGCGTCCCTGCTTGAATTCGTGGGGTATGACGTAACGCGGGAATACTACATCAATGACGGAGGCGCACAGGTTGACGTTCTGGCGCGGTCGGCTTTCGAACGCTACCGCGAAGCCTGCGGCCTGGCTCCGGAAATCGCCGATGGGATGTATCCGGGCTCCTATCTGATGTTCGTTGGGGAGGCTCTCGTGGAACTATATGGCGAGACACTCCTGGACCAGCCCGAGGAAACCTGGCTCGGCGATGTCCGTGACTTCGCGACGGATCGCATGATGGATATGATCCGCGAGGATCTCGGCACCCTGGGCGTGGGGATGGACGTGTTTTTCTCCGAAAAATCACTCTACGGTTCAGGCCGCATCGACTCCGCACTCAGCAGCCTTTCCGAACGGGGCCTGATTTACGAAGGCGTGCTGGATCCGCCCAAGGGCAAGATGCCCGATGACTGGGAACCACGTCGGCAGACACTTTTCCGGTCAACCGGCCATGGTGACGACATGGACCGGCCCGTCAGGAAGTCAGATGGTTCATGGACCTATTTCGCGAGTGACATCGCTTATCATTTCGACAAGATATCAAGAGGCTACGACACGCTGATCAACGTTTTCGGCGCCGATCACGGTGGTTACGTGAAGCGGATGAAAGCGGTGGTCTCCGCGTTGTCCGACTCGAATGTTCCACTGGACATCAAACTCATACAGCTGGTGAGGCTATACCGGAACGGCGCGCCATTCAAAATGTCCAAGCGGAAAGGCAACTTTGTGACTCTCCGGGATGTCGTCGATCGGGTCGGGCCTGACGTGACCCGCCTCGTGATGCTTATGCGCAGGAACGATGCGGCGCTGGATTTCGATCTCGACAGGGTACTTGAGCAGTCACGGGACAATCCGGTTTTCTACATCCAGTATGCCCACGCCCGGGTCCGGTCTGTCCTGCGCAGGGCCGGCGAACTCGGTATCCCGACAGACCAGCCGTCGAGGATCGAAGACGCCGCGGAACTGGCGGTCGCCAGAAAGATCGCCGAATGGCCACGGCTGGTCGAGACCGCCGCACGTTCCCATGAGCCGCATCGGGTCGCTTTCTATCTTCGTGAACTGGCCAGTGAGTTTCACGCTCTATGGAACAGGGGAAACGAGTTTCCCGGCCTGCGTTTCGTGCAGGAGGGCGATATAGCGACGTCAGCGGGAAAGATCGCGCTCCCGAAAGCCGTTGGTATTGTAATCTCTTCCGGACTTGGTATTCTAGGAGTCACTCCGGCAGAGCATATGCACTGAACCAAAAGGCGAGTCGGGCTTTTCCGGGGCTACGGGCAGGCAGTAAGGGCCGGTGGGGTTTCACGCCCCTCCGCGACGGGGCAGCCATGGCAAATGTCGGACTGAGCGCGGAATCCGGGGATTTCAGGGACGGGGAGGGCAGCCGATTCTCCCGCGTCCTCAACTGGGCCGGTGCCATTCTTTCGGTGGCGCTGATCGCCGCGTTATGTCTCTGGGGCTACCGTTTGGCGACGCGGGACGTATCCGACGTGCCCGTGGTCAGGGCGTCTCAAGGCCCGATGCGCGTCGCTCCCGATGATCCGGGAGGAAAAACGGCCGAACACCAAGGGCTTGCGGTAAATCGCGTCGCGGCCGGCGGTGGGGTCGCGGCGCCTGCCGAAAGGCTGGTACTGGCACCCCGCCCGGAAGGGCTGGCAGACGAGGACCTTCCGGTATCGGAGTTGAGACTTAACGGTGAAACGGATCGATCCCCGGTTTTGGAGTACGATAGCGTGAGCGGAGCCCCGGACGCCGCGGTCATCGGCGTCAATGACGGGCATGCCGCCGTGGCCGGAACTCCCATGTCAATGGCGGGACTGACGCCGGTTGGGGAGGACGCCCTGCTGGATGATCCGACTCAAGAGCCGCGCGGGGGCCTCGCAAGGTCACCCGTGCCGCTACCCCGCCCCGCGGTGGATCTTGTGGCGCAGTCCGTAGCGAGGGCGGTTGCGCAGTCCGTCGAGAGCCGGTCCGTCGAAGTGAATCCATCGAGTTTTCCCGTCGGTACGCCTTTGGCGCAGTTCGGCGCGTATGACAGTCCGGAGATCGCACACAGTGAATGGGCCAGACTCACGGAGCGGTTTCCGGAGTTCCTTCGCGGCAGGAATTGGTTCGTGGAGGAAACCGTTTCCGGCGGCAGGTCATTCTTTCGGCTACGCACATCCGGATTTGACAGCCTTAACGACAGCAGGAGGTTCTGTTCGCTGTTCACCGTTGAGGGTCAGGACTGCGTTGCTGTCCAGTCGCGCCGATGAGCGCGCCGGGCGCATGCATACTTGGATGCGCCGGTCCGGTTCTTCTGCCCGAGGAAAGCGCGTTTTTTGGTGATTCCCAGCCTTGGGGTTTCATCCTGTTCGCCCGAAACTGCGTGGAGCCGGACCAGCTCCGTCGTCTGGTCGCATCGCTGCGGGACTCGGTCGGTCGGAACGCGCCCGTATTCATCGATCAGGAAGGCGGGCGGGTCCAGCGTATGCGGCCGCCGCATTGGAGGCAATGGATGCCGCCGCTCGACCAGATCCGGCAGGCGGGATCCAGAGGGCCACGTAGCATGTATCTACGTAGCCGATTGATCGCCGAGGAACTGCGCACTCTGGGAATCGACGTAAGCTGCTCACCCGTAGCTGACGTCGCCTGTCCGAAAACCCATCCATTCCTGAAGAACAGGTGCTACGGTGCGGATGCGGAAACGGTTACGTCGGTAGCCCGTGAGGTGTCCCGTGGATTGATGGACGGTGGGGTTCTGCCGGTACTGAAACACATTCCCGGGCATGGCGGTGCGTCTGTCGACAGCCATAGCGAACTGCCTGTAGTTTCGTCTTCCGGTGAGCGTCTGTCGTTCCGGGACTTCGCGCCGTTCAGGGCGCTCCGCGACCTGCCGATGGGAATGACCGGGCATATCGTGTATCCCGCGTTTGACGCCAGACATCCCGCGACCTGTTCGGAGACGATGATCGGGATCATTCGGGACGGGATTGGCTTTGAGGGGCTGCTGATGACGGACGACATCTCCATGGGGGCGCTTGAGGGTGATCTGGCGCGACGGTGCCTCTTGTCCCGCGGGGCGGGATGCGACGTGGTGCTGCATTGCAACGGCCAATTCGGGGAAATGCAGGTCGTGGTCGAGGCCAGCGGCGCGCTGGAGGGCCTCGGCCTCGCACGGGCGGAGGCGGCGTTGGCGCATCGCCCGCAACCAAAGGAAATTGACTTGCGCGCCCTGGAATCGGAACTTGACGGAATATTGAATGGCTGCGCCGATGGCTGAACCGGAGTCCGAGAACGTAACGCGTATGGACGCCTACCATGCCGCGGACAGGCTGATCATCGATATCGACGGGTTCGAAGGACCTCTTGATCTCCTGCTTACACTGGCACGGACCCAGAAAGTGGATCTACGCACGATCTCGATCCTCGCGCTCGCCGAGCAGTTTCTCGCCTTCATCGCGCGCGCGAAGGAACTCAGGATCGAATTGGCCGCCGACTACCTGGTAACCGCCGCATGGCTCGCGTTCCTTAAATCGCGTCTCCTGCTTCCTCCCGAACCCGCGGACGATGGACCTGACGGGGAAGAACTCGCCGCCTATCTGGCGTTTCAGCTGGAGCGTCTTCAGGCCATGCGGGACCGAGCCGGTCAGTTGATGGCGCGCGACCGCAAGGGACGTGATTTTTTCGTTCGAGGCATTCAGGAAGACGTCAATGAAATCCGGCGGATCAGGTACACGGCGACATTGATGGACCTCATGCAGGCCTACGCCCGTATTCGTACCAAGGACGAGTTCCGGCCCTTTGTCGTTGACCAGTCCCGGTTCCTCACGCTTGAGCAGGCACTGAGTCGGATGAGGCCGCTGATTGGTCTGGCCGGAGACTGGACCGAACTGTCGACCTATCTTCCGGAAGGATGGGATGCCGAGCCCGAGCTTCTCAGGTCCGCCACCGCGGCCACCTTCGCGGCCTCGCTTGAACTGGCCAGGGAAGGTCGCGTTGAAATCAGGCAGGCAAGGACCTACGCGCCGATCCAGATTCGCAGGAGAGGTTCAGATGGCTGAGAGGGAAAGTGAAAGTCTTTTCGAGGCTCCCCCGATTCTGGAGCAGGAACGAATGGCCGAGGCCATTCTCTTCGCTTCGGCGGAACCGATAAGCGAGAAGGACCTCAACTCGCGCCTTCCGCATGGATCTGACGCGGCGGCCGCACTGGCGGGATTGCGCGGGCGCTACGAGGGCCGCGGCGTACATCTGGTCAAGGTCGGCGACCGGTGGGCGTTCCGGACAGCGCCGGATCTGGGATTCCTGATGCAGCGGGAGCGGGTCGAGACACGCAAGCTATCGCGAGCGGCGGTTGAGACCCTGTCGATCGTTGCGTACCACCAGCCAGTCACACGTGCGGAGATCGAAGAGATCAGGGGCGTCACCGTAAGCCGCGGGACGGTGGACCAGCTGCTGGAACTGAACTGGATTCGTTTCGGCCGAAGGAAAAGAACCCCCGGGCGTCCGGTGACATTTGTCGTGACGGACGAGTTCCTCGATCATTTCGGGCTTGAGAGCGTGCGGGATCTTCCCGGGCTCAAGGATCTGCGCGCGGCAGGCCTGCTTGACAGCCGTCCACCGCCCGGCCAGT
>JAPOUP010000054.1 GCA_026708635.1 Rhodobacter sp.
CGATGGACGAATGTGGGATATTCAGCGCGGAGATGTTCCCTTCCGTGGGCAGTGGCTCAACCCTGCCACCGGCAATCTCCGGCGCGTCTGCGAGCAGCTCGACCACCATCAGCGCGCCGTTTTCGGTCCGGGTCTGCCACCGCCATGAAAGCCTCTGGCCTCTTTCATTGATCGACCGCTCGAAGCTCATCGCTCGCAGATTTTCCTCGAGCGTGCGATAGCCCGCGGTGTCGGCGAGGATCTGCAGCTCGACGACGATATCCACGTCGAGCGTGCCGGCATGCGCCGGCACTTCCGGCGGTCGCGCCGCCACCAAGTATCTCGGAGTCAGCCCGCCCACCAGAAAAACGGACTCCTTCCACGGGCCCAGTCCGCGCAGCAGGGTCACGAGGACACGCTCGCAGTCGACCGTGTACCGATCGCTGTAACCGTCCAGGGTCGCAGGCTTCGCCATCAAAAATCGATTCTCTCCTGGCGCAGGTGCTTCGCCATTTCCCTGGCGCGGCCCTCGCTGCGCATTAAGTCGAGGTAAACCTGCAGGACGCCCGCCAGCCAGACCCCGTTCACGGATTCGCTAAACAGCAATTCGCCCGGCGACTTGACCTCGATGACCGCGAGGTTCGCGCCCTGGTCGACGGACCGAGCATCAAGTGCGCCAAGGGCCCGATCTGCCGCCGGTCCGTCCAACAGCCGGCAACGCACCTGGGAGACAGTTGACAGAAACGGCGCGTACCGTTGACCTGCCGCCTCGTGGGTAATCGCGTACTCGGCCTTGCTCGCGGCGCAGATCTCGGCGAACTTCTCCACCAGCCCTTCCCCGTGCCCCACCGGCACGAAGTAGCGTCGCATCGACAACGGTCGCATCACCGCCTGCTGGTTCACCCATGCATCCAGCAAGGCACCCGGCTCCTGCAGATGACGTTCCTTTCCCGGTCCCTGCCCACGCGACACCACCCATTCGAATTTCTCCAACTCCCTCAGCACCTGCGAGGCCGTCGCGGGCGATACATGGGCCTGGTTAGCGATGTCCTTCACTCCGAACCACTCGCGATTCCGCAGCAGGACCGCATGCAGCACTTGCGCACGACGACCCGAAAAGACGGATCGGATCGAGCGCGACAGGTTTTTCGGGGGCGGCTTGTCCACGTAGGCGTAGATACTACCGGCGGACAGAAACAGACTACCGCCGCTGTCGTAGTAACCAACCCGCTCGTTCCTCAGCAGCTCCTTGGCCCCAGGTGAAATCGATTGAGCGATCAGGAGGAACGCCGCCTCTCGTTGTTTCCCGGGGTCCGGCCATCTCCATGCGAAGTCCCGAAGCTGCCAAAGTACCTGCCGCACGTCACGGGGATACACGTCTTTCTTCATCTCAATCAGCAGGGTGACCGCCTTCCCGCCCACCCGGAGGTCAACCTGGGCACCATGTCCTCTGTAAGGGCCGCCCGGCTGTTCGACCCCACTGACCACCGCCTGCGCATCGGGCAGCTCCCGCAGGGCTTCCAGAAATCCATCAAGCAGCTGTCCTTCCATTACGTCCGAGCCAAACATCACCGTCCATACCCATTTTGCTGTGCAGCATATTTAGCATATCCAGAATATATTCAAGATTTATGCAATATTCACTGAATAGCAAACAAACTTGACGGATATATCAAGACCTCGTGGCGAGCCTCGCGGCGACACTGCGCGGGAAACCACCTGAGCGCCGCCTCCCCTACCACCGTGCAGCAAAATCTGGCGACACTTGACCAACCAAGGTTCTGGAAACACCTGACGAAGGTTCCAGCGGCAGCGCCGCGCCGTAGCCGGCCTTCATCCCGGCGAGCCGGGCCCGGGCATTCCCTCCGCGCCGCGCTCTACGCCCGCCACTCCTCCGACCGGCGGCGGGGCGCTTTCGAACGATCCGATGATGCGCCTGTTCCTTCCTCTTGGCCATGCCGCGCCGCAGGATCCTAAGGGATAGGTTCGACGCTAGGCGGTGCCTGGCAGGCGCGCCCTCACTTTCACGGGATGTTCCGAGCGGTACCGGGTGCATGAATGCGCGGTTCCCATCGGCGCCACGTCCCCTCTCCTTTCATGGATGTTTTATCGCGTCCGGGCCGCCGGGAGGGCTATCGGGACGTCTTCCCGCGCATCACTCTCACGCCGGATTCATTCAACCGGGGTGCGGGCCGATCGTCAGCGTCCGCCACGAGTAGACCATTCAGAACCATATCCGCGATCTCGGAGGCCACATGCTCGGCTTTCACCGTATCCGACTCCCCAAGATCAAGAAAGAACCTTATCTGCTTGGCCATCACGGCATAATACTCGGTCATCGCCCAGATATGGAATAGCAGGAGAAACGGATCGACGGGCCGAACGACTCCCTCGGCAACCCAGCTTTCGATCAACGAGGCCGAACGCCGCACGTCCGCGCGCGACCTGAGCCAATGATCCTGTAACATGCCGGCATCGCGCATAACCTCGTTCGTGAACAGTTTGACCTTGTTGGGATGTTCGAGCGAGAAACGGACCTTGCGGACAATATATGCCCGCAGAACGGTTTCAGGATCCCGGCTAACCGCGATCCCGTCAAAGAGATCGGCCCAGATCCCTATGATCTGGTCGATGACGTCCTGATACAGCTCTTCCTTGCCGCTGATGTAGTAGTGAAGCTTGGTCTTGGTAAGGCCCGCGCGATCGGCGATCGCCTGAGTCGTCGTGCCACGCAGACCGTGCTCGGCGAACTCCGCGATCGCGGCCTCACGGATCCTTTCGTAAAGCGCCTCACGCCGCCGGGCGAAATCCGGACGCGAATTCATTGCCCGGCCGGACAGTAAGCTGTCGCCTCGACCTCCACCAGGATATCGCCGCAGGGCATCATCTCCGAGACCTCAACCACGGTCGAGACCGGTGGATCCTCTGGAAAGAACATCCGCCTCACCTGGTTGAACCGCGGAAAATCGGACAGGTTCCTGAAATACTGCACCAGCTTGAAAACGTCCTCGATTCCACCACCGGCCTCTTCCATCGTCGCCCTGATTCGATCGAAAACGAACCACGTCTGCGAAAGGATCGGACCGTCTTTGGCATCGACGGAGAACTCTCCGGTCTGTCCTATGGATCGACCGACGCCGTCCGGCAAATCATCGAAACCGCGCACGATCGTCCCTGAACCCGGGTCCGCGGCGACGATACCGGACAGGAAAATAAAGTCACCCCGCCTCTTCCAGGCGGAATAGCGCGCGAGTGGAGCCGCTGTCATGTTCACAGCGGAATGCGTCGCAAAGCTTTCTCAACCCGCGCGAGAAAGCTTGTACGATGGGTTTCGGTTGAATTGTTGATGTCATGAAGCTGGCGCCAGATCACCTTGCAGTCGGGCGCGAAAAGCGGACGCAGCCCCCTGGTCCAGAGGCTGCGTCCGGGATCGCGTATCAGACGAAGCCACCACCAAGGCGAACCGGACGTGGTGACGCCAAAGAAAAGCCGGATATGTCCGAGTTTCCCCTTCGGACGCTTCAGCCGGGCATCCGCGACCTCAAACGCGACGCCGGGAAGCCATACCCTTTCAAGCCAGCCCTTCAGCATCGCCGGAGGGCCGTAGAACCAGGTCGGGTAGATCACTACAAGTCCCTCGGCCCATTTAAGATCGTCGACATGTTCCGGATGCCTGTCGATTATGCGCTGGGTCTTGGACAGATAACCGTCCCATTCCGACTCGGCCATGACCGGCTCGAAACCCTCGCCGTAAAGATCGTGCGCCCGAACGTCGTGGCCCGCCGCACGAAGCGTGCGGCAGGCCATCTCGAACAGGGCGGCCCCGAAACTCTTGCCGCTCGGATGGCAGAAAACCACAAGAAGTCGCACGGCCCGCCCTTAACCTCTAGGGCTTGATATCCATCCCAACCATCTTGTTGACGAACCGGTCGGTCGCCACTTTCGCGACATCGACGGATCCGGCCTCAATGATACCGGTTTCGACGGCAAGATCGTGAAACGCCTTCACGCGCTGCAGATCGATCGCGCCGATACCCACCTCGAGCTGATATCCACTGTCAATGATTCCCAGCGCTTTCATCTGCTCAACCTCGACCGCGAGCTTTTCCGCCGTCTGGTCCGGATTGGCCTCGATGATCGCCGCGTTGCCGGCGGAATTGTCGCCGTAGAGATAGTTGTACCAGCCTATCGTGGACGCGTCGATGAAGCGCTGCACGAGATCCGGATTGCTGTCGACCAGTTCGGTCCGGGTCTCGATGGTGGTCGAATAGGTGTTCCAGCCGTAATCGGCTAGCACGAAAGTCTCGACCTCGGCACCCTGCTCCGCGGCGTAGATCGGCTCCGCCACGGCATAGCCCTGCTGCACCATCTTTTCGTCATTCAGGAATTCGGCCAGATTGTAGCCGTACGGGCGCAGGCTTTCATCCCTGAATCCATGCGCGGCGGTCATCCACTGCCAGAAACTGAACTGACCGTCTTTCGAGATCAGGATTTTCGGGGCGTTCACCAGATCCTCAAAGCCTTCATACTGGCCTTTGTGGGCGATGACTACCTGCGGATCCTTCTCGAAATAGGAAGCGACGACGATCGTCGGTATGTCGTTGCGAACGTTATCGATCGAGAGAAGAAGATTGCCCGTCATTAGGAAGTCGATCTTGCCCGCGGCCAGAAGCGGGCGGTTATTCATCTGCGGACCGCCCATCTGGATTTCCACGTCCAGCCCGTGCTCCGCATATGTTCCGTCGGCCAGCGCCTGGTAGAAACCGCCGTGAGGGCCCTGGGCAAGCCAGTTTGTCGCGAACACCACCTTGTCGGCGGCCAGCGCGCCGCCCGCGATCAGGGTTGCCGACAGAGCGGCGAGAAGTCGTGTCATCATGGTTCTGTTCTCCTTTGATGTCTTCAGTTTGGATTACGCCCTTGCCATGCCGGGCAGCCAGCCCCGGGTCTTGCCCGGGTTCATCAAGCCATGGGGATCGGCCTGCCTCTTGAACTCGATCTGAACGGCGTCGATCTCTTTCATGCCTCCGTCCTCAATCGTGATGACGTGGGGATCGAAAACCCTGCAGCCGTCGGTCCCTTCCATCTCGCGGACGATCTCATAGGTACGTTCCCGACCATACCACCGTAGCAGCGGCAGGGCAAAGACCTGGACCTCGCCGTCCATGCGAGCCATCTCGTGGTGGAAATACAGCTCGTCACCGTAGCGCTCCTGCTGGCGGGCGACAAGTTCCGGATCAAACGGGCGCGGGTAGGCCACCTGAAGGTAGGTCCAGACGCCCGGTTCCAGCTTGAGCGCCTGCAGCGTCGTGTGGTTCCAGCCACATTCCCACGCCGGGGGCAGGTTCGACGCCTCCATCTCACCCAAGGAACCCGCGAGGCTGACGGTTCCCCCGAAACCCGCCGTGATAGTCCGGAAGTCCGCCATCGCGTCCGGCGCCACCATCGAGAAAACGGCATCCCGGGTAGCCGGAAAGTAATCACCCAGGCGGCGGTAAAATCGGGCGAACCGGCGATCGACGACCGTCATGAGATAGGCGTCCAAACCTGAAGCCTGCGCCTCGATGGCCATCTCCAGCGCCGGGCGGTACCCATCGAGCAGCGCTATCGAATGGACCCAGTCGGTCGCGGGTTTCAGTGCGTAGTCCATCGCCGTTATGATGCCGTTCGTACCGTAGGCGTGCTGGGCCTTGAGGATATCCCTGCCGTGGAGTTCGACGATCCTTGGCCTCTCCTCGACGGTTACGATCCGCAGGAAGGTGATATTCGCGCCGTCACGAAGCATCCCGTGCCGCAGCGACCCGATGCCCCCCGAGCCGCCGGCGACGAATCCCCCCATCGTGGCGACCCTCTTGGTCGACGGAAACATCGAAAGCATCTGTCCGGTCTCGGCCACGGCACTCTCCACCTGGCCAATACGGGCACCCGCACCGCATATCACCCGCCCTTCGGTGATCTCATGGATGGCGGAAAGGCCGGTGATCTCCAGAATGACGCCACCCTCAACCGGAACGCACTGACCGTAGTTTCCGGTACCGCCGCCCCGGACGGTCAACGGAATCCGCTGCCGGGCGACCGATCCGGCTATCGCCCTCACCTCGTCCTCGTTTCGCGGACGCACCAGCAACTGGCCGGAGCAACGGTCAAGCATCTCCTTGAGGATCGGCGAATACCAGTAGTAGTCACGTGATTTCGCCTGCACCAGCTTCTCGTCATCATAGCAGGGAATGTCCCCTATTTCGGCCCGGAAAGCCTCCAGCCGCTCGGTTGTCGCGCTCATGCCGCCATCCTGTCGTCATGCATAACCTCGCCCTTACGCACCACCGTGCGGCGCGCGCGCGGGCCGCGCAGCGCCTGGGTCCAGTCGTGTCCCTCGATGAGCAGGAAGTCCGCGGGGGCGCCAACCGCCAGTTCCGGGGGATCCATTCCAAGCGCCACGGCGGGCCCGGTCGTGATCGTATCAAGCCATTCCCCCGGAACGAACTGGGCCGACACCGACGCCAGCCGCAGCACCTCCACCGCGTCGTAGCTGCCGAACGGATAGAACGGATCGGCGACGTTGTCCGAACCGAACAGCACCGAAACGCCCGCGGAACGCAACTCATGGACCGGCGCAAGTCCCCGCATCCTTGGCGTTCTCTCGGCCGAGCTGTCCTGCAGCCAGAGATTCGTGGTCGGGAGCACGACCAGCGCGACCCCGGCCTCCGAGGCGGCGGCGGCCATCCGCGCGACCTCCGACTCGGATCTTATGGCCAGCGAACAGGCATGACCGCAGAGCACCCGCCCCGCCATACCGTACCTGGACGTCAGGGCAACGATTCGGTCAAAACCGTCAGCCTTGAGGTCAAGCCCTTCGTCGACGTGGAAATCGAGGCGCAGGCCATATCTTCCGGCCAGTTCGAATACCCGCTCCAGCCAGGCGTCAATCCGGTCATTGCGATACACGAAACAACCCAATACCCCGCCATCCCCCGCCACGCGCGCGGCAATGCCCGGCCCGTGGTCGGGATCTCCCAGAAGATCGAGCGGCGTGAGCGAGGCGCGCTGCACCCGGATCCGGTCGCGCCAGTCCTGCGCCATCTCTCCCAGAACGTGCCACGCAAGCGGCGCCCCGGGCTCGCTCCAGTCCACATGGCTGCGGAGCGCGCGGATCCCGTTGTCGCTGGCCTCCCGCAACGCGCGGCCCATGCGGAAACGCAGATCCTCCTCGCTCCAGTTCGCCAGGTCCCCGGCCATCGCCTCGATGGCGCCGAACAGACCGGGTTCGGTCGATCTGCAGCGCCCGGCGGTAAAGGTCTTGTCCAGGTGCACATGCGGTTCGACGGGAAGCGGAAGTGCGACATGACGCGCGGTCCCGTGGCACGGCTGAATCGCGATGATCCGTCCCCGGTGCGCGGTCAGCGAAACCGTCCGCCCGTCCAGCAGAATACGGGTGAATTCAGTGCTCACGGCGGATCTCGCTCTCGTGCCAGTGCCCCAGAACCCTGTGCGAAACCCAGCTCGTCAGAAGGAATATCACTATGCCGAGCGCGGATACCAGCAGCAGCGCCGCGAACATCCGGGGGATTTCGCTGCGGAAAGAACTCTCGATGATCCGGCTGGCGAGTCCGGTATGCTGCCCGGCGGTGCCGGCAACGAACTCCGCCACAACCGCACCGATCAGCGCCAACCCTCCGGCGACCCTGAGAGCCGCCATGAAATACGGGAGTGCGGACGGAACGAGCAGGTAGCGCAGCCTCTGCCACGGAGACGCGCGATACATGGCGAAAAGGTCACGGAGGTTGTGGTCGGCAGACCTCAGGCCGATCACCGTGTTTGTAAGGATCGGAAAGAAAGCGACGATCCAGGCGCAGATCAGGAGCGCCGCGAAGGTGCTGTCGACATAGATCAGGATCAGCGGCGCGATGGCGACAACCGGAGTGACCTGAAGAATGACGGCAAAGGGGAAGAGGCTCAGTTCCACCGGCCGTGAGAGAGCGAACAGCGCTCCCAGAAGCACACCGCCCACGATGGCGAGGGCGAGGGACAGGAAGGTCAGCCTGACCGTGAACCAGGACGACGCCATCAGCGACGCGAAATCCCTCACCAGGGTTTCGGCGATCAGGCTCGGGGCCGGGATAAGGTATTTGGGAACCTGGTTGTACCAGACCAGGAACTCCCAAAGGCAGATGGCGATGACCAAAAGCGTGATCGGCATGACCCAGCTCAGCATCCGCTCCCGCCTCGCCCGAAGCAGGTGCCCCGTGTTGACCGGGGCGCCGGTGTCCATGTCCGGATCGGTTGTCCGGTCAGTGGTCGATATCGTCGACATCAAGCGTCCCTTTCAGGGTTTCCGATATACGCCGCGCCTCGGTGGAGAACTCGAGGGATGTCCGGTATTCCTCCTTTCGCGGCCAGGGGGCGGCGAGAGGCGTATCCGCCACCAGGCGCCCGGGACGCGCGGCCATAACTATCACGCGGGTCGAAAGATAGACGCTTTCAAACACCGAGTGCGTAACGAAAACCACGGTCAGTCCATGGTCGTCAGAGAGTTTCACCAGATCGTCATTCAGCTTGGAACGGGTCATCTCGTCGAGGGCGGCGAAGGGCTCGTCCATAAGAAGGATGCGCGGGCGGGTGACGAGTGCCCGCGCGATCGACACCCGCATTTTCATCCCTCCCGAAAGCTCGCGCGGATAGGCTTCCGCGAAACGCGTGAGACCCACTTCCCTCAGGGCCTCCCGCACCCTAGGCGTGGCCTCTCCCAATCCAATGTCGGCGAGCCGCAACGGAAGGTAGACATTGTCGAAGACCGATGCCCATGGCATCAACGTGGGCTCCTGGAAAACGAAACCGAGATCGTGCTCGGCATCGCTTGTCGGGGCCGATATCGTGATGGTTCCGGCGGTCAGGGGCATAAGCCCGGCGATCATCTTCAACGCCGTCGACTTCCCGCAGCCCGAGGGCCCGAGAAAGGTGATGAACTCGCCCTCATTGATGGTCAGGCTCAGTTCCTCGACCGCCCGGACATCACCGAAGTTTTTGGAAACCCGGTCCAAAACGATGATCGGCGCGCCGGTCATCCAGCCGCGTCCCGCCCGGACCGCCCGGCACCGTTCCCAAGAAGGGATAGCGACATACCATGAACCTCCTCAAGGAGCGAAACGAGCTGCCGGGCCGCGTGTTCCACCACCGCGCGACCTTTTTCGGGGGTGGCGGCCGCCGCGTTGCCGCAGGCGCCGTCCGCGTTGAGATCCTGCATCATCCAGCCGAGCTTTCCGGCGGGTGAGAGGCCGAGATGCAGGCATTCACCCTCGATATCCTCGACGGCGGAACGGAAATCGCGCGCGCGGTCCATCCGGACGAGATCGCCGTGCAGGGCCAGCATAACGCTTGTCTCCATGTCACCGGCGTGAATGCCGAAGCGCAGTTCCCGCTCGGAGAACAGGCCCTCGGGCATCCCCTGGGCGAACCAACCGGCGGCGACTGTCATCATCCGGTGCCTCACGCGCAGATCCCGCGCCACGATGTCCAGCGGGGCGACCTGGCCGCCATGGGAATTCAGGATCACCAGTTTTCTCACGCCCGCGGCGGCGACGCAGTCGCCGATTTCCATCAATACGGCTATCAGCGTCCGGGCCGAAAGGGTGAGCGTACCGGGCCACGCGCCGTGCTCGTTCGACTTGCCCAACGGAATGGTCGGAAGGAACAGCGCCGGTACGCTTTCCGGGATCAGCGGAACCGTGGCGGCGATGATTCCGTCGAGAATCGCCCGGTCAACGGAAAACGGCAGATGCGGCCCGTGCTGCTCCGTGGCGCCGACCGGAAGGACGGCGACGAGGCTGCCCCTGTCGAGCGCCGCGAAGTCCCGCGCGGTGAAGTCGGCCCAGAACCTACGCATCATCCCAATCCCCCGACCAGGCGCAGGGGCCGCCCGGGAGACAGACTCCCGACCGCTCTCAGGATCGAGTCGCGATCTATCCCGAAATGCCGGTAGAGATCCCCGACGCTTCCGGCCTGGCCGAAATGCTCGACTCCAAGTCCCGCCACCCGATGGCCATGAACCGATCCAAGCCAGGACAGCGTGGCCGGGTGACCGTCGATCACGGTGACGATCAGGCAATCGCGCGACAGCCGCTCCAGCAGCCGCTCGACAAGGCTCCGCCCGGCAGGCCCGTCCGTTCCCGACGCCCGCGCCGCCTGCCAGCCCGCGTTGAGACGGTCGGCGGAGGTAACCGCCAGGATGCCGACATTGCGCCGCCCCTCACCCAACGATCCGGCGATGGCCAGAACCTCCGAGGCGACCGCGCCCTGATAGGCGATCACGACCTCGCAGTTCGGTCCCGGTTCACGCATCCAGTAAGCCCCATCGATCACCCCCTGGCGAATCCCGTCGAGGTCGCGCCGGGGCTGCTCAAGCGGCCTCGTGGACAGGCGCAGGTAGACGGACCCGCCACCCGCCTCGCGTTTCCACGCGGCGGCGTCCGCCTTCGCGTCATCGCGCTGCATGTATTCGAACGCCCATTCCAGAACGCAAGCCAGTTCGTCGGCGAAGGCCGGCTCAAAGCTGGCGAGTCCGTCCTGCGACATGCCGATAAGCGGTGTCGCGATCGACTGGTGCGCACCGCCCTCGGGCGCCAGTGAAACTCCCGAGGGCGTGCCCACCAGAAGAAAGCGCGCGTCTTGGTAACAGGCGTAGTTAAGCGCGTCGAGGCCCCGCATCACGAACGGATCATAGACCGTTCCCACCGGCAGCAGGCGCGTGCCGAACAGGCTGTGGCTGAGGCCCGCCGCACCGAGCAGGAGCATCAGATTCATCTCGGCGATACCCAGCTCGAAATGCTGCCCCTCCGGGTGGAACTGCCATTTCTGGGTCGAGACCACCCTCTCCTCGCGAAACGTGTCGGCCAGTTCCGTCTTGGCGAAAATGCCGCGCCGGTTCACCCACGGGCCAAGATTGGTGGAGACCGTAACGTCGGGTGATGCGGTGACGATCCGGTCCGCCATCGGATGATCGGACTTCGCCAGCGCGTCGAGCATCTTCCCGAACGCCGCCTGGGTGGAGATCTCCCGATCCTCCGGTGCCTTGACGGGCGGCACCCCGATCACGGGCGTGCCGAGACGGCGGGTTCCCGTCGCGAAGAACGGAATGCGCCCGATCAGCCTGTCAAGCTGTACCTCCCCGAGCCCCGTTCCCTCAGCACGGTCCCATTCATGGCCCTCACGCACATTCATCCGCGCGCGGAATCCGGCCATCTGCGGCACCGTCATCAGACCGGCGTGGTTGTCCTTGTGTCCCGCGAGCGGCGTGCTCCAGCCCTTGACGGTATAGGCTATGAACACGGTGGGCCGGTCGTGCCCCGCGGCGGCGTCGAAACCCTTGCACAGCGTCTCGATGCAGTGCCCGCCGAGATTCTCCATCAGCGCGGCCAGTTCACTGTCGCTACGCCTGCCAACCAGCGCCGACAGTTCACTCCCGGCACCGCTCTCGTCGGTCAGCCGCTGCCGCCACGCCGCGCCCCCCTGATAGGTCAGCGCCGAATAAAGTTGGTTCGGGCATGCGTCGATCCAGTCCCTGAGCGCCTCGCCGCCGGGTTCCCTGAAAGCGGCCATCTGCATAACGCCGTGCTTCAGCTTCACGACGTCCCAACCGAAAGTCCCGAATATCCCCTCCAGCCGTTGATGGAGGCCCTCGGAAACGACGCCATCCAGACTTTGGCGGTTGTAGTCGATGATCCACCAGCAGTTCCTGAGTTCGTGCTTCCAGCCCTCCTGCAGGCATTCATGGACATTGCCCTCATCCAGCTCGGCGTCACCGACGAGGGCGACCATCCGGCCCATGGGCATCCTGCCCCAGCCACGTGCGTTGACGTAATCCTGAACCAGGCTAGCGAACGCGGTGATCGCCACACCAAGCCCCACCGAGCCCGTCGAGAAATCCACGTCGGCACTGTCTTTGGTGCGGCTTGGATAGCTCTGGACCCCACCGTAACCACGAAAGTTCCTCAGGTTCTCCAGCGCCTGATTGCCGGCCAGATACTGCAGGGCATGGAACACAGGCCCCGCGTGCGGCTTTACCGCGACCCGGTCCTGCGGGCGGAGCGCGTGACCGTAGAGCGCGGTCATTATGCTGACCATGGACGCGCAGCTGGCCTGATGCCCTCCGACCTTCAGTCCGTCGGCATTCCCGCGCAGATGGTTGGCATCATGGATCATCCAGCAGGACAGCCAGAGCAGCCGGTCCTGAAGAACCCTGAGCTCGGGCCAGGACAGCGTGCCTGAATTGTCCCCGTCCCTCTTGATCATGATGACGCCAGACCGTTTGAAATTGATTGATCAGACCAATAAACCAAAGCAAATGGTCTGTCAATTTGGTACGACGCATTATCCCGAAGTTCAGACATTTCCGGATACGCGGCCCAACGCCGATTTCCCGGCGACCGTCGCCCTGGGGATTTTCCGCGTCCGCGCGTCACCGAGGGGCCAGGATCCGACCCGTGAATTGCCCGCCGGAGCGCTTTACGACGGAGTGGATAACCGTCGACGCGGGAGCCGCCGGCCCAATGACCGGCGGCGCTCCGCCCGTTCCCGCCGGAGCGCGGCGATCCTCCGCATCCGCTCGTTGGGTGAATCTATCCACCCGCGCACGTGAAATGGGCGACGCCTCCGGGTGCGATCGATCCCCGGGCCCTCTCCGTAATGATGCCGGGAATGACGCCCCGCGCCACCGCGCCCCTCTCGCTTACCGTCGCGAAGGCCAGCGCGGGGACGATCATGAACGCCCTCGTCCCATGCGGTTACTCCATGTAAGGCAGGGGCGATCCGAGGGCCGCCCCTTGTGTTTGCCGGCTCAGATCGGCGTAGGTCCCGGTCAGCCACCCGAGCCGTATGGCCAGCGGCTCGCCCCGAGCCCGCGCCGTCCCGGAAGCGGGCCGTCGCCGGCAGTGGCGAAACCCGATCAACCCGGAATAAACTTATGGGGTTGCGTCCGTCTTTCGAACCGTCTACCTGTCGGATCGGGAAAAGCGATACTCTTCAACGCTTTCTCCTATGTTGCGTGCCCCGGTCGGTTCGCCTGCCGGCCGGGGCATTTCCTTTGACCTCAGGATCTCGCCGGACTTTCTTTTGAACCCGCGCGGAACTGGCTGTAGCTGAACGCCCTGCCGCCCTGCGTCAGGACCCAGTAGCGATACCCGGCCCGGAGCTGGCGCCCGGTCAGCCTGGCGCACCGCCGACCGCGGGAAGCCGTGAGCTTGCCGACGACCGCGTCCCGGTCCGGTCGCGCGGGCCCGCCCTCCAATGGCATTCGAATAACGGAAGGCCTCGCGCTTCGGGCTGCTGCCGGAAGCCAAGGGCCTTTTTCCGCGGCTGGTCTGATGTCAGCCGGCGTGCCTGGTCCACTTGCTCCTCGGCCGTTTCGACCGGCGTTCGTAGCTGCGTCCGGACCGCTCCCGCTGGAGGCAGTTCGAGAACCCGGTCATGATCCGCCGAATGGACCGCGCGAGGAACATGGCCCCGGTCTCCCTCGTAAGCCGACGAGGCGCGGGCCGTTCCGGAAGTTGGCGCGCATGGCCAGCCTGTCGCCCCGCGATCAAATCCCTGACGGTCGCTCGACGCAGGCACGGGTGCGGATGGTCTCAAGCCGCTAAAGTTGCTGCATGGGGGCCATCAATTCCCGTCATTTTGCT
>JAPOUP010000020.1 GCA_026708635.1 Rhodobacter sp.
CCTGGCAAAGGAAAGGGATTGCGCGCGGTCGTTCGGCGGCATAACAATCCCGCAGATGCCGGTGTAGCTCAGCAGGTAGAGCAATGCATTCGTAATGCATGGGTCGGGGGTTCAAGTCCCTTCACCGGCACCAGCCCGTCCATGTGCCGGAAATGCGCCTGGATCCCGACGGATGCGGGAAATCGATGGCTCCAACTCCCGGTTTCGGTCGTCGCCGGCGCGGCCGGTAGGGAAAATCAACGACGCTGGCCGGCGTCGTTTTCCAGCGCTTGCCAGACGACATTCCCGGGTCGAGCGGTCTCGCTTCCTCCGGGTGCGGATCAGGTCGACGCCACCCGATCAAACCCGGACCTGTCGGGGGGGTCGTCATCGGTTTCCCCGTCCGCATCGCTATGGCCGTTCTCTTCCGCCGGTCCGGCGGATTCAGGTTCGGCATCGGGTCGATCGACGATCAGCGGCAACATTCCAGTCGACTCCGGCATCGCGACCTCACCTTTCTCCGGAACGGTCCAGGCAAGCGCGTCAAACGCGCCGCAGCCTTTGCAGACAGCTGTCCATGCCGCATGGACGTTCCCGCAATTGTCGCAGACCCATTGAGGTCCCCGCGACGCGGTCACGGCGCGGGCCAGCCAGCCGCGCACAACCGTCTCATCAGCGCCCTCGCCGCGCGCGACCGCCGCCATGATCGCCAGCGCTCTCGCGGTTGGCGTATCGTCCAATAGATCTCCCAGCGCCCTGCGTGCCGCCGGGAAATCCTCCGCCGCGATGTGCAGTTCGGCCAGCAGCATCCTGGTTTCGGGGTCGTCCGGGTGAATTCCGGTCAAGGCGGCGAACCGCTCAATTCGCTGTTCCGGCGTTTCGTTGGCCTCGACCTCGGCAAAGACCGCCGCGAGGTCAGGATGCGGCTGCGTCCCCCAGGCTTTCTTGATCACGCGTGTGGCGTGACGCTTTCTTCCGTGCCTGATATGGCAACGCGCGGCAAGAACGGCAGCGGGGATAAGGTCGGGTGACAGGCGGTTCGCCTCCATGGCATGGGTTTCGGCCTCGGGTGACGGGCCGGCGTCCAGAAGCGATTTTGACTGGCTGAGCGCAAGCACGGCGTCCCGGCGGCGGAAAACGTCCCTCGGAAGTGATCCGTTTGAGAGTTTCGCGCCCAGCGTCCTGCGCGCGCCCTTCCAGTCAGACTTTCCGGCCTGCAGTTCCAGAAGTATGTCCTGCGTTTCCTGGTGCCTGGGTTTCAGTGCGAACGCCTTCTCCGCAAGTTTCGTGGCCGTCTCCGTGTCACCGGCGGAAAGCCGCTGTTTCATTATTCCGCGTATGCCGACAAAACGTGTCATATCGTGGCCCAGCAACCGCCGGTAAACCGCTTCCGCGCCGCGCCCGTCACCGGCAAGCTCGGCGGCCTGGGCAGCGATTAGGTCGGTGAGTTCGGGCTTGCGCAGGTATCTTTCGGCCCGCGCCGCCTTGCCTATCGCCTCGCGCCCATCACCGGCGGCGAGTGCCACCAGCCCGTCCGCCAGGGCCTGGTATCCCTTCCGTTCCCGGTTGCGGTCGAACCAACGCGAAACCGCGGTTTCATCGCCGTTCAGAAACTTCATTACCGCGACAAGAAGTGATCCGATCCGGAGGAAAATCCAGATGGCAAGCACAAGCAGGACCAGCGCGACCGCGGTTTCAAAGGGTTTCAGGCTGAGCTCATTGCCTCCGGCGGTGACGCGAATGCCGCCGTCGGCCTCCATCAAATATCCCGCTCCAAGCGCGAGCGCCGCGGTCAGGGCAACGAACAGGATGACCTTTGTCAGTGACCATAGCATTCCGTTACCCTCAGTTGCCTAGCTGGACCGATAGGGCTTCGACAGCGTCCAGTGCGCCGCGTCGAAGCTCCGCCTGCGCGATCCAGTCCGAAAAGCGGTCCCTCCCGGACTGCGGCAGAACGGCGATCTCGGCAAGGGCTGTGTCGATGTCGTCCTCAATCGCGGCCGCCTCGGCCCGGCTCAGCATCGCATCGGGGTCGTCGCCCTCGCGAGGCTTCAGGGATCTAAGTCCCAGCTGGGTGCGAAGGAAAGCTCTGACGGGATTGATGTCGCCGCTTTCCATGGCTTCCGCTGTCGCGGCCCTGAGCGCCGCCCGCGCGGCCTCCGGGAAGGCCTCAGCCAGTTCACCGCGTGTGGGAACACCCTCATCGGCGACGGATACCAATCGTTCCGGGGGCGCAAGGCCACTCATCTCCTCGAAAATGCCGAGCTCTGTGGCGAAGGTCTTTCCGCTTTCCAGGGCCGAAACAATTCGCGAGAGGGCTTCACTTGCGGCCATCTCTCTTTCCGTCTGTTTCGCGACCTGTTCGGATATTGCCGCCGCCGCTCTCGCGGCTTCCATTTCCGCCAATCCCCTATCGAGCGCTTTCCGCATTTCGGTGAAGCGACTATCGACTGAGCCAAGGATTTCCTCGACCAGCCGATCATAGTCATCCCGCTCGGTCAGCGCACCGATCGGGACCGGTTGAGCCTCCATGTTTTCGATCCGCTCCCGAAGGTCCGCCATAGTGCCCTCAAACCTGTCGAGTTCGGCCATCACCGATTCACTCGTGCCGCTCAACTCAAGAAGTGATGCCTCCATAGCCATGCCATCCGGAGTCACCGCCTTAAGTTCGGCCATTTGGCCTGACTGTTCCTCCAGGGCGGCCCGAAGGTCAGCGATTTGGTTTCCGGTGACCGCGAGTGCGGTCTGAAGATCGCCGATTCGCGCCGACCACTCGGCCAATTCCGTAGAATTCCGGGCGAGTCCCGCCTCCAGTAAATCGACCCTGCTCAGGACGCCGTTCTGACCCCGTATTTCCGTCAGATAGATTACGGTACCTCCGGCTCCTCCCGAAACCAGCGCCGCGCCAAGAATTGCCGGTAATATCCAGTTGCGGCGAACCGTCCGTCGATCCCGGGCGTGTGTGTCGGACTCGCCGGGTTCATCGGCTGTCCGCTCCGTGGTCACTGTCCGGTCTTCGCTTCCATCATCCCGCGCGGGAGTCTCCCAGAAGCCGGTCGGGAGCGTATCCGGCGTATCCGTGGGCGAATTTCCGGGCGAGCCCTCGGTGATTTCGGCCGCCGCCGGAATGTCCGGTTGATTGCCCACGGGTCCGTCCGCGTCTTGCCGCGGTTTTTGGGGTGGGATCGGTTCACTGCTTCTGGACACGCGAAATGCACCTTCTGGATTTCCGCCGCATACCCGGAATGCGGTCGTTGGGCGAAGGCCCGGACCGGGCCGGTACCCGCCTCAGGTTAAAAGCGCCGCCCAAACCGCCGCGACGCTCTCAAGCATATTGGGGACATCGGGGCGTTCCGCAACGGCAAGCTGACTGGGCGCCGGTCCCGTCCACGCCTCGGCAACCGACTGGCTCAGCGCAACGATCGCCAGCGGGGCCGTCGCGGTCAGCGCCTCGTCGCCGACAAGCCGTGCGGAACGCGGTGAGAAAAGCGGCAAAGCCACTGGCCCAACGTCATTCAGGCATGCCCGTGCCGTCTTTGTCAATGGCATTCGCACCTGTTCATAAACCATTCGGCTTTCCGCCCGAAGTCCCGCCGCGCGCAGCCGACCGACTACATCACCCCGGGTTCTGGCACCGTGGGCGTGCATCAGGACACCTTCGGGGCGCCTCTCCTCCAGAAGAGCCACCAACGCGTTCGAGTCACCGCCCGCGGAGACGGTACGCATACCGAGATCCCTCGCCACTTTGGCCGTTCGATTCCCAACGCACCATGCCCGAATGCCGGAAACGCCGGCTACGCTCGAAAGCGCGCGCGCACCGTTCTCGGAGGTAAGCACGACCCCGGCGAATTCGCTTAGGTCAATGACATCGGTGACCGGAGTGATCCGAATGATTGGCGAGACGATCACGCTCGCTGTCCTGAGCCGCTTACGGCAGAGTTTCGCGAACCGTTCCGACTGCGGGCGGGACCGGGTCAGCAGGAGCGTGGGCATATCGGATGGCAATACACTATCGCACATTTGCAAGGGATTGGCTCACATGTTACCTCGCGGAACCTCTGTCACGCAACCGGTGGGACGATGGGTGACACGGTAACGATCCTGGGGCTGGAGAGCAGCTGTGACGATACCGCCGCGGCTGTTGTCCGTCTGGCCGGCACCCGCCCGCCGCAAATTCTGTCCTCGATCGTTGTGGGCCAGTCGGATCTCCACGAGGCTTTCGGTGGGATCGTTCCCGAAATCGCCGCCCGCGCGCACGCCGAGAAGCTCGATCACTGCGTTGAGGCGGCTTTGAGGGAGGCCGCGGTTCCACTTCCGGACATCGACGCCATAGCGGTCACCGCCGGCCCCGGACTTATCGGCGGACTGCTCGCGGGCCTGATGTGCGCCAAGGGTCTTGCGACCGCGACGGGTATTCCGCTTGTTGGCGTGAACCATCTTGCCGGACACGCGCTGACTCCACGTCTTACCGACCGGCTGGATTTTCCGTACCTATTGCTGCTGGTTTCCGGTGGACACTGCCAGTTTCTGATCGTCCGTGGAGTCGATGAATACATCCGTGTGGGTGGAACGATAGATGACGCCCCGGGGGAGGCTTTTGACAAGACGGCCAGGCTTCTCGACCTCCCGCTGCCCGGCGGTCCCTCGGTCGAGAACGCAGCCGCTGGAGGTATCGGCGACCGGTTCGATTTCCCCAGACCGCTTTTGGACCGCAGCTGCTGCAATATGAGTTTTTCCGGCCTGAAGACCGCGCTTCTGCGCGCCCGTGACCGTCTTGCCGGTGAACGAGGCGAGCTAACCCGGTCGGACCGCGCCGATCTATGCGCCGGATTCCAGGCCGCGGTGACGGAGGTATTGGCGGAGAAGTCCCGGCGGGCCGCCGCGGTCTATGGCGGATATCATCCGACCGCGCCCGCGTTCGCCATCGCCGGTGGCGTTGCGGCGAACCGCGCGATCCGATCCGCGCTTGAGGAGGTCGCCGTTGACGCGGGGCTTCGTTTTGTAGCCCCGCCCGTCCATCTCTGCACAGACAACGGCGCCATGATCGCATGGGCGGGGCTGGAACGCTTTCGGTTGGGTCTGGTTGACGACATGACGCTTCCGGCCCGTCCCCGCTGGCCGCTTGACCGGAGTAGCGGTCCGATGCTTGGCGGAGGAAAGCGGGGGCCGAAAGCTTGATCGGCATCCTTGGATCCGGAGGGTTCGGAACCGCTCTCGCCGTGGCTCTCGCACGTGATGGCAAGCCGGTGACACTCTGCGCGAGGAACGCCGATCATGTCGAGGAAATGGTTCGGGTCCGCGAGCATCGACGTCGCCTTCCCGGGGTACGCCTACCCGAGCTTGTTTCGCCCACCTCCGACGTGAGGGATCTTCAGGCGGCCGAACCCGTACTTATCGCCTCGCCATCGCAGCCGCTAGCGGACGTCTTGGCGGAGTTCGCGGATATCCTGTCCGGAAAGACCCTGGTCGCCTGCTGCAAGGGAATCGATCCCGCCTCCGGTCTTGGCCCGGCATCCCGGATCGAACGCGCCTTTCCCCGAGCCACACCGGCCCAGTTGTCCGGTCCGGGCTTCGCCACCGACATCGCGGCGGGTCTACCGACGGCGATGACCATAGCCGCAACGGATGATCGGACCGCGGCCGACCTGCAGCGAAAGCTCTCCACCTCCAGCCTGCGACTGTATCGCTGCACTGATATCATTGGTGTCGAGGCCGGCGGTGCGCTCAAGAACGTCATCGCTATCGCCTGCGGAATGGCGATCGGCGCGGGTTTTGGCGAAAGCGCCCGCGCCGCGCTTATGACGCGGGGCTTCGCGGAGATCGTGCGGTTCGCTCTTGCCCGCGGGGCGAGGGCGGAAACCCTTGCCGGATTGTCCGGACTTGGTGATCTCGCTTTGACGGCTACATCCGAGCGATCCCGAAACTACGCGTTCGGGGTGGCTCTCGGGGAGCTGGGACTATCGGATCCGGCGGTTACCACCGAAGGCATCGCTACCGCCCGTGCCGTCGCCGGTATTGCAAAATCGGAAGCCATGCGGTTACCTTTAATAACCGTAGTCGCGGAGTTTCTGTGTGGGGGACTGACACTGGCACAGGCAGTGGAGTCGCTGATGGCGCGACCGCTACGCCGGGAATGACCAGGCATCCGCGCCCGGTGTCACAACCGGAAAATTTCCGTCGCCGGGCCTGAAAGCGAGAGATGAAAGGGGTGCGCATGGCTTACTGGCTCTTCAAGTCCGAACCGTCAACCTGGAGTTGGGATGACCAAATGGCCAAGGGGGAATCGGGTGAGGAATGGGACGGCATCAGAAACTACCAGGCCCGTAACCACATGCGGTCGATGAAGGTCGGCGACCGGGGTTTTTTCTACCATTCACAGTCCGAGAAGGCCGTGGTCGGGATTGTCGAGGTCATTGCCGAGAGCCACCAGGACAGCACCACCGAAGATGAGCGATGGGACTGCGTTGACATCAAGGCCGTCGGTCCGGTCAGGACTGTCGTGACCCTGCGGATGTGCAGGGACGACCCGCGCCTTTCCGGGATGGTCCTGGTGAACAACAGTCGCCTGTCCGTTCAGCCCGTAACCGATGATGAATGGGAAGTGGTATGTGAACTGGCCGGCGTTGATCCCTGATCGCGGGACAGTTTCCGGATTGGCCGGGAAGTGAGATCGGTAAACCCGATGTTGCCCGGTATCTTTCCAACTCCCGTTGCCTTGCGCGAAGCGGTTAGTCCTCACGAGACTACGGGATCACCTTTCAATGGGGCGCGTTCAGCTCCAGGTCCCCGATTGTCGCGCCAGATCGTCATGTCGGGACTCCGCTTCCATGGCATCGTGCGTTAAGGAGGTTCGCCGCCCGCCCTCCGGAATTGATTCACCCGTGCGGCGCAAAATGTGGATCCCGGGACCCGCGTATCAAGCGGCCGCGTTGGTACGCAGGAAGGAAAGTGATTTCGCGAGCACCGTTTCAGGGATCTCTTCAGCAAGATAGTGTCCACCCTCAAGCGCCTCGCCCCGGACGTCGTAAGCCCGTCTGCGCCAAAGCTCCATACAGTCGAAATTCGCCCCAATCGCACCATGCATGCCCCAGAGCGCGAGTAACGGACAGGACAGCTTCGCTCCCTGGTCGGCTTCGTCATGCGCGATATCGATGCTGGCGGCCGCCCGATAGTCCTCGCAGCTTGCGTGAATGGCGGCGGGATTCTCGAAAGCTCTCAGGTATTCCTCCATCGCGTCGGGCGCGAACGGCCTCAGACCGGCTGAACCGGCTCCACAATGCCGCAGCCAGTACCCGCGCGGGTCGGCTCCGATCATTCTTTCCGGCAGTGGTGCCGGTTGGATCAGGAAGAACCAGTGCCAATAGGTTCTGGCGAAGGAGGCAGTGGTTTGGGCGTACATTTCGCGGGTTGGCGCGATGTCCAGTAACGCCATTCCCGAGACGGTTTCAGGTGAATCCAGCGCCAACCGATGCGCGACCCGGGCACCCCGGTCGTGCGCAAGCACGCAGAATCTACGATGTCCCAGATGGATCATCAAACGGCGCATGTCCCCGGCCATCGTCCGTTTCGAGTAAGGCGAGTGATCGGGCTCGGATGGCGGCTTTGAAGAGGCGCCGTAGCCTCGCAGATCGGGAGCGATCACGGTGAATTCCCGGGACAGCCCAGGAGCGATTCTGTGCCACATCGCGCTGGTCTGTGGATAGCCGTGGAGCAACAGGAGTGGCGGTCCGTCGCCACCGGACCGCACGAATATCCGCACGTCGCCCACTTCGATCAGGTCGGTATGGAAGCCGTCAAACATATCATCTGGAATAGCCTGCGCCATATCCGGCCGAAAGACCGGACTTGAGCGTCCATCGACCGCCACGGCGCATAGACGGCTCCCGCTCCACTCGAACCGGGCAAACGGTTGAGGGTTCGGAGCGATCGACGCCGATCTTCGGAGAGTTGCCCGGGATCGCGGTGAACGGGCCCAACGTCGGGACGAGGAACTCCGGATCGGTGGCCGGAGCGCGGACGATTCGGGCGCCTTGACGCGGGCTCCGCGCTACGGCGCGGGAAACTCCGTCGCCCCGACCGGCCGCCGGAGGCGGGACCACCCGGAACCCCGAAACATGACCTGTGGCGCCCGGGTTCAGTACCTGTAGTGATCCGGCTTGAAAGGCCCGTTCGACGGGACCCCGATATAGTTGGCCTGATCCTCGTCGAGTTCCGTCAATTTCGCGCCGATCCGTTTCAGATGAAGTCGGGCGACCTTTTCGTCCAGATGCTTGGGAAGGATGTATACCCTGTTTTCGTAGGTCTCACCCTTCGTCCATAGCTCGATCTGCGCCAGGACCTGGTTTGTAAAGCTGGCCGACATTACGAATGAGGGATGACCGGTTGCGTTACCCAGGTTCAGGAGCCTTCCCTCACTTAGCAGGATCACGCGTTTTCCCGAGGGCATATCAATCAGGTCGACCTGGTCCTTGATGTTGGTCCACCTATGGTTGCGGAGCGCCGCCACCTGGATTTCGTTGTCGAAATGCCCGATGTTTCCGACGATCGCCATGTCCTTCATTTCCCGGATGTGCTCAATGCGGACCACATCGCGGTTTCCGGTTGCGGAAATGATGATGTCCGCGGTCGGCGCCGCTTCCTCAAGGGTGACTACCTCAAACCCGTCCATCGCTGCCTGAAGTGCGCAGATCGGGTCGATTTCGGTAACTTTCACCCGGGCGCCGGCGCCCTGCAGGGAGGCGGCCGATCCCTTTCCCACGTCGCCGTAGCCGCAGACAACCGCAACCTTTCCGGAGATCATCGTATCGGTGGCCCGGCGGATTCCATCGACAAGGCTTTCGCGACAGCCGTATTTGTTGTCAAACTTGGACTTGGTGACGCTGTCATTGACGTTGATCGCGGGGAACGGCAGGTGACCCTTCTCCATCATCCGGTACAGGCGGTTCACGCCGGTGGTCGTCTCCTCGGTCACTCCCTTGATCATGTGGCGTTGTTTGACAAACCAGCCGGGGCTTTCCCTGAGGCGCTTCCTGATCTGCGAGAACAGCGCCTCCTCCTCCTCCGATCCGGGTGCGGCGATCAGATCATCCTCGCCCTCCTCAACGCGCGCGCCGAGCAGCACGTAAAGCGTCGCATCGCCGCCATCGTCGAGAATCATGTTGGCGCCGCCTTCGCTGAAATGAAAGATGCGGTCGGCGTAGTCCCAATATTCCTCCAGCGACTCCCCCTTGAACGCGAACACCGGCGTGCTGGCTTTCGCGACCGCGGCGGCGGCATGATCCTGGGTGGAAAAGATGTTGCAGGACGCCCAGCGCACCGATGCGCCGAGATGAACCAGGCTTTCGATCAGAACGGCGGTCTGAACGGTCATATGCAGCGACCCGGCGATGCGGGCGCCGGCCAGTGGCTTCTCCTCGCCATATTCCTCGCGGATCGCCAGAAGGCCGGGCATCTCCGTCTCGGCGACCGCGATTTCCTTGCCGCCGAACTCGGCCAGGCCGATGTCCTTAACGATGTAGTCCTGTAGCATCTGGCCGAACCTTTACCCTTTCATTATTGTCCGCCGCGTCTAGCATCGCCCGCGGAACGGGACAACCGCCGGAAACGGCAGCCGACGTCCCACGGTATGCGGTATGTGGTGTCCGGGTACTACAGGCTATTTTCAGATGATGCCGGATCCCGGCGTCACGCCGGACGGAATGGAGAAAGTCGCCCATGTCGTCGATGTCAACCCCAGCCCGCGCCTGGCAGCGTATGCTTTCGGGTAGAAGGCTCGATCTACTTGATCCCACGCCGGTGGACATCGAGATCGAGGACATAGCCCACGGATTGGCGTTTGTCGCCCGTTGGAACGGCCAGACCCATGGAAGCTATCCTTACACGGTGGCGGAGCATTCGCTCTTGGTTGAGGAGATTTTTGCCAGGCTCCAGCCGGTTATGCCGGTCAAGTGGCGGCTGGCGGCATTGCTACACGACGCGCCGGAATACGTGATCGGTGATATGATCAGTCCGGTGAAGGCGGCCATAGGCCCCGGTTACGCTGACCTCGACGCACGGTTGCGGGCGGCGATACACCTACGCTTCGGACTGCCCGCGGAACTGCCGAGATCGATCGGTCAAAAGATCAAGCGCGCCGACAGGATTTCGGCCTGGCTGGAGGCGACGAGGATAGCGGGATTTAGCCTATCCGAGGCCAATAGACTCTTCGGCCCCCCAAAGACCCGCGAGATCGATGGGTTGGAACTGCGTTTGCGCGAGCCTGATATAACCCGCGCGGCTTTCCTTAACCGCCATGCCAAACTTCTGGCCGGGACCTAACGCGTGACCTCAGCGCAAGGTTGCCCGGCGGGACCGTTGCGTCATGAAATCATCGAACGGCCGCGGCAATACCGACGGGCGACATGCGAAAATCCGCTGACGGGCGGGTTTGCGGGTTCCGGGGATCTTTCGATTGCCGGTCCGGGCCCGTAGCAACCAGCGGTGTGAGGAAGGTAGCCGGTTCACCGCATTCGGAGGAGACGGTCCCGTACCCCCGGGTTCCGGTGTTCCCGCGCCGCCAACGTAACGTTGGGGTTGCGCACTTACCAGACGCCATACGGGTCCAGCCCCTCTCGCCAGCCGGAGGCGATCAGTCCCATCCCTATCTCGGGGAGCGTTTGGCGAGAATGCGCTGTAGCGTCCTGCGATGCATGCTGAGACGCCGCGCGGTCTCGCTGACATTCCGGTCACACATCTCGTAGATCCGCTGGATATGTTCCCAGCGGACTCGGTCCGCGCTCATTGGATTTTTCGGAGGTGGGGGCAATTCCCCGGGTTTGGCCAGAAGCGCTTCCATGACGGCGTTGGCATCGGCGGGCTTTGACAGATAGTCCGTCGCGCCGATTTTCACCGCCGCCACCGCCGTCGCGATCGCTCCGTAACCGGTCAGGACCACAACCCGGCATTCCGGACGCCGCTGGCGCAGCACCTCAACGACGTCCAATCCGTTTCCATCCTCAAGCCGCAGGTCGACAACCGCGTAGGCGGGGGGTCGCGCATCGGCGATGGCCTTTCCCGCAGCGACGGACCGCGCCGACTCCGGCTGGAAACCGCGTTTTTCCATCGCACGTGACAGACTACGGAGGAACGCCTCATCGTCGTCGACAAGCAGCAATGTCCTGTCAACGCCAAGATCCTGTAATTCGCGCTCCGTCATGCCGATCCTTCTCCGCGCGGTCCCGGTCTATACGCCCCAAATTAAATCACCGTCCGCCTGAGGTCAAACCCGCCCTCGCGCCTCGATGAAGCAGGCGGCGCGTCGGGCGACTTCATCGGCCGTGGCGTCGCGTCTGAAAAACTCGACGAAACCCAGATCCGGAAAGACAAGGTAAGTGAACGTGGAATGGTCAACGAGGTAGAATTCGTCATCGGTCTCATGCTTTCTGTAATAGGTCCTGTATGCCCTTGAGGCCGCGGCCACCTGCTCGGGCGATCCGGTAAGGCCGATCATCGCCTCATGCATGTATCCCGCCCATTCCCCAACCACCTCCGGTGTGTCGCGCTCGGGATCGATGGAGATGAAGACGCCCTGGGCGTCGTGGCCGGACGCGGACAGAATGTCCAGGGCCTCCGCATTGCGCGCCGTGTCAAGGGGACAGACATCGGGACAGAACGTGTAACCGAAATATACGAGTGACGGTCTCGTGAACACGTCCGTATCCGTCATCGTCTCGCCCTCGCCGTTGACGAGGGTGAAAGGACCGCCAATGGAGCCGGTGCCACCCGCGACGGCCGATCCGCGGCATTCCGCAAACGCGTCGTTGCCCCTGGTCCCGACCGTCTGCCAGAAAGTGGCGATCAGGAGTGCGGCGATGCCGATGGCGGCGACGCTGGCATAAAGGCGGGTCATGTGCGAATCCCTGGGTCCAAGGCGGGTCCACCGCGCATTGATCCACACCAAATGCGCGGATTACAAGGAACCGGATGACGCAACACAAGAATTGGGTGTGTGTATGGAGACTCAGCATCCCGGCCTTCTCGCGGAGAAAGCCAGAGGCAACTGGGTATCACTTCGGACGCTGGTCGTTCTGCGCTGGATCGCGATCATTGGTCAGGTGACTGCGCTCACCATCGCGCGGGAGTTCTACAACCTTAGTCTGAACCTGGGACTTTGCTATGCCGTTATCTGTCTCGCCCTGATCGCCAACCTGGTATCGACCGCCGTCTATCCCGGAAACAAGAGGCTGTCGGAGCGCGAAATCTTTTTGATGCTTCTGTTTGACATCGGACAGCTTTCCGCGCTGCTGTTTCTGACCGGCGGGCTTCACAATCCGTTCGCGCTGCTGGTTCTCGCGCCCGTGACGATCTCGGCCACCGCGCTCCAGCAGCGTTCCACGGTCGTGATAAGCGCTGTCGCGGTACTCGCCGTGACTTTGCTTGTGTTCTTTCATTTTCCACTGCTTATGGTGTCCGGTGAGATTCTTCTCATGCCGGACCTTTTTCTGTTCGGAAACTGGGCCGCGATATGCATCGGCATCGTCTTCGTGGCGATCTATGACCGGCGGGTTTCTTCCGAGATACAGGCGATGAACCAAGCGCTTCTGGCAACGCAGATGGCGCTCGCGCGCGAGCAGAAGCTGACCGATCTCGGCGGAGTGGTTGCCGCGGCGGCGCACGAACTCGGCACGCCGCTCGCCACTATCAAGTTACTGAGTTCGGAGCTGGCGGAGGAGCTTGACGGGCGCCCCGAGCTTCGCGGCGACGCCGAGCTCATCCGGGAGCAGGCTGACCGCTGCCGCGACATTCTGCAGTCGATGGGACGTGCCGGAAAACGGGATCCCTATATCTCGCACGTGCCGCTCGGTGCGGTGATCCGGGAGGCGGCGGAACCTCATTTCGATCGAGGCCCCGAGGTGAAAATCGACCTTTCCGATGAATTCCCCCAGCCCAGCATGGCCCGCAGGCCGGAAGTCATTCACGGGTTGCGCAACCTGGTCCAAAACGCCGTGGATTTTGCCGATACCACCGTTTGGATCAATGCCATGTGGACGGAAGAGCGCATAGAAATCAGGATCGTCGATGATGGCCCGGGGTATCCGCCCGATGTCCTCAGCCGTATAGGTCAGCCTTTCGTCAATCGGCGTGGGGCCGCGGGGGGGCGCGAAAAACGGACGGAATACGAGGGTATGGGGCTTGGACTGTTCATCGCGAAAACACTTCTGGAACGATCGGGCGCCGAGTTGGGCTTCGCCAACGGACAGGCGCCGACCACGGCGAGAAAGGGTCCGGGAACCCGGAGTGGCGCGATCGTGGACGTCACATGGCCGCGCGTTTTGATCACCCAGGGCAAGGA
>JAPOUP010000108.1:0-1354 GCA_026708635.1 Rhodobacter sp.
CAAGGCCGTACAGAAGCTCGTCCTGAAGCCGGCGAAGTTCGACGATTCGGGAGTCGATCGGTAGCGTCACGTTGTCGGCGGTGATCAACTCACCCCGGCGGATGGTGTCGGTCACCCTGCCCCCGGTCAGCAGTCCGGCGGGATGTGCCCGCATCGCGCGTGCGCGCGATACCTCCATCGCCCATGCCCGGTAGGTATATTCGCCGATTTGGTCAAGCGTTTCACCGGGCGCGAGATCCCGCTTGGCCACCGCGCATACCTCGGCCACCGGACGGTCCAGCGGAATCATGTCGGCGCTTCCGTAAAGAACCGCGCGCGCGCAGGTCAGCGGCACCTCAAGCGAGGTAAGATGATAGGGCCGGATGAAGGAGAAATACGGCCCCGGTCCCATCTTGAGATCTTTCATGCGTTCCAGAACACGCGGATGCTCGGCCTCAACGACGACGAACACGCCCGGCGCCAAACCTTTGCCAACCGAGAAGTCAACCCGGCCGATATCCGAAAGGACGCCGCCGTCCCGCTCGGGAACCAGGGTAGTCGCGAGATCCTGCGGCCCGACCGCCGGGCCATGCATGCCATCGCAATCCGGAACCAGTCCGGTGGCGTTGGCGATAGCCGACATCTCCACCATGGTCTTTGAGCCGTCAACGAATTCAACCAGCAGGCGTGGATTCATGTCCCGCGCTTTCGCCTCGGCGGCGTAGCGGTCCGGAGTCGCGTCAAAATTCAGCGGATTGTTCTTGCCTTTCCCGGCGCACACGATCCTGTGACCCATCGCGGAGGCGAACTCGATCAATTCCATGCAGGCCGAGGGCTCGTCACCCGCGCCAAGTGAATAGACCACGCCCAGTCGATCGGCCTCACGCCTGAGGTAGGCACCGATCGTAACGTCCGCCTCGACGTTCATCATCACCAGATGCTTGCCGTGTTCCATGGCTTTCAGGCCAATCTCGGCGCCCACGGCCGGAACGCCGGTCGCGTCCACGATCACGTCGATCAGGCCGGACTCGATAAGGGCGTCGGCATCGTCGGTGACGGCGGTCATGCCACCCTCGACGGCCGCGTTCAAAGCGCCCGCGTTGGAGACGTCAATGCTGTGGCCCGTCGTTCGCCGCGCGATTTCCACGGCACGGTGGGCCTCGGAGGGATCCAGTTCCGAGATGGCCGCCACCTCGACCCCGTCCATCATCCCCACCCGGGTCACGATATCGGTTCCCATCTCTCCGCAGCCGACCAGGCCAATCCGCACGGGGCGGCCCGAATCCGCGCGGGCGGCGAGATCCTTCGCGAGACCCGTAAGTGAAACGTTTGACGTCATGTGTCTTTACTCCCTGTGGCCCGGGGAAGAGGATCA
>JAPOUP010000108.1:1871-13305 GCA_026708635.1 Rhodobacter sp.
GGGAAACGGGAGGCGCCGAATTCGACGGAGACGGTCGATCGCCGGCCTCAACCGCCCAGAAAGAGCCGACCGACCTCCGGATTCTCCAGCAGTTCGTCACCCCTGCCCGCGATCGCCAGCTCGCCTGAAACGAGAACATATCCCAGGTCGGCAAACTCCAGACCCTTTCGGGCGTTCTGCTCAACCATGATGATCGTCTTTCCGTCACTGTGCTGGAGATCGCGCAGTATGTCGAACACCATATCGATGTAACGGGGTTCCAGACCGATCGACGGTTCGTCGACGAGCAGAATCTCCGGATCCATCACCAGTGCGCGGGAGATCTCCAGAAGACGGCGCTCGCCGCCCGAAAGCACCTTCGCCTGATGCTTCCGGCGATCCGCCAGCCGGGGATATCTCTCGAAAATCCGCTCGGCCGCGTCTTTTGCGTCCTTCGGACCGTCTTTAAGGAAACCTCCCATCCAGAGGTTTTCCTCCACCGTCATACCGGGAAACACCGACTTGTCCTGAAGGATATAGGCGATCCCCGCCTCGCTCAGCTTGGAGGTGGGGTCCAGCCGCGTGATGTCACGTTTCCCCGGCCCGTCACCGGCCCTTATCGATCCGGAGAATATGTCGCTGAACCCGAAAACCGCGTGCAGGACGGTCGACTTACCGGCGCCGTTCGGCCCGATGAGGCAAAGTGACTGACGACGGGCAACCGCCAGATCCAACCCGTGCAGGATTTCCATCCGGCCGTATCCGGCACGCAGGTTCTCCACCAGGATGTATGGATCGTCATTGGCCAGCGCCAGAATCTCCGGAAGCCCGATCTTTCCGGCAAGCTCGGCCGCCTGGCGCGATACGGCGTCCACGGAAATCACCGTGTCGACCGAGCCGACGTGATAGCCGCCGGCGCGTGACTGGCCATTCGCCATCAATGCGCGCCCAGATAGGCGTTGACGACACGCTGGTCGTGCTGGATCTCCTCCGGCGCGCCGCTGGCCAGCATCCGGCCGTGCGCGAGACAGTATATCGTGTCGGCCATATTCATGATCACGCGCATATTATGCTCGATGATGAACAGCGTGATGCCGAACTCCGCGTTCGCGAGCCTGAGACGGTCGATCAGGCCGTTGATCAGGGTGGGATTTATGCCCGCGGTGGGTTCGTCGAGCAGGAGCGCCTCGGGTTCGTTCATTAGCGCCATCGCGAACTCAAGGAGCTTTTGCTGGCCAAAACTGAGCGAGCCGGCCCGCAGAAGGCGTTTCCGGTACAGTCCGACAAACTCAAGCAGGGTTTCCGCCCTCTCGCGATCCTCGGTCGAGTTCCTTCTGAACGCGTCGCGGATCGACATCTTTCGGTGCGGCAGCGAGACCAGCATGTTCTCGACGCAGTTCATCGCTCCATAGATTCGGGTCTGCTGGAACGTGCGAAGCAACCCCAGGCGGGCGATTTCCGGAACCGCCATTCCGCTGATCTCGCGGTTGGCGAACCTGATGGAGCCCGAATCGATCGGATGGTAGCCGACGATTGAGTTGAACAGGGTCGTCTTGCCGGATCCGTTCGGTCCGATCAGTCCCGTGATGCCGCCCTTTTCGACCGACATCGAGATGTCGGCGTTCGCCCTGACGCCGCCAAAGGACTTCGAGACACCCGACACTTCGATGATAGCGCCCGTCACGGGGTCTCTCCCGCATCGACGCGCATTCCGAACCAGTCGGGCCGCCTCTGGCGGAGATAGCCCATCAGACCGTCCTGGAAATACACCACCACGACAACGATAAGCGCGCCAAGCGCGATCCACTGCCAGCCGAGGAAGTAGCTCCATGTGACCTCCTTGAACGCATGGAACATAACCGCGCCGATGACCGGCCCCCAAAGCGTTCCCTTGCCGCCGAGAAGCACGCAGACAACCATGAATATGCCGAGGTTGATGGTCTGGTAGGCGGTTTCAAGGGGTTCGAAGTGAATGAGCTGGAAGGCGGAGACCGCTCCGGCCGCGCCCACGAAGACCGCCGCCATCGCCCAGGTGACCATCTTGTAGCGCAGCGTGTGGATACCCATCGCCTCGGCCTTCTCCTCGTCATCGCGGATCGCGTTGATCGCGGCCCCGAAACGCGTGGAGTAGAGCCAGGACACGAAAACGAACAATGTTATGCCGAGCGCGGCGAACAGGTAGTAGATCAGGAGCTTGAACCGCTCGAAATCGCCGGGATAGTTGGGCATCGTTATCCCCTGCCCGCCGCCGACCCAGTCCCAGTTGGACACGAGTTCACCGGCGGCGATCGCGACACCCAGGGTACCGATGGCGAAATACGGCCCGCGCAGGCCAAACGTTATCCAGCCGATAACCGCGGCGCAGACCGCGCAGAAAAAGCCCGCTCCCAGCGTTCCGATCACGAGGCCGGCGAAATACTGCCCCCACGTCCAGGTGTAGATTCCACCCCCGGACGCGGCCGTGTACTCCCCGACGTCGTGGGCGATCGCGATCGTGATCACCGCGGCGACATACATGCCAGTTCCGTAAAAGAATATGTTGCCCAGGCTGTTGTAACCCATCTGGCCTCCCGTCATGTCCCAGCTCAGCGCGACGATAATCATCAGCCAAAGCGTGGCCAGCTGCGTCTTGAACGCCGGAAACAGGAACGGCGCGGCCAGTGAGAGGGCCAGGAGCGCGCCGTAGAAAACCAGCCTGCGCATGGTCATCGGCGCACCCTCATTCCAGGACCCGCCGCTGCCGGCGCTGCCGCGCCAGCTTCCACACGAGAACGAGAAGGAGAAGAAGGACGGCGATCGCCTGCTGGTACCCGATGCCGAAGACATGGCTTCCATACTGCTCGGCCGCGCCGATACCGAGGCCGGCGGCGATTACGCCCGGCAGGTTGCCGAGGCCGGCGGCCGTGACGATGACGAACGCGCGGATCGAATAGGTGATCCCGTAAAATGGCTGGATGACCCAGACCATCACGATGATGGCGCCGGCGGCGCCGCAGATGGCCGCGTTGAGCGAGAAGGTGAAAGCGTAGACCCTCTCCGTGTCAATTCCCAGAACGCGGGCCGCGCGGCTATCCTGCGAGGTGGCCCGGATCGCCTGCCCCATTCGGCTGTTTTTCATAAACAGGATCACGGCGACCGCCAGACCCGCCGCCATGCAGACGCCAATGAGCTTGGCGATCGGTACGTCGATCAGCCCGTCGGCGAAGTAAAGGGTGTCGTATTCGAGTTTCAGCGACTGCGTGTCCGAACCGAAGAGCAGGTTCATGATCTGCGCCATCATGATGGCGAGGCCGAACGTCGCGAGAAGCGAGGTGAACAGGTCGCGCTCGACCACCCGGGTGATGACCAGCCTGTAGCAGATCCAGCCTATACCGGCCATGACGGCAATCGCCACCGGAACGCCGATCAGGGCGGCCGCGTTATCGCTCAGGCCAAGGCCCTGCAGCCACCCTGTCCTGACCAGGAACCACGAGGTATAGCCGCCCGCGATCACGAAATCTCCCTGCGCGAGATTTTTTACGTTCATTACGCCCCAGACCAGCGCGAGGCCGTACGCGGCCAACGCAAAGATGGCTCCGATCATCAGGCCGTCGATGACTATCTTCAGATTTACGAGCGGGAACTGGAACAGTAGCCCAATATTGAACAGGATCTGATCCATGTCGGGCGCGCCTCGTGCGGTGGGCCGGGTTTCCGTTAGCGGCGGCTATCCGTGACGCGACGCCGGGCGCGACCGATTTGCCCGGCGTGGCGTTCGAACCGCGGCCGCAGTCAGGGACGGGGCCAGATCAGGTCGTGGCTGGCGAACGCGGACGGCGCCACGACATTATACCGGCCGTTCTGGATCTGGCGAAGCACCATCGGCTTCGCGATGTTGTTACCCGCTTCCGAGAACCTGATCTGACCGTAGAAACTCGCGAGATCCGTTTCCGCGATGGCGTCACGGACCGCCTCCCTGTCGAGTGAACCGGCGCGCTCGAACGCGTCCTTGAACACGTAAACCGCGGCCGACGCCTGGGCGGCCTGGTAGGGAACCGGTTTCTCGGCGTATTCCGGATAGGCCGCCTTGAACTCCGCGTTATAGTTCGCCGCCGAACCGAAGATCGGGTCCTCGTAGGTGAGCGTTTCGGCCCATTGCGTCGAACAGAGGATATTCTCGGCGAACTCGCCGAAATTCCCCGTGACGTCGGCGGCCTCGCAGTGCGTCATGGCGATCATGGGAACGCTGATCCTCTGTTCGCCGATCTGACGCACGGCCGTGGCGGCGCCCTTGGAATGGCCCGAGATGACCAGCACGTCAGGTCGGACGAGTTTGACTTTCGTCAGGATCGCGGTCAGGTCGGACAGGTCCCGCGGAAGCTTCTCGTCCAGGACAACCCGCATGCCGTGTTCCCCGGCGTGCTCCAGTACGCCGGCACGGATGTCCAGCGAGAACGGATCGTTCTCGACCGCGATCGCGATCGTAACCTCGGACGGATCCTTACCCGTCGCCTTCGCCTTCTCGGCGGCCAGGGTAATGGCGGACGCCAGGTACTGCTCGGAGGTTGACAGAACCGCGAACAGGTATCTGTAGCCCTTGTTGAACAGCGAACGGGACGCGCCCTCGGCCTCCACCATCGGAATCCGGTATTTCTCCGTCACCGGCGCGATCGCCTTCGTCAGGCCGGAACTGTATGGCCCCAGCATGTACTGAACGCCGTCCTGGTTGATCAGACGCTCCGCGAGCGTCGCACCGCGGTCACCCTTGGATTCGTCATCGTAATAGACGACCTCGAAATGGTGGCATTTGTCACCGACCGTGATTCCGCCGCTCTCGTTGATTTTGCTTACGGCGAACTCGTAACCGTTCTGGGCGTGAACGCCGTTGGTGGCGTATTTTCCGGTCAGCGAGATGGCCGATCCGAGCGTGATCGTCCCGCATTCCATGGCCGATGCGGACGAACCCAATGCGACGGCAGATGCCGCGGACAGCAGCGCGTTCCTTACATTCATGGGTTTCTTCCTTCACTGACCGTCCGGGCGGATATGGACCCGGGCCGTAGAGCACGGCCGGCCGGTTGTTTCAAGTTGGCTCCGGACGCCCGTCGCGGATCCGGTCCGCGAAAGGTTCCCCGGATCGGGACGCCATTCGACCGGCGATACGCGTTCGACGCGGATACCCAACGCCGGAAACGAACCGCGGGAGAGGCAAACGGGGATCCTGGCACGGGGTTCGCGCGCCCGCGGGATTTGCCTGGAACCCTGTCGGTGCCACGCCATCCGATCCGGATATCCCGGCGGGCCATGGAAACGCGCCCTCCCCCGTTACCGGTCAACGACCATTTCAGCGACGAGGGCGGCGTAGGACGCCCCATGCATATCCCGATCGGCCCGCCTGCCCTGGACCACGGGCCTTGGCAGGGAGAACTTGACGACGTTCAATGACGCGATCTCAAAGCGTTTCGTCTCTCCGGGATCACTGTCAAACAGCTTCGCCACACGTTCGGTGGGGACACCATGGCATACCCGCTCGAACGTCTCCGCCGTGCCGCAGAATATGTCTATGGTGAGCCAGAACGGCCCCGCGTTCTTGCTGCGCACTTTCTCCACGATCCGGCCGAGCTCAACCAATCTCGCGAACCTCCAGAACGAACGCTTCCATGGGATCCCGAAGCTCCATGACATGGTTGAGGCAGAATTCGAACACCTCGCCGCGCTCGAGTTCGGCGGGGGAGAAGGGAAACGCGAAGGTGGGCTGCTCCTCGTCGAGGGTCAGCGGGTGATGCAGCAGATAGGGATTGAGCGTCTTGCCGATTTCGTCGACGGCGTCCCGCGAGCCGGCGGTCACTATGGCAAGCACCCCCAGCTCGACCGCGTCGTTAACGCGGTTCTCCAACGATCCCAGCGTCGCGTTCCGCCCGATGACGCGCAGCTCGATGTCAAACCCCTCCGGCTCAAGGCCAAGTCTCGCCGAGACCTTGGCCCTGCACCCGGACAGGACTCCGGAACACCAGTCATCCACGTTCCGGACGTATCGCCGGTCCCGCAGCAGCGCCAGCATAACGCACTGATATCCAACCCGCCGCGCGCCCTCCAGCTTCACCGTATACCGCTCGGAAGGAACCCATCTGGACCCCGTCACGCGTACCCGCGTCGCGTCGAGCGCCCGGTAACGCGCGTCGGTCACGTCGAGGTGCCCTCCGGGCTCGTGGAGAATGAATGGATCCGCGTTTTCGTAAAGCATATGCGCCGAGACGGTATGGGGAGTGGCGCGCGCGCCGTCCGCCAGCGGCGAGACGTTGAATCCCTCACCGTCAAACTCCAGCATGATCACGCCCGACTGGGGATTGGTCGCGCATAGCGCGCCGCATTCGCCGATCTTCGCCCCGTGCCACGCGCCGCCCGGATGGCATCCCCGCGCCAGCGGAAGCGCGGCGATTATGGCCGTGTCGGTCGTTCGCCCGGCGATGACGATGTCGGCGCCGGTGTCGAGCGCCGCGTTGACCTGTTCCGCGCCGGCCAGGGCGACGATGTTTCCGCAGCCGCCAAGGACCTCCCCGTCGATATCCGGTGCGGGATGTAGCGGCGTGATCCGGCCGGACGCGAGCGCCCGCCCGACATCCGCCGCGCTCTGGCCGGATTTGAGAACCGCGACTCTCGCGCTCCCGCCGGTTTCCGCCAGGATTTCCTCCGTGATCCCGACAAGCCAGTCAACCGCCCCGTCAGCCCCGCAGGTACCCGCCGTGCCGATCACCAGCGGAACGCCGGCCGCGGCGGCCGCCTCGATAAGTCCGCTCCACTCGGCCTTCGTCGACGCGCGCGAGTACTTGCTGACGCCGCGCCCGAGATAGGACGGCCCGCTGTCGGTGGAGCCTCCGTCAATCGCGATTATGTCCGGTTCGGCCGCGATTCCACGCCTCATGGCCGCGGCGTCATAACCGAGACCCAGGGCGCCCGAGGGGACGAGTACCCGGACCGTCATCCGCTTCCGGCGTTCGGTTTGCGCAGTAACGGACGCAGGAACATCGGCGCGACGAAGCCCGCGACCGCCGCGAGCCAGAGTCCGATGGCGATCGGTGACGAGAACAGGAAGGTCCAGTCGCCGTCGGACAGGACCATCGCGCGGCGCAGGCTGTCCTCCATATGGTTCCCGAGCAGGATGCCGAGTATGATCGGCACCGTCGGCACGTCCAGCTTGCGCAGCAGGTAGCCAAGCGCTCCGAAGCCCACCATCAGAAGCAGGTCGAAATAGCTGCCCGACAGCGAGTAGATGCCCACGAACGAAACCATCATCACTCCCGGCAGGAGAACCCAGGGCGGAACCTGCAGCACGCGGACGAAGATCCGCACCAGCGGAACGTTCAGGAGAAGAAGGACGAAGTTCGCGATCAGGAGCGAAGCGATCAAGCCCCAGACCACCTCGGGCCGGTCGGTGAACAGCGTCGGACCCGGGGTTATGTTGAGCGTCATGAGCAGCGCCAGAAGCACCGCGGTGGTACCGGAACCGGGAACGCCCAAAGTGAGCATGGGAACCAGCGCGCCGCCGGCGGCCGCGTTGTTGCCCGCTTCGGGCGCGGCGACCCCCCGGGGCACGCCGGTGCCGAAACCACCCCGTTCGCCGGCGATGGATTTCTCGCTCATATAAGCGAGGAACGAGCCGAGGGACGCCCCGGCTCCGGGAAGCACGCCGGCGATGAATCCAACGCCCGACGCGCGAAGCATCGTCCATCCACTGGCGGCGATGTCCCTGACCGGAACCGTGACCCGTTCCAGCCTGACGCCGATCGACGTGTTCCTGCCGTGGCTTTCGATGAAAAAGAACACCTCGGCGACGGCGAACAGTCCCACGATCGCGACCAGAAAGTCCACTCCGTCCATCAGATGCAGGTGCCCGAAGGTCAGCCGCGGCATGCCCGACGTGTTGTCAAGCCCGATCATGGCGATCCCCAGCCCGATGCAGGAAGCGATGGCCGCCTTCGCCTGATTCCTCGACGCGAGCCCGCCGAGCGTGCAGAACGCCAGGAGATACAGCGCGAAATATTCCGCCGGACCGAAGTGGTACGCGACGCGCGACAGCAGTGGAGCGAGGAACATCAACCCGACCGTCGCCAGCAGCGCCCCGACGAACGACGCGACGCCGGACAGCACCAACGCGTCTCCGGCACGGCCTTTCTTCGCCATGGGATAACCGTCAAGCGTGGTCATCAGCGCCGGTTCGTCGCCCGGGATATTCAGCAGGATCGACGAAATCCGCCCGCCGTACATCGCGCCGTAATAGACCGACGTCATCAGGACCAGGGCGCTCGTGGCGTCCAGTCCCAGCGTGAACGTTATCGGTATCAGGATCGCGACGCCGTTCGACGGTCCAAGACCCGGAAGCGCTCCGATGACCGTTCCCAGAACGCAGCCGATCACCGCCAGCGTCAGCGTGAAGGGCGAGAGCGCGACGCCGAAACCCAGCGCGAGATTCGCCAGTATATCCATGACGCGGCTCTATCCGAGCCAGGTCTTGGGAACCGCGGACAGCCCAAGCCCGAGAGCGTACCTGAACAACAGGAAGAGACCGACCGACAGCGCCACTCCGGTGACCGTCGCCTGAACCGGACGCGGGGAAATCTGGTAGCTCAGGAACCCGGCCGCGAGCGCCGTCGGAAGCAGAAAGCCAAGCGGCTTGAGCAGATACGCGTAGGCCACCAGCGCCGCGACGGTCAGCGCGAGCGCGCCGAAGGTACGCGGGCCGGGCCAGTCCGGATCGGGATCGGGACGTACCAGCACCGTCACGCCGCAAAGCGCCATCACGCCGCCGATCAGGTATGGAAACGTTCGCGGCCCGACCGGATCGGACAGGAAGCTCATCTGTATCTGGGTGGCGCTCAGGACGTACCCGAGCGCCACGGTCAGTATAACCAGACCGAAGATCCGGTCGGATACCATTACTGGATCACACCGATGTCCTTCGACATCCGGTTTATGTCCGCGATCAGGCTATCGATGTAGCCCTGGAAGTCGTCGCCGACCATGGTGAAGGGCGCGAGCCCGTTTGCCGCCATGGCTTCCATCCACTGGTCGCTTCCCGCCACCTGAGCCAGCTTCTCCGCCCATTCCCGGAAACGCTCATCGCTGATTCCCCTGGGAACGTACAGGCCCCGCCAGTTTCCGGCAACGACGTCGTAGCCCTGCTCCCTCGCGGTCGGAATGTCCTCAAAGCCCGGGACGCGCTCCTCGGTGAGAACCGCGAGCGCGCGGACCTCTCCCGCCTTGAGGAAACCGACGATTTCGGAGATGTCGCCCGTCATGGCCTGCGTGAAGCCGCCTATCGTCTGGGTGATGGCGTCCGCGCCGCCGTCGACGCCGATATATTTGACCTTGGTGATATCCGTGAGCCCGCCTTCCATGAGGATCATGAGAGGTTTGAGGTGATCGAACCCTCCGGTGGCGGAACCGCCCGCGAACGCGACCGCGCCGGGGTCCTCCACGGCCGCCTCAACCAGATCCCTGAGCGACATGAAGGGACTGTCAGCGGCGACGGCGATCACGCCGGGATCGATTCCGATGGCGCCCACAAACCGCACCTGGTCAGCCGTCATGCCCGCGTAGGCGTTCTGCGCCAGACGGGTCGCCGTCGCGGAGGAGGCGGCGACGATCAGATCGGGATCGTCATTGCGCTCGTTAACGACATGGCTATAGGCCAGCCCGCCGCCGCCGCCCGCCATGTTGGTCACCTGGACCGGCTTGTCGACGGCGCCGATCTCATGCAGGATTTTTCCGATCTGTCGGCAGGTGAAGTCCCATCCTCCACCGGGGTTGGCGGGAGCGATGCACTCGGCGGCCGACGCCGCGCCGGCGGCTCCAAACAGGAAAGCGCTGACTCCCAGCGCGCGTATAGAAAAGGTCATGAAGTTCCTCCCGGAAAGTTCGCAAGACGTGAAGCGGGCGGGAACCCATGGAATCTCTCCCGGGTCTGGCCACCCATGAAACCGCGAATGATTCACGAAAAGTCCGACGATGTAAACATGGTTTGCCACCCGATTCCGGCACGGGAACGGACGGGGATTCGGTCGTCGGGTGACGGGCGGGATCCGCCCTGAACCGTTACGGCCGCGCGACAGCCGCCCGACCCGAACCCGGCCGTGGCGGAGGGGCCGCTCCCGAGACCATTGGCCATCAGGGGAAAGCGGAAGCCGCTCCCTTCGCCGGACCCAGAGGGTGAACGGCCGTCTTTCGGACCGGTGGCGCGTTCGTAACCCGGGCATCGGAAAGAGTTCCCGCCACGCGCCGCTCCCCGGAAAGGGGCGTGACCCAATCGGGCTGGAGCCCCGGAAATAATCCCTTTCGGACGCGGCGAGTCTGCGTTAACAGGCCGCGTTCGAACAAAGGAGATCGCGCCGTGGCTTACAGGGTCGTGGTCGCCGGCGCCACGGGCAACGTGGGCCGCGAAATGCTGAACATACTCGCCGAACGCCGCTTCCCCGTCTCGGAGATGGCCGCGCTCGCCTCCCGGGCATCCCTGGGGACCGAAGTCGGTTTCGGCGACCGGACGGTGAAGACCAGGGATCTGGAGACGTTTGACTTCTCCGGCTGGGACATCGCGCTTTTCGCGGTCGGCGCGGACGCGACCGGGAAACACGCCCCCCGCGCGGCCGGCGCCGGCTGCAGGGTGATCGACAACAGTTCGCTCTATCGCCAGGATCCCGACGTTCCCCTGATCGTTCCGGAGGTCAACCCCGGCGCCATCCACAGCGGTTCGGACCGGGGCATCATCGCCAATCCCAACTGCTCCACGGCGCAGATGGTCGTGGCGCTCAAGCCGCTTCATGACCGGGCGAAAATCCGGCGCGTCGTGGTGTCCACCTATCAATCGGTATCGGGCGCCGGCAAGGAGGGAATGGACGAACTCTGGACACAGACCAGGGGAATCTACGTTCCCGGTCAGGAGAGGGAGCCAACGAAGTTCCAGAAGCAGATCGCGTTCAACGTGATTCCGCATATCGACGTCTTTATGGAAGACGGCACGACGAGGGAGGAGTGGAAAATGGTCGCCGAGACCAAGAAGATCCTCGATCCCTCGATCAGGCTGACGGCTACCTGCGTCCGGGTGCCGGTCTTCGTGGGCCATTCCGAAGCGCTGAACATAGAGTTTGAGGATTTCCTGGATGAGGACGAGGCGCGGGACATACTGCGTCAGGCGCCGGGCATACTGGTCATCGACAAACGGGAGGAAGGCGGCTACATCACGCCGGTCGAATGCGTGGGAGAGTACGCTACCTACATTTCGCGGATCCGGCAGGACCCGACGGTCGAGAGCGGCCTGAACCTATGGTGCGTCAGCGACAACCTACGCAAGGGCGCGGCGCTCAATGCCGTGCAGATCGCCGAGTTGCTTGGCCGTGAGGTACTTCGTAAGGGATAGTGTCTGAGGTTCGGGCCCTACCCTTCGGCCCGACAACGTCGACGTACTTCCCGTTTCCGCGGCCGG
>JAPOUP010000200.1:0-8046 GCA_026708635.1 Rhodobacter sp.
GATGAATATACAGAACTCCTGACCCGGTTTTGCGCCCATTTCGGCATGAGGATGGGGACGTGCCTTGAACGTGTGCTGGCTGTGGTGCACACCACTGATGGCTGGCCCCGGCATGTGCATTGGGCCCAGCAGGCCCTGGCCGAAGCGGCGCTGAAGCCGGACGTGAACGGTGATCTGGACAGGATCACGGACTGGGACACGGTGCAGGCGCGCAGCGATGCCCTTCGGCAAGGCTATTTTGCCACCCAGTTCAGCACGGAAATGGCCTTGTCGCGAAAGCTGGTTGGACGCGTGATGTTCGCGGTCGGCAAAGCCCGGATTGAAGGTCAGAAAAAACCATAGGGCAGGTTATAGATCTGGTTGACGAATATGCGGAAAGTGAGGCTTCAAGTGAATGGCGAATTCCAAAGGGCCATGATTCTGAGTCGTATGTCACGCATCTCATCCATTGCGGCGCGTTGCAGGAAGATCCAGACAATGACAGCATGAATTGTCCAATCCCCAGTTTTCAGCGTTATATCATCACAAGGGGCGGGCTGGATCCGAACCAACTGCCAAAATCGCGAGCCCCCTAATACACAAATTCAATGGCCCCACACCGTGACAGACTCTCATGTCAGTCTCGCCGCACTCCGGGCGCGGGACGCGCAGCGGGCGCAGGGATCTGGCATCAACGACTTTCGCTCCTGATGACCCCTCACCGTTCCAGTCATGTGCAGAGGGCAATGACAGATTTCCGTGTCCCGTCCGGTGTCATGTCCGGAATCCCATCGCTGCAGGAATTTCGTATCATCTGATACAATCACCGCCCCAGGGAGACCCGTATGTCCCTTACCCTGCCGGACGGAATCTGATACCGCGAAGTCCACGATGAAAAGCTGGGTCGCTGGGTGCCGTCATCTTGCGCCCCGATCCCACGACGGGCTGGAGCCAGATGGATGCCAATCCGGCTCCCAACGGCGCCAACAACGACCGCTACATTCACGCCGCAGCCCTCACCAAAGCGGTGCGAAAGAGTGCTGATCGAGACGGACGGTGACCGACCGTCCGGAACCGGCTTAGGGAACTGTCGGCGGGTTACCCTGCATATAGTCGGCGAAAGCATCCCCGTAGCCGGCGTGCCATCGTGAAAGGGGAGGACGGTTGTTGATTATGTCGCCGGCCGCCCATAACATGCGCCTCTCGTCGATCTCCCGTGTGACCTCATTATCCGGACAGAGGATATAGAAATCTCCCAGAGCAAGGCGTTTCATCATGAAATCGGCCAGCTCATCGGGTGTCCAGGCCCCGTCCGGCTTCTCCGTGCGTCCCCTTCGGTTGATATCCGTGAAGACAAACCCCGGGATGAGCAGGTGCACGGAAACCGCCGACCCGCTTTCACGCAGCTGATGGCAAAGCGCTTCGGTGAAAACTTTCACGCCCGCTTTCGACGTATTGTAGGCCGGATCGCCGGGCGGCGTCGTAATACCCTGTTTGGAGCCGGTGCAGACGACCGTCCCGCCGTCCGCCATCGAGGGTACGATGGACTGGCAGCAGTTAACGACCCCACCGAGGTTCACGTCCATCACTCGCCGCCAGGTATTTGACGCGTCGAAGATATCGCTACCTGGCTGAATGCCCGCGTTGCACATCAGGAAATCAACGCGTCCAAACCGGTGAAATACCTCATCGCGCATCGCATCCACCGCGCTTCGGTCCGCGACATCCGCATTCACGGTCATCACGTCGGCGGCCCCGGCGGCCCGCACGGCCTGTTCAGCCTCCGCGAAATCCGCGTCCCGAATATCCACCAGGACAACGGACATGCCGCCTGCGGCGCATTTTCTGGCGACGGCACGACCGATTCCAGCGGCACCTCCGGTAATCACCGCAACCTCCCCGGATGAGAAGGGCTTAAATGATGTCATGGCAATCTCCTCAATACGCCCGCTATCACGTAACCAGAAGGGAGACCATGCCCGAAACGCCGGGCCAAAATTTCAACTACAGCCGGGATGACCTCCGCGACGCGGACTCCCGTAAATCGACCGTGACGTGTCCAGGGCCGGCCGGATACGGCGGCGCGGATCCAGGGCAATCGCCTTTGGACACGAGAGACCGCGATGGGGGCCCGGAATGCCTCACATAACCGGGCAGACCGCGACAGGCGAGTTTCCGTTCTGCCGGTGCTCCCATCGCGGGCTGCAGAAACTCCAAAAGCGATCGCCCCAGAGCGAATGCTATGCTCAAAATTTTTACGGAATGGGCGGGCCGCGGGCGATTCCGGCAACATCGCGGTCTCTTGCACCGTCATTCGCCGGAACGTGCTAGACCGCGGCCGGTTACGTCGCGCAACGGAATGACTTGATCCACTTCGAGGCGGCGCCGCCCACGCGATACGATGAACCAGACCAAACCCGACACCACAATAGATAGGCCACGACAGTCCGCTACTGTCGCGATCTGACCCGAAAGTCATCGCTCATTAAGCGGCACCCAGGCCCTCGGTCCAGGACCGTTGTAGTGCGTAAGCGGTCTGATCAAAATGTTCTGACGGGCCTGCTCAAGACATTGCGCGACCCAGCCGGGCATCCTTCCGATCGAGAAAATCGGCACATAGAGATCCATCGGAATGCCATGAAGCTGGTAAATCACTCCGGAATAGAAGTCGACATTGACGTTCAGCCCATGCCGGGCATAGGGCTTCATCGCCTCCACCACGGCCTGCAGTATTTCATACCACTCAGGCCGCCCCATCTCCCGCGAGAGCCGCTCGACACCAGCGCGCATATGCTTGGCCCGGGGATCCTCCGTGCGATAGACACGATGGCCAAAACCGCTGACGGGTTTCCGGTTGGCGCGCCTCACCTTGACGTAGTCGGCGGCGCGGTCAGGTGAGCCAATCTCGCGCACCATCCGCATCACGTCCTCCGCTGCCCCGCCATGCGCTGGGCCGGCCAGAGTGGACAGGGCGGTAACGACGGCGCCATGCAGGTTCGCCTCGGTCCCGACGGTAACCCGCGCCGCGAAGGAGGATGCGTTCGAACCATGCTCGGCATGTAGAATCAGGTCAAGATCCGCCAGCCGCGCGGCATCTGCCGAGGGTCTCTTTCCGCTCAGCATCCAGAGCCAGTTCGCGGCGTGGTCGAGCGAAGGATCCGGCATTACGGGTTCCAGACCGTTTCTGATGCGCTCGTATGCGGCGATAACCACGGGCAACTGGGCCGTAAGTCTCGTTCCGTTACGGACGAATCCAGCCTCGTCCGTTTCCCGGCTTCCGGGGTCAAGAGTGGCCAGAGCGGATACAACCGTGCGCAGCACATCCATCGGGTGGCCGGCTTTCAACGCACGCATGATACCGTGGATTTCCTTGGGCAGTTCCCTGGCCGCCTTCAGTTCGGAATCGAATTCGGCCAGCTGCTCCGCCTTTGGCAGGTCGCCGTGTATGAGAAGGTATGCCACCTCCTCGAACGATCCATGCTCGGCGAGATCGTCGATATCATATCCACGATAGCTCAACCGCCCCGCGGCTCCATCGATTTCCGAAACGGCGGATCGCTCGAAATAGATGCCCTTAAGGCCGCGATTTATCTTGACGCCGTCGGACATCCTGGTCTCCTGTTTCCGTTAGCGCAGGGGGAAAATGTGAGCGTTCTCGAGAGTGTATTTGATACGGCGAGATCACGGAGCGCAAGAGTTGTGTTTCCCGAACTGGACGACCCAAGGGTCAAGGACGCGGCGGCACGCCTACGTTCCGAAGGAGTCGCACAACCGGTCCCGGTGGTCGAGCAACCCAGTGGATCCCACATCACCGCCCTGGCGGCAAACCGGAAGCTTAGCGAAGGGGTCGCCCGTAGGTTGCTGGCCCGCCCGCTACACCGGGCCGCCGCTATGGTCAGCGCCGGGGAAGCGGACGCGATGGTCGCCGGCGCCAACACTCCGACCAGACGCGTGATCGAAGCCGCGTCAATCGGAATCGGCCTTGCGGATGGCATTTCCACGGTGTCCAGCTTTTTCCTGATGATATTCCCGGATGCCGGCGCAATGATATTCGCCGACTGCGCGGTCAACACCACACCAAACGCGCGGGAACTGGCCGATATCGCCCTAGCGTCCCGAAGGTCGGCGGATACCCTGTTGGGATCGACGAAAGTCGCGTTGCTCTCCTACTCAACGGGATCGTCCGGAACCGGCCCATCGGTCGAGTTGGTTCGTGAGGCCGCCGAAGCTACCGGTTTGACCGGCCCGATCCAGGCGGATGCCGCTCTAAATCACTCCATCGCGACAAGGAAAGGTGTCGACGGCGGCGGAGCCAACGTGCTGGTATTCCCCAATCTGGATTCAGGCAACATCGCCTACAAACTTGTCCAGGAACTGGCCGGCGCCCGGGCAATAGGTCCCGTGCTGCAGGGACTCCGCAAACCCGTCTGTGACCTTTCGCGCGGCGCGGGCTCCGATGACATAGTCGCGGCCACAGCGGTCACCATCGCCCTGTGCTGACGGGATCGTTCCGGATCACGGGTTTTCGTTAGTGGTTCCCGCCTCATATGGGTATACCGGATCTATGCGGATCATGTGGCATGACTCCACTGTCGCGGCGCGGCCGCATGCGCGGCTAGACCATTGGCTGCGGACACATATCGCCCGGATCGATTCCCGCCACCTCGACCGGTGCCTTCATGGCATCGCGGCGGAATGGCTCACCGAGTTCCTGGTTGATCATCGCCTCTATCAGCGTTGTCTTTCCGGCCATCTGGTCCCTGATCGCCTGCATCAGCATGTCGGTCAGCTCCTCCATGGTCCGCGCGACCACACCGATCAGTCCGCATGCTTCGGCGATGGAGGCGTAGCTTACCCGCTCACCGAGCTCGGTTCCAACGAAATTATCGTCATACCAGAGGGTTGAATTCCGCTTTTCCGCGCCCCACTGGTGGTTGCGGAACACAATCTGGGTAATCGCCGGCCATTCCGCCCGCCCGATCGCCGTCAACTCCGTCACCGCGATCCCGAACGCTCCGTCACCCGAAAAGCCGACGACCGGAACGTCCGGACAGCCGATCTTGGCCCCGATAATGGACGGAAGACCGTAGCCGCACGGTCCGAACAGCCCGGGAGCGAGATATTTCCTGCCTTCCTCGAACGTCGGATAGGCATTACCAATGGCGCAATTGTTACCGATATCGGAGGAAATGATCGCATCCTTCGGAAGTCCCGCCTGAATCGCGCGCCAGGCCATGCGCGGACTCATCCAGTCAGGCCTGGCCGCGCGCGCGCGCTCGTTCCAGGTCGTTCCCGGATCGTCCTCCTCATGATCCATGCTCGAGAGACGCTGGGCCCAGGCCGATTTCGTCCGCGCGATGATCGCCCTGCGTTCGCTCCGGCCCCGGTCTCCCGCATCGTCCGACAGACGCGTGAGGATCCCGTCCGCAACCTTGGCCGCGTCGCCTACGATACCCACGGATATCCTTTTGGTCAGCCCGATCCGGTCGGGGTTGACATCAACCTGGATGATCCTGGCGTCGTCCGGCCAGTAGTCGATTCCGTATCCGGGAAGTGTGGAGAAAGGGTTGAGCCGCGTTCCCAACGCCAGAACGACATCAGCCCGCGAAATCAGCTCCATTCCCGCCCTGCTTCCGTTGTACCCCAGAGGACCGGCGAACAGAGGATGCGAGCCCGGAAAAGCGTCGTTATGCTGGTAGCCGACACAGACCGGTGCGTCCAGACGTTCGGCGAGCGCCATCGACTCCGGTATCGCTCCGCCGAGAACCACACCGGCACCATTGAGGATTACCGGAAACTCCGCATCGCTCAGAAGTCCGGCCGCCTCGGCCAGGGCCGCCTCTCCGCCTGACGGACGCTCGAACTCGACAACCGCCGGAAGTTCAATGTCGATCACCTGCGTCCATACATCACGTGGAATGTTGATCTGCGCGGGACCGCTGGCCCGACGGGCATTGACGATCACCCTGTTAAGCACCTCCGCTATCCGTACGGGATCCCGAACCTCTTCCTGGTATGTAACCATGTCCCTGAAGGCCGCCATCTGCTCGACCTCCTGAAACCCTCCCTGCCCGATCGTCCTGTTCGCCGCCTGTGGCGTCACGAGCAGCAACGGCGTGTGGTTCCAGTACGCTGTCTTCACCGCCGTCACGAAGTTCGTGATTCCAGGGCCGTTCTGCGCGATCATCATGCACATGCGGCCGCTGGCGCGGGTATAGCCGTCCGCCATCATTCCGCCGGATCCTTCATGTGCGCAGTCCCAGAACGTGATTCCAGCCTTAGGGAACAGATCGGAGACCGGCATGAACGCCGAGCCGATGATACCGAACGCACATTCGATCCCGTGCCGCTGCAACACTTTGACAAAAGCTTCCTCGGTTGTCATCCTCATCGAACGGTCTCCTGTGCAATGGTGAGGGCGAAACGGTCCGTGCCTGCGTTCGGACTTACTACGTCGCGACGGTTTCAGCCAATAGAGCCAGCTTCCGGCATCCAATAAGTCCAGATATCCGCAAGTCTCTGCCGGGTTGGAACCCGGTTGACGGAACGGCCACCAGCGGATCAGGCCGCGCGATGGATCAAGCGCGCGATCCGTTCGATACCTTCCGGAATCCGCGCCTCCTGAATCGAACTGTAGGCTAGACGGTAATGGGAATGGTCCTCGTCCAGTGGACCAAAGAAAACCCGCCCGGGTTCGATCAGAACGCCCTCCGAGCGCAGGCGGAACGCCAGCTCCGTCATGTTCACGCCCCGCGGCGCCCTCATCCAGAAACTCGAACCGCCGATAGCGCCGTGCGCCGCCACGTCAAGCCCATACTCGCGGATCGCCTGATCCATCACCTTCCGTCTTCCGGCATAGGCTTCACCGATCCGGCGGAGCTGGGCGTGGTAATGGCCGAGACCGAGAAAATGGGCGAGCGTGCGCTGGATCTGTCCCGGCGGATGCCTAAGCACAAGCGCCCTGAGTGCCCGCGCCTCACGGATGAACGGCGCTGGCCCGACAAGATATCCAAGGCGCAAACCGGGAAAAACCGATTTCGAGAACGATCCTATGTATACCACGGCTCCCGCACGATCCAGCGACTTCAGCGCGGGTGGGGAAGACCGCACCAACGACATCTCAAACTCGTAGTCGTCCTCGACAACTATGAACCCGTCGCGTAGGGCGAGATCCAGCAACTGCCTCCGACGCGATAGGGGCATGGTCGCGTTGGTAGGGCAATGATGGCTGGTAGTGGTGAAAACGACGTCCAAGGCGGGCGGAAGCGCCTCCGGCGGGAGGCCCGCTTTGTCAACATCGACGCAGGTAACCCTGCAGCGGGTCTGCTGGAGTATCTCGCGCAGTTCGGGGTAGCAGGGATTCTCGATCGCCGCGACCCGCCTCTGGTTCAGCAGCACCTGAGCGGCGAGCCAGAGGGCATTCTGTGCACCAAGGGTCAGAAGCACTTCATCCTGCACCGCCGCGATTCCGCGTCTTGGAAGTATGTGGCGGGTTATGAACCCGACCAACTGTTCGTCATCACGCTCGTAATAGTCCGCCGTCAAAGCGCTGAACTCACGCTGTCCAAAAGCCATAAGCGCACAAAGCCGCCAATTCTGGTGATCGAACAGCGAGGCGTCCACCTGCCCGTAAATGAATGGATAGCGATATCCATGCCAGTCCGATGGCCGCGCGAGCCTCCGGTAACCCGAGAACCGCTGCCCGATCGCACGGCTCCAGTCCACCATGTCCGCATCCGTCCTTCGGACCGGCCGAACGGTGGGCGGCGGCACACGGGTGGACACATAGTATCCCGACCTGTCACGCGCATCGAGAAAGTCATTGGAAACCAGTTCCGTGTAAGCCATGGTCACGGTGACCCTGCTGACACCGAGGCGGGAGGCAAGCCTGCGTGTCGAGGGCATCCGGTCCCCGGGCCGCAGACGTCCCGCCAGGATCCCGTCGGTTACAAGCTGCCGGATCTGCTGCTGCAGCGTTCCGCTGAAGCCGGGATCAAGAAAGAAACTCTCGGCAGGGACCGTAACGCCCCCCGGTGCGGCCCGGGCTTCCTCAATGGAGGCCATGGT
>JAPOUP010000200.1:8097-13293 GCA_026708635.1 Rhodobacter sp.
CCGCCCGATCGTGGTATCACCGGCTTTCGACACCCTACGGAAACACTTTGGCTAGCGCCGTGCCAACCGCACGGGTGATCCGGTCGATATCATCCGGCTTGGCGACCAGCGCCGGCGAAAAACATAACGTGTTGTTGAAGCCGGGAACCGACCGGTTCGTCACGCCGATAATCACACCCTCGGCGCCGCACTCGGCCACGACCCTTTGGGCCAGTTTCTCGTCAACCGGCTCACGCGTCTCACGGCTCGCGACCAGTTCGATCCCGCAGAATAGGCCCTTCCCGCGCACGTCGCCGATTACCGCATGTTTCTGGGACAGGTCACGGAGGTTGCCAATAAGCCGTTCGCCCATGACCAACGCGTTTTCCAGCAATCCCTCGTCCTCGATGATACGCATGTTCTCAAGCGCGGCCGCCGGACCCGCGGCGCAACCTCCGAAAGTAGAGATGTCCCGGAAATAGTTCAGCGGATCCTCGGCATCGTCCTTGAACAGTTCAAACACCGCCTCGGTGGTCACCAGACACGCAATCGCGGCGTAGCCGCTTGCGACGCCCTTGGCCATGGTCACCATATCGGGCTCGATACCGTAGTTCTGATAGCCGAACCACTCGCCCGTCCGGCCCACGCCGCAGACGACCTCGTCTATATGGAGCAGAATGTCATGCCTGCGGCAGATTTCCTGAACCCGGTCCCAGTATCCATCGGGTGGGGTGATGACACCTCCCCCCGCCGTGACCGGCTCCAGACAGAGTGCGCCGACGGTATCGGGTCCCTCTCGCAGAACCACGTCCTCGATGAGTCCAGCAGCGTATTCGCCATAGGATTCGGACGCCGGATCCCAGCCATCCTGGGCACGGTATTCAAGACAGTGCGGAACCCGGACGAAGCCGGGAGCGAACGGGCCATACTGCGCGTTTCGCTCATCCTGACCTCCGGCGCTGAGGGTGCCGATCGTGGTTCCGTGGTAGTCCCGGTCGCGGTAAAGGATCTTGAACTTACGGCCACCGTAACGTTTGTGGGCGATCTGACGAACCATCTTGAACGCCTTCTCATTCGCCTCGGAACCGGAATTCGTGTAGTAAACGCGGCTCATTCCAGGCATTCTGGCAACCAGCCTTTCCGCGAACAGCGCGCCCGGCACCGTGCCGGACGCACCCGCGAAATAGTTGAGCTTCAGGAGTTGCTCGTAGACGGCCCGGGCGATCGATTCGCGGCCGTACCCCACATTAACCGTCCATACGCCACCGGACAGGGCATCGAGGTACTCCTTTCCGCGGGCGTCCCATATCCGAAGTCCCTTCCCCTCGACAATGACGCGCGGATCGGTGAGCTCGAAAGGCTTGTGCTGGGTCAGGTGGTGCCAGACATGAGCGCGGTCGGCCTCGATCACGTGGGAAACGTCGTTTTCCGTGAGTTGAAGGTTCATGGTCCAAACTCCCTGTGTCGGCCGGATTTTGGCGGCCGGGTGAAGATTCCAGATTGCATAGACACCACAGAAAACGCAAGCGGGATAGAACCAGATATATCAGGTCCATAGATCCAGATCCGGACGCGACCGCCGAGGGACGGCCCCGATACGTCATTTAGGTCATCGACATTCCCGCCACCCGCGGAACGACCGGGGGCTAAACGGGCTTCGAAACAGCGTGGAGGATGGGGCGGCTCGGCCCGTTCGACACCTTATCGCCGCTTGACGGGTTCATATTACGGCCCGTCGCCGTAGCGTATTCGCGGATTTGCGCGTCCCCCTGGCGTCGGGCGCCCTCAAGGACCTTCGATGCGGCATTGGGAACATCGCACCGGGCCGCTACACGCGCTGTCACGACCGCCACCCAAACTGCCGACCCTCGCTCCATGCGGGCGATCATGGTGTAGCGAAATTCCCGGGATCGGTGCCCGCGGAGCGGGGCGCGCGCCCGCGGAGTTCGCGCGGTCTCGCCGGCTAGGCTCGCACAATCTTCGGCCAAGACCGGAACTAAGCTATTGTGCGTGGGGAAAATGAGGTCATAGTGATGAGGCTCAAAGCACACCGGTTCCCTTCCGGAATTATGAAACATCACTCGGAGGATTAGATGAAACTCAACAGCAAACTGAAGTCCCTCGCCGCGGGCGTGGCGATACTGGCGGGCGGCCAGGCCATGGCCGCGGACGAGATCACCGTGGCCTATTTCCTGGAGTGGCCGATGCCGTTCCAGCACGCCAAGGTGAACGGCACCTACGAGGAGGAAATGGGTGTCGCGATCAACTGGGTCAGCTTTGACACCGGCACCGCGATGAGCGCGGCAATGGCGGCCGGTGACGTGCATATCTCCGTCAGCCAGGGCGTGCCGCCATTCGTCGTCGCAACCTCGGCCGGCCAGGATATCCAGATCGTCGATGTGGCGGTAAGCTATTCGGACAACGACAACTGCGTCGTGCACAGCGATCTTGAGATCGACCGGAACAGCGCCGGGGAGCTCGAGGGCAAGAAGGTCGCCGTTCCCCTCGGAACCGCCGCCCACTATGGCTTCCTGAGGCAGATGTCGCATTTCGGCATTGATGTTTCCGCCATGGAGGTCGTCGATATGCCGCCCGCCGAGGGCCAGGCCGCGCTCGCCCAGGCATCTGTGGACATGGCGTGCGGCTGGGGCGGTGCCCTACGTCGGATGATGGAAAGCGGCAATATCCTGCTGACCGGAGCCGAGAAGGAGGAACTGGGCATTCTTGTGTTCGACGTGACTTCCGCCCCGGCGAATTTCGTCGCCGAGGAAGGCGAGCTTCTCGCCAAGTTCCTGAAAGTCACCGCCGACGCGAACGCGATGTGGAACGCCGGCGGCGACGCGGCGACGGCCATGATCGCCGACATCGCGAAGGACGCGGGCATGGAGCCGGAAGACACGGCCGAAACCTTGGCGAGATTCAAGTTCCCTTCCATTGACGACCAACTGTCCGGAAAATGGCTTGGAGGAGGTGCCCAGTCGTTCATGAAGGGCGTGGCCGATGTTTTCGTCGAAGCCGGATCCATCGATGCGGCGCTTGATAGCTATGAAGCTGCCGTCGACACCGGCCCGCTCCAGGCCGCCAGCGAAATGTAGCCCGAATCCGCGACCCGGCGCGGACATCGCGCCGGGTAACCATCAGGGCTGAGGGGGGGAGGAAAACCGATGTCCGGCCTGGTTCTCGACAATGTTTCGATGCGCTTTGATCTACCAAACGGATCTTTCGTTCAGGCGCTTCTAGATGTTTCGCTCGACATCAAGACGGGCGAACTGATGAGTGTTCTCGGTCCTTCCGGCTGCGGAAAGACCACCCTTCTCAATATCGTGGCCGGCTTTCTGGCCCCTACGGAAGGAACCGTCACACTGAATGGCCACCCGGTATCCGGGCCCGGTCAGGAAAGAGGCATGGTGTTCCAGAAAGGCGCTCTGTTCGAGTGGATGGATGTCCGGGAAAATGTTTCCTTTGGCCCAAAAATGAACAGGGTACCAAAATCGGAACATGGTCCGAAGGTCGACCATCTGCTGGAAGTGGTTGGACTTGGTGACTTCACGGACAAAGCGATCTACGAGCTTTCGGGTGGCATGCAGCAGCGGGTGGCTCTCGCGAGGTGTCTCGCGAACGAACCTGACGTGATCCTGATGGACGAACCGCTCGGCGCGCTTGACGCCCTGACGCGCGAGAAAATGCAGGGCCTGGTCCTGAGGCTCTGGAAGGAGACCGGCAAGACCATCATACTGATCACCCACTCGGTGGAAGAGGCCCTCCTGCTCGGCGAACGCCTCATTGTAATGGCCCCGAGGCCGGGCCGCATCCACAAGGAATACCGCCTTCCCTTCGCGGACATGAGCGTCGGCGCTGACCTGCGCGAAATCAAGCACCATCCCGACTACAACGTCACCCGCGAGGAGATACTCAACATGATCTGGGACATGGAAGAGGAGATTATGGGCAGGACGGAGGCGGCGGAATGACGATTCTTCTGATCTACGTCGCGATCTTCCTGGCCTCTTTCGTCGCGGTCAGATTCGTCGCGTCCCGGCTAAGTGACCGCCACGACTTCATTTCGCTCAAGACAGTGACATTCGGTGACGAGAGCGCGGTGCGCGCCAACCGTGCCGCATCGGTCATTTCGATTGTGGCGATATTCCTCATCTGGGGCGCCTTCACCGGCTCCGTTCTCACCCCTATCCATGCGCCCGGACCTTACGTTGGCGAGGGTCAGTTCAGCTATGTAGTCGAGGCGCCGGACGGAAGCCGCGACACCGCCACCGCATTCTGGCAGGTCGAGGAACGCAAGGGCGCCGAGGAGCAGCTGGAAGTCGACCCGGGCGACGGATTCGCGCGGAACGACACGCTCAACATCATCAAATACCGTTCCGGCCAGCTGAGATGGGACACCAATGACGAGATCAAGCGAGGGGACGGGGCCCGGATCGTGGAGGTAAACGGTCAGGTAACGGACTTCGACCACAATCTCCGCGATGACAGAGGCAACCTGCTCCAGGATCGGCCGAGGTTCACGATCGACAGCGGAACCGTCACGATGACCGATAAGGGCGCGCTTCTAATCACACCCTATCAGGGCTGGCAGATGGAGCCGATCTGGTTGCCGGCGCCTGAAGCGGTCTGGGGCCGGATCGTCGGGATTTCGGGAGAAGGCTACCAGAACCATACACTGCTAGAGCACCTGGGCTGGTCACTGATCCGCGTGATTGCGGGATTCATGTTCGGTGCGCTCGTTGGCATTCCGCTCGGCTATGCGATGGGACTGTCCGACTGGTTCCGTGGATGGTTCGACCCGATCGTGGAATTCATGCGCCCGGTGCCGCCGCTTGCGTTGATTCCGCTTGTGATCATATGGGCCGGTATCGGCGAGGTCGGAAAGGTGATCCTACTGTTCCTCGCGGCGCTCTGGATCATGACGATCGCCGCCAGAGCGGGCGTTTCCGGCGTGAATATCACCAAGGTGCACGCGGCATACTCTCTCGGAGCCTCGCGCTGGCAGATCATGCGGCATGTCATAGTTCCGAACTCGCTTCCGGAGATATTCACCGGCGCCCGTGTGGCGATGGGAGTCTGCTGGGGCACCGTGGTGGCCGCAGAACTTGTCGCCGCCGAAAAGGGCGCGGGAATGATGATTATGGTGGCCTCGAAATTCCAGCTTACCGACATCGTCATCATGGGCATAATTCTGATCGGCATCATTGGCTACGGAAT
>JAPOUP010000171.1 GCA_026708635.1 Rhodobacter sp.
TTTAACCGGATAGGTTCCAAGCGCCTCACAGGCCGGGGATCTCTTTGGCTCGCCCGAGCGGTAGTCAAACTGACCGTTATGCTTGGGACACTCGATAACGTAATCCATCACCAACCCGCCGGCCAAATGGACATTTTCGTGGGTGCAGAGTCCGTCGGTGCAGAAGAATTCGTCATCTGGCGAACGGTAGACCGCGAAAGTCAGGTTGCCGTGATCGACCCGAAGCACGTCCTCGGCCTCGATTTCGTCCACGGAGCAGACATGGATCCAGACTGTCATGACGTCCGCCCTTTCCCTTTGCCGCCGAAAATCGACGGCCCGTTTCGATGACCATAAAATCGGTGTTCCCCATGAAACAATCCGTTGGACGGATAGTGTAACCGAGAAAGCCTATCAAGTGGCGCCAAATGGCTGGAACCGGCAGGCAACACGACGCGGGGTACTCGTGAAGGAGACGGAACCGAACCCTTGGCGGAAACCGGCGTCGACATGATCGCCGGGATCCGGTGCCCGCGCGTTGCCGGGTCCGTCTCGCGCCGGCCGTGAAGCGCGACGGTCGCGAATTCAAGCTTCAGGGTAATTCCCCGGCATCCATCCCAAGCTAGCCGATTGGCAACGGTCTTCGGGGCGGTGCCGCGCGACTTCAGCGCGGACCTGGCGCAGGTACTTTACCAACCCCAAGTCAGGGTGAGGCGGCAAGACCCGCGGAACCACCCCGCGGCAACGCACCCGTTTCCTTTGCGTGGCAACCGTCCGGCGCATCGGGACCGAATGCGCCGGACCGTGCCGCGACGTTGCGGACGGTTCAGGGCATGACCGCGTCGCGGGCGCTGACAGGCAGGTCAATCCGGTTATCGCGAAGGTCCGCGGCGCATTCCCGATAACTGATATTTCCGGTGCTGACAGGGGGTTGAATAAGCCTAGATTGGTAATATATATTTACCACGGGCCCGGGAGGGGCTTGATCGCTTTTTTGTTACGGAGGATCCATGATGAAAGCGAATACGTTCGCCGCCACGGTTGCGGCCACCCTAACCATGACAGCTGCGGCCAGCGGCCAGGAAACCTTTGAAATGACCTCGGCGTTCGGAAAGAACCTGCCGATTCTCGGCACGTCGGCCGTCTCGTTCACCGAAAAGATCAACTCGATATCGAACGAGGTGGAGTTCGAGCAGTTCGATCCCGGCGAGTTGGTACCCGCGCTTGAGGGGCTGGACGCCGTCTCCAACGGCTCGGTGGACGCGTCCTACGCGACGTCCGGCTACTGGCAAGGCAAGATTGCGGCCGCATCGCTTTTCGCGGCGGTACCCTTCGGCCCCGAAGCGGGTGAATTCCTGGGATGGATGATGTGGGATGACGGTCTCGAACTCTACCGGCGCATGTATGAGGAGAACGGCTACAACGTCCATGCCATCCCATGTGGCCTTATCGCACCGGAAACCTCCGGCTGGTTCAAGAACGAAATCAACTCGCTCGCCGATCTCGAAGGTCTCAACATGCGCTTCTTCGGCCTTGGCGCCGAAGTGATGCAGAAACTGGGTGTATCGACCTCGCTTCTCGCGGGGGGCGACATCTTCCCCGCTCTGGAACGCGGTGCGATCGACGCGACGGAGTTTTCGATGCCCCGTATCGATGCGCGTCTGGGCTTCCACAACATCGCCAAGTACAATTACTTCCCCGGCTGGCACCAGCCCTCCACCCTGTTCGAGCTGCTGATCAACAAGGACCGGTGGGACGATCTGAGCGAAGCGGCCCAGAACCAGATCGAAATCGCCTGTATGGCGAACATCACCGACAACCTCGCCGAAGGGGAGGCGACCAATTTCAGCGCGATGCAGGAAAACGTCGAGAAAAACGGCGTGACCAACAAGCAATGGCCACCCGAAATGCTTGAAGCTTTCGAAAGCGCATGGAATGAAGTAGCTGCCGAACTGGCTGCCGAGGACGAATTCTTCAAAGAGGTCTGGGATGACCTGCAGGAATTCCGCACCGGCTACAGGGTTTGGAACGAAAGCATCTACCTGCCTCGTCCACGGGGCTGATCCAGCGACTGCGGTCGCGGTAGAGGCGAAGACATTCCGGAGCGCCCCCGCGTGGGGCGCTCCGGATCGTGCGTCGGCACGGCCAGAGGAGAGGCCGTGACCCTGCGTGCGGTTGAGTCGGCGAGGGAGGATGGCGGATGGAGTCCGATAACGCATCGACCGCAATAAACGACCCCAGCGAGGTCGACAGGGAACATCACAACCGAGGGGATCGCTTCTCGGTCCTGATCTCAAACGCCCTAGCGTGGCTATTCCCCATTTTGATGGGAGTTATCTGTACGCAGGTCGTCCTTCGCACGTTGGGCCGGTCCGATATCGGTCCGGGAAACCAAGCCTGGCTCGACGATCTGCAATGGTGGCTTTACGGCACTGCGGCGCTGATCGGGATCGGCTATGCGATAACGACCAATAGCCATGTCCGCGTCGACATCTTCTACGACAGGTACGACGAAAGCAAAAAGGCCCGCACGGACGTCGCCGCACTCGGCTGGCTGTTCCTGCCTTTCGCCATTCTGTGCTGGGACGTCACCCTGCATTACGCCATTGCCTCCGTCGTCGCGGACGAGGGATCGGACAGCCCCAACGGCCTGCACAATCTCTGGCTCCTGAAACTCGTGATGAACGTCATCTTCGCACTGATCGCCGTCGCGGCATGGTCGGCCTATGTGCGCAGTCTGTCACGACTGACCCACCCCGCTCTTTGGAAAAAACTCCTTTACGCATTTCCCGCGACAATGTTCGCCATCAATCTCGTGACATACTACGCGATCTGGTGGGCGATTTACCTGGCAAGCCCCGCCGAAACCAATACGCGGCAGGTAGGGCGGCACCCTGTCTTCGACACGTTTGATCTCGGATACTGGGAGATCAAGTACACGATCGTCATCTCGCTCGCCGTCACCATCCTCGTGATCGGACTGGCCCGCGCGGTCGAACGCGGTACCGGCAACGGCATACGGGGCTGAGGGAGGCAAGACATGCTGGGTTTTATCGGGCAGTTCCTGACGCTGAACGAAATCGCCGTGATGGCGCTTTTCGGAACCTTCATCTGGATGCTTTTCCGCGGTATCCCGGTAGCGATCGCGCTGGTAGGCGTTTCCCTGGTATTCGTATTGATCGCGGAGTTTTTTCTCGACCCCTTCCGCGGCCAGTTCCGCGGCATCATTGAATTTGACCGTACGGGCATCTCGTATCAGCGCCTTCAGGCGCTATCGGGCCGCCTGTTCGGCAATATCGTCAAAAACCCGGTTCTGGTCGCGCTGCCCATGTTCATCTTCATGGGACTCATGCTGGACCAATCCGGCGTCGCGCAACGCATGATGCAGTCGATGCAGAAGCTGTTCGGACAGCTACGCGGAGGACTGTCCCTTACGGTTCTGCTGATAGGCATCATTCTCGCCGCCTCGACCGGAGTGATCGGCGCTTCGGTCACGCTTCTCGGCGTGATGGCCCTGCCGGCGATGATGAAACAGAACTATTCCAAGCCCATCGCGACAGGCACGATCGCGTCGGCGGGGACGCTTGGCATCCTGATCCCGCCTTCGATAATGCTGGTGATCATGTCGGACCAGCTCGCGATTTCCCTCGGAGATCTGTTCATGGGCGCTCTGTTCCCGGGACTTATCCTGGGGGGTCTCTATATCGTTTTCATCATCGTTTACGGTCTGATCAACCCCCACGCCATGCCCGCGCCGGACAAGGCCGAAGAGATCAGCCTGGCCGACGTCAGGGAGGTGCTTCTGGCCGTCCTGCCACCGCTGTTCCTTATCCTCCTCGTGCTGGGGTCGATCTTCGCCGGCCTGGCCACGCCAACGGAGGCATCCGGCCTCGGCGCGATGGGCGCCACACTTCTGGCACTGGCGAACGGCAGGCTGAACTGGGCGGTGATGCGCGATGTAAGCCGGTCCACGCTGAACACTTCGGGCTATATCATCGGCATCTTCCTGGCGGCGAACTTCTTCGCCTTCGTTCTGCGCCGCTATGGCGGTGACGAGATCGTCCAGCATCTTGTCCTGTCAGCGTTCGACGATCCCTACATGACCGTGGCATTCATCCTTTTCATCGTATTCCTGCTGGGGTTCCTTCTGGACTGGATCGAAATCACGATAATCATCATGCCATTGATGCTGCCCATCATCCTTGCCCTTGATCTGGCGGTGCCCGGGTTCGGACAGGTACGTGACCCGTCGGTCGTCTGGTTCGCGATTCTCGTAGCGGTGACGCTACAGACGTCGTTCCTGACCCCACCGGTGGGCTTTGCGCTCTTCTATCTGAAAGGAGTATGTCCGCCAGGCGTGTCTCTGACTCATATCTACAAGGGTATCATTCCCTTCGTGCTGCTGCAGCTACTGGGGCTGTTCATCGTATTCGAGTTCCCGGCGCTTACAACCTGGCTGCCCTCCGCGGCGTACGGAAACTGACGGAGATATCACCGCGCCAAGAGGTCCCTTTCATAACGGCGATTTCGGTTGACGCTGGCGCGGCTGGCCAAGCCGTAATCCACGGGTCGCGGGCATCGCCGTCAGACTCCCGGAGCGTCCCCGTCCTCAAGCCAATGCGCGCTTCGGAAGAAAACCGCCGGAAAGTAAATCAAGGTTCAGACAAGCGACCGCAGGACGAGGGCGACACCGGAGAAAAACATCAGCCCGATAAGTAACCGACGGAACCCGTCGTCGCCCAACCGCCTGAATGCCGCTATCCCCGCCTGTGCCGAGATAACCGCGACAGGCAACGCGACCGCAAGCAGTGTCAGGACTTCGGCGTCATAGGCGCCGGTGATGAAAAACACCGCGGCGGTCACGCCAAGCACGATGACGTTAAATGGCTGGAGAACGGCGCGTGTCTCCGACTTTGGCCAAGCACGCATGGCGCACCACATCGTCGGCAGGACACCCGACAGGGAAGCGGCTCCACCAAGAATACCGCCGAGGAATCCCACGATGGCATCAATGAGTGGCGTGGACCGATCAATTCGGGGAAGATTGCGCCGCAGTATGAAAAATCCTCCGTAGAGCAGCATGAACGCCGCGACCAGAAACTTCAGAAAACCGGGTTCGACGAATGACAGCGCCGCGGCGCCGACGAGAACGCCGGGTAGCGCCGGGCACACGAATATCGCAAGTCGACGGGAATTCTCCCGGATATCGCGACGAACGATCAGAACGCCCTGCAATCCGGTGACGGTGGATACCATGACCGCTATGGCGACCGCCTGGGCCGGAGGAAGGAACTGAAGCCAGAATCCGAGCGCGAACAGCGCCGTCCCGAAACCCGCAAGTCCATTCACGAATCCACCGGCGGCGGCACCCAGAACCAGAAGGAACCAGCTCATACAGATGCCTCCGACTGCCTGTAGCGGGTCATTCCCGCGCGATCGGGCAAACAGAGCCTCACGCGCACTGGCGTTGCCACACGGATCACTATCCTGGAGAACGAAAATACCCCGGTCGAACGGGGCGACGCCAATCCCTGACAAACACGTTTCATTATCCCGTCGCCATCCTCACCGGAGGTCAAAGCGGAACCGGATAATCCGGAACCGCTGACGTTGACATGAGGCGGAAAGGCATACGTCAGATCATGGTACGACCGCACCGGTGCATGGACTATGACCGCATCCTCGCTTCGCTTGGATCGTGGAGTGGCGACCCGATCACCCCAGCCTGACGGAACCGGCCAGGAATCTTCACTTTGAGCCGGGTATCGGAAGAACATGCTCCATTGCTGACACAACCCATCGCCACCGATTTGCCGACATGATGCGCTTGGCCGCCGGAGGAAACGTAACCGACAGTTTCACCGTCTCTATGGATCGCTTCATCCTTTCCATCCGAATTTGGCCAGATGGAAAAGAACCGAACATCCAACCGCTGCCGCCGATAGTCACGGCGCGGACATGGGAAGGCGGAGCCTGTCGCCCGGTCGGTTTACTCGACCGTTTCCGGCATACGGTTCCCCGGGCTCCGACAACGGTCATAACGCACGCGATCCCACCAATATTCGATTTCGCCATATTCCAGCCTTCAGGCTCGACGCCCCGCGCCACCCGCTGGGCGGCAATCGATCCGTACCCATTTCAGTAAAACGCCATCATGTTGTTTCGGAGAATGATCTGAATTGCGTAGACTCCGATCAAACCGATCAATGGCGCTAGATCGAAAGCGCCCGTATTCGGAAGCATACGGCGAATGGGCGCGTAAATCGGTTCCAGAAGCTGGTTCAAGCCGTTCCAGATCTGATAGACGGCCGGTTGCCGTAGATTCAGGACCTGGAATCCGATCAGCCAGCTCATGATGACATGCGCTATCATGACAAACCAGACAACATTCAGAACAAGCATCAGAATCTGAAAAAGCGAAGTCATTGACGTCCCTTTGTGCCTTTGGGCTCTTCCTGTGCTGGACTAACAACTAAGGGGCGGGGAGCGAACTGACAAGCGGTGGCTCCCGTCGAAAGACCCGGGACGGCGATCGTTGCCGATGGATGGGGGCTGACGGCATCCACGCGTCATGTTCGGTCTCGAACGGGCACCGCGTTCGGGAACCGAATGCATGGGCCGGACCTCCGGCCCGTCGGCGGCGAGAGCCATTCAATGACCGGGAACCGCTCCGCATATGGACGATCGGATGTCCTCTTGCCTCATGGACTTTCGGTCTGCCATAATTTCGGAAAGGCGGGAACCCCGGAATGGCCGCGGGTCGGAGACAACCGGTGACACGTGCAAAGAGAAAAATTTGGGGCTGGATGATGTTCGATTGGGCCAGCCAGCCATACAGCACGCTCGTTCTGACGTTCATATTCGGCCCGTTCTTCGCTGAAATCATGACCGACCGCCTCATATCGGGTGGCGTCTCCGGAGAGCGGGCGCGGGCCACAGCCCAGGCCTACTGGGGATACGGACTCGCCGCATCCGGCGTTCTGGTCGCCGTCATGGCACCGATTCTCGGCGCGATTGCCGACAGTCGAAGACGACGGATGCCTTGGATCCGGCTGTTCTCGGTTCTCTATATTGTAGGTGCCGCGGGACTTTGGACGGCTGAGCCCGCCAGCTTCAGCACATTCGGCGTATTGGCGTTTCTGGCAATCGGCTTGATCGGAGTCGAGTTCGCAACGGTCTTCACCAACGCGATCCTGTCGACCCTGGACAACCGACGGGAGATCGGCGCGATTTCAGGCAGCGGGTTCGCGCTTGGTTACGCGGGTGGCGTCGTCGCGCTGACCTTGATGCTGATGTTTTTCGCGGAAAACAGGGATGGCGTCACATTGATCGGCATTGAACCGATGTTTGGACTTGATCCGGCGGCCCGTGAAGGAACCCGATCGGTCGGGCCGTTTACGGCGGCTTGGTACGCGTTGTTCATAATCCCATTCTTCCTATGGGTGCGCGAGACCCCGGCGAGTCGGGAACACATACCCTCCGCCCGGCAGGCACTGCATGACCTGGTCAGGACACTGAAGTCATTGCCTGGACTTCCTTCGGCGGCGTCCTTCCTCGCATCCTCCATGTTCTATCGCGACGCGCTTAACGGAATTTACACATTCGGCGGCATCTACGCGCTCGGAGTTCTGGGCTGGTCGCTGATTGACGTGGGCATCTTTGGAATAATCGGAGCGATCGCGGGTGCGGTCTTCGCCTGGATTGGGGGGCGCGCGGACCGACAGTTCGGGCCAAAGCCAGTGATCACAACCTGCATCCTGGCGCTGCTGGTTACGATGGCCGTTGTGGTTACGACAACTCGAACGTCCGTTTTCTGGTTCCCGGTCGAATTCGAATCGGCGATTCCCGATATCGCGTTCTATTTCTGTGGCGCAGTCATTGGCGCGGCGGGAGGCGCGCTCCAGGCCGCGAGCCGGACCATGCTGGTTCACCAATCCCGTCCAGATCGCGTAACGGAAGCGTTCGGCCTTTATGCGTTCGCTGGCAAGGCGACCGCGTTTCTGGCGCCCGCGGCGATTGCCGTTGCGTCGGAACTGACCGGGAGCCAGAGGGCCGGAGTAACACCCGTGATTGCACTTTTCCTGGTGAGCCTGCTTCTGCTATACTGGGTAAATCCAGATGGAGATAAAGGACAGTGATCAAGGCTTCCACGGTAACTGTGCTTATGGCAGCCCTTGTGGCTCTCCTTGTGACTCTTGGCCCGGGCCAGTCGGCGAGCGGACAGGCGGATCCAGCGCCTCCCGGGAACGGCATTGACATGACGGCATCGGCCAAGACCCTGTTCGGATCCGAACGCGACGCCTCCAAACAACCGGCCGAGCCTCTTGGAAGCTATTCGAAAGGATGCCTTGCCGGTGGAGTGCGATTACCTGAGAGCGGCCCGACCTGGCAGGCGATGCGACTCAGCCGCAACCGCAACTGGGGCCATCCCGAGACAATCGGATTCATCAAGCGGCTGTCCGCCGCCGCCGCCAGACAGCCTGGCTGGAACGGTCTTTACGTGGGCGATATCTCACAGCCGCGCGGCGGTCCCGTGACGGGGCACCGCAGCCATCAGATCGGAATGGACGTCGACGTTTGGATGCGGCCGGCGAACGATCTGACCCTTACCCTGCAGGAACGGGAGAACATCGCTTCCGTTTCGATGCGCCGAAGCGGAGGCGCCTATGTCAACGACAACTGGACCCGCGCCCATCACGAAATCCTGAAGGCGGCGGCAATGGACACCATGGTGGCCCGGATCTTCGTTTTTCCGGGCGCAAAGGTTCGGATGTGCAACGATGAAACCGGTAACCGAACCTGGCTCCGTAAGATCCGGCCATGGTGGGGGCATCATTTCCATTTCCACGTTCGGCTGAATTGCCCTGCCGGGGCGTCCAACTGTGTCGAGCAGCCTCCACCACCGCCGGGGGACGGCTGCGAGGCCGCCGAGAATTGGGTGTATGACATCCTGAACCCGAAGCCGCCGGATCCCGACGCGCCGCCACCCGCGCCGCGCCCTGAAATCACGATGGCCGACCTGCCCCATCTATGCGCGCGGGTTCTATCGGCGCAATAACCGTCACACTACCTCCTCGGTTGCCATCGCGGAGACCTTGACCCGTGGGTTTCAGTTGAGCCGCAAACCTGCCGTTGCATCGCGCAATGGACGGTCAGGGGACCAGTCTGGGAAGCGTTCGGGGAATCCGTTTCCCGCGAATCATGCCTCTGAAATTCGGTTCGGGACAACTGGTTGTCAGAGCGCGTTCAACGCGGTAGGTTCGGCCGCTCCCGACCTTCGACAGCCAGCCTTCCGACCTTTTCCAGTCCCGCCGCTCATCCGATGCCCCGCATAATCCCCGGCGTTTTCGCCATGGCCGCCATCGTAATGGCCTCGAACGTGCTCGTGCAGTTCCGATTCGGCGAATGGTTGACCTTGGGTGCCTTTACCTACCCATTGGCGTTTCTCGTGACGGACGTCATCAACAAGCTGCATGGTGCCAGGGCGGCGAGACGTGTCGTATACGCCGGATTCGGTGTCGGCGTCATCTGCTCCGCGATCGGTACGCTTATAGTCGGCGAATTCGGTCCATTGGTTACGCACCGCATTGTGCTCGGGTCAGGACTGGCGTTCCTGACGGCCCAGTTGGTCGATATAGCGGCATTCAACCGGTTACGGGATCAAGCGTGGTGGTACGCACCTCTTGCCTCAACACTGGTCGGGTCGGCGCTTGACACTTTCCTGTTCTTCTCCATCGCATTCTCGGCACCTATGGCGTTTCTGGAACCGATGAATGACGTTGGGTGGGCAAACCGGATCCTGCCGCTGCTTGGAGTTGGGCCGGCAGCACCGTTATGGCTGTCATTGGCGTTGGCGGACTGGATGGTCAAGATTGGAGTCGCATTGCTCGCGCTGGTTCCCTATCGGCGGATGATCAATGCTGCCGAAGGGCATAACGCGTGATACTCCAGAGCGGTCCCGCCGCGTCCGTATGGGCGGTATCGTGATGAATTCATGGAGCCTATTCCGAATTGTGGCGGAGTGCCGGTTTCGGTAGGTTCCGCCACAGGTACGGACGATGATGTCCGGAGGCATGCCCGACGCCTATCGGACCTGAACCGTCACCTATGTGAAAACCGGCCCAAAGGCCTCAAGAAGGGGATTTCATCCGTTATCGCGCCAAACCCGATGGTCTGACCGGTTTCAACCCGGGATAGACTATGGGCGGCGGTAACGCCCGGTCATTTCGATTTCCCGGAAACGAGCCATGAAAATCACCGAAACGATATTCATCAAAGACCGGGAGTTCAGAGAGCGGTTCGTCCGGGCGGGCGGCGCGGGCGGTCAGAACGTGAATAAGGTCGCGACCGCGGTCGAGCTCAGGTTTGATGCCATGCGTTCACCGAGCCTTTCAGCGCCGGTCAAGTCGCGCCTGAAAAAACTGGCTGGGCGGCGCTGGACAGCTGACGGAGCTATAGTGATCCAGGTGGACGAAACGCGTCATCAGGCCAGGAACCGGGAGATCGCCCGCAACCGTCTGGCCGATCTGATCCGCAGGGCAGCGGTGGCTCCCAAGCGCCGGGCACCGACAAAGCCGCCCTTGAAGTCGAGGCTTGAAAGAATGCGAACCAAGCGAAGACGGGGCGAACTGAAGTCGCTACGGGAACGTGTGAGACCCGAAAACGACGCCGGTTAATGGGCGGCGGGCTCCAAATGAAGCAGGCCGGGCGACCCGATCACGTTCAGGATAGTACCCCGTAAACCGCGCGACCGGTAACGCCGTGCGTTCCCGGCGATGCCCTGAACGGACCCGGAACCGGCTGCGGCTCCAGGAAAGCTGCGGCGGGTGGCAGTCCGCACTCCGGCGTTCGCCTCCCTTGAGGCCGCCATCACCGCGCCCGCCGCGCTCTCGAGCGCCGTGACCGCGACCGGCCTTCCGCGCAGGGACTGGTTCAGCGACGTCGCGTTCGGCAGCGCGTGGGCGGAGGAAATCCCGCGCGACGCGACGAGGGTCGCCCGCATGGTCCGGGACAGGTCGGGATCGGGACCGAACTGACGGTCGCGGCGGTCCATTCCCGGATGCCGGTGATACTGGAACCGGACGGTTACGACTGGTGGCGTCGGGGAGGCGCGGGGCCATGCCCGCCATCTTCGCGGCGCCGCGATCAGTTCACGGTTACGGATCCGGACGTCCAGCGGGTGCCGGCAGTCACCGTAGCGGGCCTGTATGCACCCTCCGGTTCCCGGCTGCGGACGGCAAGCCCATGGCCGGGAAGTTCTCCGGATGGACGGATCCAGCCAACCCCGCGTTGACCGGCCCGTGCGGCCCGCATATGCTGGCGGCATGAAAGGCATCGGGGCCATACCCCCGCAGGGCCGCATGGTCCGGGCGATTGCGGCGGCGCTTCTTTTCCTCCTCTGGGTGGCGTCGTGCCAGACGCACGGGCTGCCGTTCCATCCCTTCGACCTGCTTGGCGTCCCGGTCGATCCCGGACCCGGCTGCGGATCCGGCGGCGTTCCCTGCCCGCAGGCGGAGTGACGGGCTCTCGACGGGCGTATGGCCTCCCGCGGCGGGCCCGAAGCCGCCGGCGTGGTTCGAACGCGACCACTTCGACTTTCAGGCGCTCTCCGACTTTTACCACGGTCGCTGCGGCATCTAGGAGAAGTACAAGAGCGGCAAGGCCGTGATCGAAGCTACGAACGGCGGTCGAAGCGGCCCAGAAGCAAGTGGACCAGGCAAGCCGCCGCCTGACATCAGACCAGCCACGGAAAAGGCCCCCGGCTTCCGGCTCACGCCCGAAACGCGGGACCTTTCTTATCCGAATGCCATTGACCAGTCGTGGGGTCGGAGGCATCTCCATGACAGGGAAAAACTGGCTCACGGTGAAAAAGCGATGGATGCCTGTCCATCACTCCATGAGAACACGCCGGAGCAGGCTTGCCCGACGCATGAATTCCGATCCACCCAGGTTACCGGACATGACACGTTCCGGATGATCGTATGCCGTTTGCAGAATCCCATTCGCGCGCCATGTCGCCAGAAGGGCCGGTTTTGCTTGAGACGGCGCGCTGGCGCCGGAGATACGCGCGAGTCCCCGCGCCGCGAGCCGTCGCACCGCAGTAGGTGAATGGTCGGGAAGCGATACATCTTCCATTGCGCTCAGTTTCGGGATTGCGAGGAACAGATTGGCCAGACCGGACGCCCAGGCGATTGCGCGAATCGCGTCTTCGGAGTTCGTCGTACCGGTTGCGCGGGCGGCGACTACGGTGAGATTGCCCGCGGTTCGATCCAGATACTCGGTGAGATGGGCATCGGTTTCGAACCTGCCTCGATCGATGCCGCCCCACTGGGCGCATATCAGCCCATCGAGCAAACGCACCGATTCGGCATCCACAACACCTGCCAGCGCAACCGTAACCTCATGGTTCCGTATAGCGCCGTCACCGGCAATTTCCCGCAGCGCGTCCCGCCACCACTGAAGCCGGATCCTCGCGATCGTCGGTTCCCGGACCAACCAGGCCGCTCGGGAAATCTCCACGTTGAACGCATAGATCGGAAACAGCGTCGCCCGAAGCCGTTGCGATGTCGCCATTGCGGCGAGAAATCTGTCTGGATCACCCCGGCGCACGATCTCCGCGCAGACGGAAACGCTCATGTGGACGGTGCCGCGTTCGGCGGGCAACCGGTTTCGTCCCCGGCTTTTACCCGAACATCGACTCCATCCCGAGAAGCGTCGGGAGTCTCTTCCGGACCCCGCTCCGCTTCCGGTCGTTGCGCCCCGATACGCGCCATAGGGAGTTCGCGGCATGCGTCACGAGAAACAACGGAGATCCGGCGGACCTCAATCGTCTGAAATCCGGCGTTTCCCACATGGACGTCATTACCGGAGTCGGTGAGAAGGCCGTCCCGCCGGGATGCCACCGCCGCATTCGACGGCGTGTCAACGAAGTGGCATGGATGCGGGAATATGACCGCTCCGCCTGCCGTCAGGGCGGGGCGATAGACTTTGTCGAGGGGCTCATTGAGCGTCGCCATGCTAG
>JAPOUP010000224.1 GCA_026708635.1 Rhodobacter sp.
GTCCTGTCCGCGTTCATCGTTCCGCTCGCCCATGCCGTTGTTGCCTGTCGTGCCGCCGTTCCGGCGGTTATTGGGGCCGAAAATGGCATCAAACCGGGCGATTCGCAAGATGACTGTCAACGGGCCCTAATACCGCTCCCGCATATCACCTGCGTTTTCTGCGACGCTTACGCCACCGGCACTCGTGTTGGGTGCTGACAAAATATTTCAGGAAAGCGCGTTGAGGCGGATTCTTGCGGAACCGTGGGCAAGGCGGAAGTTCTCCTTGAAAGCGCCGTCAAGTGTTTGATATAGATTTTCCCGGTAACAACATGGAGCCGGTTGCGGGCGCTCGGGCAGAAGGTCCGGCCGCTTCCTGACTGGAAGTTCCCGGCACATCAAAGGAATCCAGGTCCGAAGGACCCGGTCAATCGGAGAGCAGGCGTGATGGATACAGTAAGACAACTCCGGATTTCCGGCAGGAACGGCAATGTCGCCGGGTCGCCCCCCGCCCTGCCCCGGATAGCGGCGACGCTTGCTCTGCTCGGCGGATTGTTCGTGATCCTGAATCCCGGTGCCGCGGAGGCAGCCGTCGAGACGGAGACGAAGTTCGTCCTCGACAGCTTCGCTTTCCTTGTCTGGGGCGCGTTGGTGATGTGGATGTGCGCCGGCTTCACCATGCTCGAAGCGGGCTCAGTGCGCACCAAGAACGCCTCGGTCATCTGCTTGAAGAATATCGGCCTCTATTCCATCGCCAGCCTCACCTTCTATTTCCTCGGGTACAACCTCATGTATGTGGATGTCGGGGAAGGCGGCTGGATCGGCTCTTTCTCCTTGCTCTACGGCACGACGGCCGAGGAAGTCGCCCTGTTGACTGCCGAGGAGGCCACGCCCGAACAGGTCGCCGCCGTGGTCGGTAACGGCTACGCCACTATGTCCGACTGGTTCTTCCAGATGGTCTTCGTGGCAACGACTGCCTCCATCGTGTCCGGTGCATTGGCCGAACGGGTCAAGCTCGGCTCTTTCTTCATCTTCATCGCGATCCTGACCGCCATCATCTATCCTATCGTCGGTGCCTGGACCTGGGGCGGAGGCTGGCTCAGCGCCATGGGTTTCCAGGACTTCGCCGGCTCCACCATCGTGCATTCGACCGGCGGATGGGCCGCGCTCGCCGGCGCGGTGATCGTCGGGCCGCGCCGGATCAAGTTCCGCGCGGACGGCACCGCCAGGCCGACGCCGCCCTCCAACGTGCCGGCCGTGACGCTCGGCATATTCATCCTTTGGATGGGCTGGTTCGGCTTCAATGGCGGCTCGCAACTGGCGCTCGGCGGCGCAGCCGATGTCGTCGCGCTCGCCAATATCCTGGCCAATACCAATCTCGCCGCCGCCGCCGGTGTGCTCGCCGCGCTGGCGCTCGCGCGGCCACTGTTGGGGCGCATAGACCTGCTGGCGGGCCTCAACGGCGCCATAGGCGGCCTCGTCGCCATCACCGCCGGACCGGACATCATCGAGCATCACTGGGCGGTAGTGATCGGCCTGGTCGGCGGTGCGTCCACCACAGTGGGCCTTAAGGTGCTGGAGGCCCTGAAGATCGATGATGTCGTGGGCGCGATCCCCGCGCATCTCTTCGCCGGCGTCTGGGGCACGATGGCGGTGTGCATCGCCGCGGGCGGCAATGCGCTGGTTCAGCTCACGGGTGTGCTCGCCGTAGGCGCCTTCGTATTCGGCGCGTCACTTCTCGTCTGGCTCGGTCTCAAATACACGCTGGGTGCGCGCGTGTCCGAGACGGTCGAGGAACTCGGCCAGGACGCCGCGGAGCTCGGCATCGAGGCCTATCCGGAATTTGTCCTGATGCCGGAAGTGGACGATTAGGGTTCCGGTCGGGAGGCAAAGACCGGTCATCACTCGTTTTCGACCTCCGCGATCAGGATTCGCGCACCCTTGCCGACCAGTGCCTGGCGCATCGCATTCGGTGGGTCGGTATCCGTTACGAGCATTGTGCCCGCGTTCCACAGTAGAATACGCTTGAGTGACCTTTTACCCAGTTTTGAGCGGTCAGCGACGACAATCGTCCGTTCCGCCTGATCGACCATCGCATTGTAGACGTTCGCCGCGGAAGGTAGCGCTTCGCTTACGCCGGTCTCGTCAAGCGCGGACGCTCCCATGACCGCACAGTCAACATTGTAGCCGCGGATGAATCTCAATGTTTCGGGGCCATGCACCAAGCCCTCCCGAAGTTCGACGTTCCCCGGCAACGAAATCACATCAAAATGCGGATTGGCCGCCAGCTCGATTGCGATCTGAAAAGATGCCGTCAGGATTGTCATATGCCTGTCGACCAATCCCAACGCTCGCGCGAATAACAATGTGGTGGCACCGCCGCCGATATACAGACTCGTGACGTCTTCCATTATCCCAACCGCACGTTTGGCGATCCGCTCCCTTTCCGCAATGTGCAGCTTGAGACGCTCCGAAAGCGCGGGCTCGAGCGAGGAAGTGCGGACCGCGCCACCATATGTCCTTCGGATACTACCCGCCGCGTCAAGTTCCGCCAGATCCCTTCGGATCGTCTCCGCGGATACGCCCAGGTCGGAAGCCAATTCGTTCACCCGCTTTGCGGGATCAAGCTTGAGCACATCCAGTATCCTGCCATGCCGTCGTGATTTCTTTGAATGGTAATTTGGCAAGAGATACCTCCGGACGCACAGAATACACGAGGATCCATAAGAATCGATTTATTTTTTTGCCCGATTTAACACAAAAATAGTTTGACTTCTGTCATAAATCTCGCATTATCATGACCGACCTCAAGGGTGATTCGCGTGTTTGACTACGGCTATTTCTCTTTCGCCTCCAAGGAAGAATTGCTCGGCAAGGCGGCTGAGTACTGGAATCCCGGTAAGGTCAGTTTCTGGAAGGATGCCGGCACGCCGATGGTAATCGACCGTCGTGAGGGCTACCGGCTATATGATATGTCGGGCAAATGCCTGATCGACCTGCACCTTAACGGTGGAACCTACAATTTCGGGCATCGGCATCCCGAATTGGTGGAAGTGCTGAAATCAGGCCTCGACTACTTTGACATGGGCAACCACTGGTTCCCTTCGGTGACACGGGCGGCGTTCGCGGAAAAGCTGGTGAGGACCGCGCCGCATATGAAATATGCGATCTTCGGTGCGGGCGGTGCCGAAGCCGTCGAAATCGCGATCAAGACCGCGCGCTACGCCACCGGGCGCCGGAAAATTATCTCGATCATCAAAGGGTATCACGGCCATTCCGGCCTCTCTGTGGCCACAGGTGACGATCGGTTCAGCAAGATCTTTCTCGCCGATCGTCCGGACGAATTCATCCAGGTCCCGTTCAACGATGCCGATGCCCTGGAGCGTGAGCTGAAAAAAGGCGATGTCGCGGCCTTCATCATCGAGACGATTCCGGCGACCTATGGCTTTCCGATGCCCGAAGAGGGTTATCTGAAAAACTGTCAGGACCTCTGCCACAGGTATGGGGCCAGATTTATCTCTGACGAGGTCCAGACGGGCCTTATGCGCACGGGTGTGATGTGGGGCTGGCAGGGTTACGGCCTGCGCCCCGATATTTTCGTCTGCGGCAAGGGGCTGGGGGGCGGCATCTACCCGATCAGCGCCTGCCTTGTGACCGAGGAATGCGGTCAATGGCAGATCGAGGACGGTGCCGCACATATATCGACCGCAGGCGGATCGGAGTTGGGCTGCCTTGTGGGTCACCACGTACTGGAAATGCTGCAACGGCCCGAAGTCGCCTCAAATATCGAGTTCGTAGCCCGGTTCTTCGCGCAGTCCATGGCCGAGATGATGGCCCGTCACACCGATATTTTCCGCGGCGTTCGCCAGCGCGGTGTGGTTCTCGGGCTGGAGTTCGATCATCCCGAAGGCGCCGTGGCGGTATCGCGCGCGCTTTACGAAAACGGGATATGGGCGATCTTCTCTTCGCTGGACAAGCGGGTTCTGCAGTTCAAGCCCGGTGTCGTGAAGGATGTCGAGCTCTGTCAGGAGATCATGGACCGGTTTGACGCCGCCATGCCGCGCGCCCGACAGCTTCTCGACAGGATGCGGAAATCCTTCTGATGGCTAGCAGGCCGCTACTGAACATCCCCGACCGCGATCTTTCGGCCACCCGGATGAAGGTCGTTAGGGCCACCTGGGCGGCGAAGTATTTCCGCAGGTTCGACCGTGGCGCGGTTTTGCGTATCGCCGAGGCCGTCGCCGGGGCGGGATACGAGAGAGCCGCTCACTATGCTGAGTGGGCTGTGCGCGAGACAGGCTACGGAGTTGTCGAGCACAAAACGCTGAAGAACCGGTTTTGCACCCATGATCTGCTCGACCATTACCGCGATCTTGATCTGATCACTCCGCGCGTGGATCAGGAACGCAAGATCATCGAAATACCCGCCCCCGCGGGCGTGGTTCTCGCGCTCGCGCCGGTCACAAATCCCGTCGCGACGGTCTACTACAAAACGATGCTGGCAATCCTGAGCAGGAATGCGATCGTCCTAAGCCCACACCCTCTCGCAAGAGAATGCTCCGCCGATGCCGCCCGATATCTGGCGGTGGCGGCCGAGGCGGCCGGCGCACCCTCCGGCCTTGTCCAATGTATAGAGGAACCTTCGGTCGAACTGGTCGAGGACATTATGGCGTCCGACAGGATCAACGTGATCATGGCCACGGGCGGCAATGCGATGGTTCGGGCCGCCTACTCGTCCGGAAACCCCGCTCTGGGGGTGGGACCAGGCAATGGCGTCGCCTATGTCGATCCTTCAGCCACGGTGGATGACGCCGCACGGTGCCTCGTGGAAAGCAAGAGCTTCGACAACTCAATCCTGTGTACGAACGAAAGCATCTGTCTGACGCTTGAGCGGAATCGCGGAAACATGGAGCGCGCGCTGCGCACCGCGGGTGCCCATATCTGCAACGCGGAGGATACGGGCAGACTGCGCGACCGCCTGTGGACGAACGGCCGTTTCAATCCCGACGCCATCGGCAAATCCGCGCTCTGGATCGCGAAGGAAGCCGGCGTCCGCGTGAATGACGCGACCAAGGTGCTGGTACCCGTGGTGGAGCGTCCCGGGCAGGACGACGTACTGTTCCGGGAAAAGCTTTGCCCGGTGCTGGCGCTCACGGCGGCTTTGGATTTCGATCAGGCCGTGACTTTTGCCGCGCAGGCCGCGAAACGCGGAGCGGGACATTCTGCCGCTTTCCATGGAAATGACCAAAACCGGCTGCTCGCCTTCTCGAACGCGGTACCCGTGAACAGGGTCGTCGTCAACGCGCCCTGCAGCCAGGGTGCGGCGGGCTTCGCCACCTACCTTCCGCCGTCGTTCATGATCGGTACGGGCTACGCCGGACGGTCCTCGGTCGGCGAGAACGTTGGCCCGCAGCATCTGGTTCACTGGACCAGAATCGCCTTCGGCCGCGACGCCCCCGCCGATCTTTCAGCGTTGGATTTCAACGCACTGCCCAGGAAACCGGTTCCGGTCGCGGAAACTCGCGTCGTGGATACACCAGGGCCCGAGCTGACCAGGGACACCCTGCGCACGATGATCCTCGAAGAGCTTCGCAATCTTAAAGGCGGTTCCGGATGACCGATCTCCGCGCCTCGATCTTCATCGACCAGATTCAACCCCAGACGCTTGCGTATATCTCGACCTGGATGCGCGGAACTCTGCCAAGACTTCGCATGGCCGCCCAGATCGTCGAAATCGCACCCGGTCTGGACGTCGAAACCCTGATCGATATCGTGCTGAAAAGTGCCGACGTGCGCGCTGGCCTGCTGGTGGTCGAACGGCAGTTCGGCACCCTGCAGTTCCATTCCCGCTCCACAGCCGAAGTCGAGTCCGGCGCGACGGCGATCCTGGAGGCGCTGGGCCAGACGTTAGACGACATCGCCAAGCCCGGGATCCTCGCCTCAAATCTGGTTACGAATATCGATGACCAGCACGCGTTCCTGATGAACCGTAACAAGTTGGGGTCCATGGTGATCGGCGGTGACAGCATATACCTGCTTGAATGCCGATCCGCGGCCTATGCAATCCTCGCCTGTAACGAGGCCGAGAAAGAGGCGGACATCAAGGTCATCGACATGCGGATGATCGGCGCGAATGGCCGCCTGTATCTCGCAGGGACAGAGGCCGACGTACGTAACGCGCGCAACGCGGCGGAACAGGCCTTACGCGATGCAGGGGCCGTCTAATGTCCGTGATACGCGACGAAATCCGCGCGATCCTGCGCGAGGAACTGGCTGCCCTGCTGTCGGAGCGCCCGGGCGCACTGCCCGAATCCATACGGATCGAAACGTCCGACGACCTGAATGCCTTTGCCCGGCGTCTGGTCAAGCGCATGTCTTCCCGCGACTTCGCGGACAAGGTCAAAGGCGGCGAAATTCGCTTCGTGCTGGACCGCACCGCGCCCGCCCCACCATCGTCGACCGGTACGGATGCGAAACCCGGGACCGCCATGCTTGACAAGAAACTCATCACTGAGGCGGACCTCGCGGGTATCGGGCCTGGCACGTTACGCGTGCCACAACAGGCGCGCGTGACACCGCTGGCCAAGGACAGGGCGCGGCGCAGAGGCATTCGGATCAAGAGGGTCGATGCATGATCAAAGGGCGTGTGAAAGGAAAAATCTGGTCCTCACGGCATGTGGATACGCTGCCGGGCGGTGCGTTGCTCGAAGTCGAAATTGACGGTGGTGACCGTTTGATCGCATTTGACCCGCTTGGCTGCGACACCGAAGAGGCGGTTCTGGTCACCCAGGGATCGGTCGCCGCCGCGTACTTCATTGACCGGACGGACCGAACGGCTCCAGTCGACGCTCTCATAGTCGGATCAATTGACGAAACATCCGGTAAATAAGCTTTGGAAAGGAAATCCCATGGCAAATCTAGCAATCGGAATGATCGAGACAAAGGGTTATGTGCCGGCGCTGTCCGCAGCTGACGCGATGGTAAAGGCGGCCAATGTCGAGATCGTGGCACGCAACGAAGTGGGCGGAGGCCTCGTCTCCGTCGTGGTCAAGGGCGACGTGGGTGCCGTCAAGGCGGCGACGGAAGCCGGTGCCCAGGCCGCTAGCGCGGTCGGCGACGTAACCGCGGTACACGTCATTCCGCGGCCGCACGCCGATCTCGGCAAGCACTTCGAAGCGGCAAAGTGAATTATGAGGATTGATGGCGATAGGACATGACCGAGCTTCGCGTCTATCTTCCGATCGCTGACCTTCAACCGCAGTTCGCGGCTTATCTTTCGTCGCCGATCCGCGCCCGGGCCTATCCACCGTTCAGGGGACAGAATTCCCTGATCATCGAGGTGGCTCCAGCGCTGAGCATCCATCGTATCGCCGATCTCGCGCTAAAGGAAACTCCGGATATGGAGCCGGGGATCCTCTTTACCGAGCGGCAATTCGGGCTTCTTGAACTGCATGCGGAAAGGATGGAGGATCTGGATGCCGCGGGGAAAGCGATCCTGAAAGGAATCGGAGCCAAAGCCACCGACCAGCTTGCTCCGAAGGTGCTATATCACGATATCATCGAAGATTTGTCGGATCAGCACGCCATTATCCTCAATCGATCGCGCGATGGATCGATTCTCGTGCCTGGAGTCGCGCTGCTAATTTACGAAATGGCGCCTGCGCTTTTTGCCTGTGTCGCGGCCAACGAGGCGGAAAAAGCCGCACCTGGCCTGACCATAAATGATGTGCAGATGATGGGTGCGACCGGACGTATCTTCATGTCGGGAACCGTTGACCAGATGGCTGTTGCCCGCGACCGCATCACGGAGTTGCTCGGAACGATCAATGGACGAAAGGTATCCCACCCTGATATCCCGCCGTAGCGGATTTTTAGCTCCTGGCGGCGCGGGAGGGCGCAGGTTTCCCTCGGTCCGCCCGAAACCAGGCGGCGGGCAAGGATGGCGGCGCCGATACCCCCATGGGGCATCAGAAAGGAAACGGAATGCGAACGCCAGTCGGTACCATGATGTCGACAAAACCGAACGCCGTCGCCGGTACCATGCCCTACCATGCCCCGGCTCCGGCCGGTTACCTCGGCAAGGCGACAGACCTCCGGGTAATGAGTGGCACCGGCGTAATGGTACCCGGCAAAACCCGCAGAGACGCCGCGCGCTTCACTGCACTTGAAACCCACCTGAGCACTGCTACACTGCGTTTCCAAAGGATTTGCCCCGTCCAAGAGCAACCGACTGACACTCAAATATATTTCATGGATTACGGCCGCGCAGAATGAAGTATGGCGAGGTGTCCGGGCAAAAGCCAATCCAACTAAACCAGCAGAGGAGAGAATAGCATGACGCTTTCAAGACGGAAACTTTTAGGTCGCGCCGCGGCCCTGGGCGGCGCTGCGGCGCTAGGCCCTCTGGTCGGCCCAGCGTTCGCCAACCGAAATGATCAACTGAACATTCTATGTTGGGAAGGTTATAACTCCGACGCCATCCTCGACCCGTTTCGCTCGGCGCATCCGGGTTCGACAGTGCGCGCCGAAAGCGGTACGTCCGACCCCGACATGATCAACAAGCTCCGAGCCGGCGAAATCAACGTATGGGACCTGATCAACGTGAACCAACCCTGGGCGCGCGATCAGCTGTATCCCGAAAGTTTAATCAAGCCTCTCAACAAGGAGCGCTTTATGCCGCATTTCGAGAGGATGCTGCCGGAATTCCGGGACTATCCGCTCGCTTTCGCCAATGATGGTGAACTCATCGGCATGCCGCAGCGGTACGGACCGTTCAGCTTTGTGGTGAACACCGATGTAATCAGCCGCGGAACGGCCGAGGATCAGGGATGGAACCTGTTCCTCGATGCGGCGATGCAGGGCCGCTATGGCGTGCTAACCTATGACAACTGGAACGTGATCCACATGTGCCTGACGGCGGGTCTGAACCCCTTCGCCAAAGTGGAGGGCGCGGATATCGAGCGGTTCAGATCGACCGCGGAGGCGATCTTTGGCGGTGCCAAGCTTCTGACCGACGATCTCGTGGCCATGAACACCGCGCTGATCAATGGCGAGATAGACGCCTATTTCACGGGCGGTACATATACGGCGTCCCCGGCGCGCTACGATGGCGCAACAAACGTGCGCGGAATCACGCCGAACTCCGGGCCTGTCGATGGCAAGGGCGGCGTCGTCTGGATTGAGTTGACTTCGGCAGTGAACAATCCTGACCCGAGCGTCCTTGCGGAGGATTTCCTGGACTATGTTCAGGGACCCGAAGCGTCAAAGGCGGTGGCTTTCACCGAGGGAACATACAATCCGGTCAGCCAGATGGGCAATCCGGAAGTCATGGCACTGTTTGACGCGGAGGAACTCGACGCGATCCAGATGGACAGCCTCGCGGAAGAGATGGCGCGTTCACTCGATTACGAGGTCGTGGCCTCTTACGACACGCTGATCGACATTTACACGCAGGCGCGTCGTTCCTGACGAGGCGAAATGGCGCGTGGTATCAGTTTCTGATTCCACGCGCCGGTAAGCGAGAAACTTCATGAATTCAGACGCTCTTCTGCGCCTTGAAAACGTCGTCAAGAAATTCGGTAGGTTTACCGCGCTGCACGGAGTCGATCTGGAAATCCACGAAGGTGAGTTTTTCACCATCGTAGGGCCGTCCGGCAGCGGCAAGTCGACGATGATCCGTCTGCTTGTGGGGATGGATGAGGTTTCTGATGGCGCGATCTGGCTTCGGGACAAACGGATTGACGAGACGCCCGCGCATGAGCGGCCAACCTGCATGGTGTTTCAGTCACTGGCGCTGTTCCCGCATATGAGCGTCGGACAGAATATCGAGTTCCCCCTCAAGCTGCGCAGAATCACCCCCGGGAAACGCAAGGCCCGCGCATTGGAACTACTCGACCTACTGCGTCTGCCACGCGATTATTATTTCAAGCGAATATCGCAGTGCTCGGGCGGCGAACAGCAACGCGTGGCGCTCGCCCGAGCGCTGGCGTTCGAGCCGGAGATCCTGTTTTTTGACGAGCCTCTTTCGGCGCTGGACTACCGGCTGCGCAAAACGCTGGAGAAAGAGCTGAAGGACCTGCACCACCGCACCGGCAAAACCTTTGTCTACATCACACATTCGCTGGAAGAGGCAATGGTGATGTCGGATCGGATCGCCATAATGAAAGACGGCAGATTTGAACAGATCGCTGTCGCGGACGAAATATACAGTCAGCCGGTCAGCCGCTTCGTCGCTGAGTTCATGGGGGAGGTGAACCTTTTCGAGGTAACCTCGACCGGAGGGTTACTGTCCGGAAGCGGACTGGAAGTCGATCCCGATGTGGCGCGGACCGACTTGCCGGAGGGCGAAAAGGGTTTGCTGATGGTGCGCCCGGAATATGTTCGTTTCGGCGACGGAACTGACGGTTTCGAATACACCATCTCGGGCCGTCTGCTGGAAGAATATGCCCTGGGCTCGCGCATCCAGTACGAGGTGGAGACCGCCGGTGGGCGGATCGTTACGGTCGAGAAACTGCGCGAGGACCGCGCGACCTCTGAAAGCGGGTCGGACGTTACGCTCGGATTCGATGCCGCCAACACCCACCTGATCGTCGAGAACTGATGCAGAAGCTAAACAGAAGACTGGGTTTTCTGTCATCCCTTCCGATCCTAGCGGTCTTCTTGGTCGCATTCTTCGCGCCCTTGATGGTGGTGGCTTTGTTTTCCGTCATGCCGCCCAAGGTCTTCAACCTAACCAACACGCCTGACTTCTCAGCTTACTCGGTGTTCTTTGAGCAGGGCTATTATAGATCCCTGCTTTGGTCACTGGGTATGGCGCTGGGGTCAACCGCTATACTATTGATTGTATGCTGGCCGCTCGCCTATGGCATGGCAAAGGTGTTCAGGGGTTTCACTCTGGTGTTGACCGTTGCGGTGGTAATGAGTCTATTCGTTTCGGAAAACATCAGGCTATTTGGCTGGGTCCTCACCCTCATGAAAGGCGGATTGATCGAAGGCCATATCCGCGCCTGGACGGGGATCGGCTTTGACAGTCCGCTCTATGGCATCCCGATCATCGTTTTCGGGCTGGTCTACGTCTATTTGCCCTTCATGCTGTTCCCCTTGGCTCAAGGCATTTCGATGGTCCCGGACGACGCGCGTCAGGCCGCCGCGGATCTTGGCGCCACGCGTTGGCAGATTCTCACCCAAATCGACATCCCCCTAGCCGCGCCCGGAATCATCGTCGGTTGCCTGCTAAGCTTCGTACTCGCCGCCGGAGCTGTGGCCGAAGCCAAGATCCTTGGCGGACAGGCAGTCATCACCATTGCCGACGACATCGAAACCGCGTTTACCTTCGGTCAGGACTGGCCACTTGGGTCCGCTCTTTCCGTAATTCTGATTTTCATCATCGGCTCGCTGTCTCTGCTTGGCGTCTCGCGCGTCGATCTGGATCGGATCATGGGAAGGAAACGCTGATGCCCGCGTCCCGCTCCACCCGCATTGTCCTATTGGTTTACGGCCTAGTCGTCATTGGTCTGCTATATCTGCCTCTTGTATCCGTGGGCTTTGCGTCCGTGTCGCAAGCAAGGTATCTTAGTTTTCCGATCAAACGCTATTCCTATAAATGGTATGCGGAGGTTCTTGAAAGCGGGACGGTGCGAGATCTGTTGTTTACCTCTCTCTCCGTCGCGCTGATTGTCATGATCCTGTCTGTTGTTATCGCCTTCTTCGGCGCACTGGCCTTCGCGCGCTATGAATGGCGATACCGCTCGATCTTCCAGAAACTGATCCTGTTGCCGATTTTTTTCCCGCAAACGGTCTTGGGGCTGGCGTTGCTGATGTGGTTCAACGCGCTTGGCATCATCCCTTCCTGGAAGACCGCCGTGGTCGCGCACCTGGTGTGGATCGCACCGATCTCAACGCTGATCGTCGCCATCCGCGCCTACAGTTTCGACCCCGCGCTGGAAGAAGCCGCGCGTGATTTGGGGGCAAACACCCCCACCATCCTGCGCGAGATCACATTACCGCTTCTTTTGCCCGGTCTGGTTTCGTCCGGACTTTTCGCTTTACTGCTAAGCTGGGGGAACTTTCCGCTGTCCCTATTCACAACCGGTGCCGATTCCACACTTCCTGAGTGGCTATACGCCAAGATGGTATCCGGATATTCGCCCTTGGTACCGACATTGGGGATCATGTCCGTAGTGACTTCCATTGTACTGATCCTCACCGCTTTCGCCGTGGCTTGGCTCGCAAGAAGCATACGCGACAGCCACGCGGCTTGAAACCTGCCGAAAAGGAGAAAACCATGCTAACATCGCTTAAAGGAAAAAGCGTCATCGTTACGGGTGGCTCAAAGGGAATCGGACGCGGTATTGCCACGGTGTTCGCCCGCCAAGGCGCAAAAGTAACGATTGCGGCCCGCAACGAGACCGACCTTGAGGCCTCGGCCTGTAGCATCGCGGGCGATGTCCGCTATGAGGTATGCGACGTGTCCGACTGGGCCTCCGTCAGGCGGATGGTTGACGGCACGGCCGATGCGCAGGGCGGGCTTGACGTGGTCTGCGCAAATGCGGGAGCTTTCCCCCAAACCAAGATAGTCGAGATGGAACCTGAGGAATGGGATGGCGTGATGGCGACCAACCTGCGGTCGTCCTTTCTGTGTGTCAAGGCCGCGATCCCGCATTTTGACAAAGCGGGCAAGGGTCGCGTGGTGCTGACCTCATCCATCACCGGGCCAGTCACGGGGTTCCCCGGCTGGTCGCATTACGGTGCGTCCAAGGCAGGCCAGCTCGGGTTTCTTAAGACGGCGGCGATGGAACTGTCACGCTACAATACCACGATAAACGCGGTCATGCCGGGCAACATCTATACCGAGGGCCTCCAGGATCTCGGGCAGGAGTATATTGACACCATGGCCGCCTCGAT
>JAPOUP010000194.1 GCA_026708635.1 Rhodobacter sp.
TTCGCATTCTCGCCAGCGCCGCCTGCAGGAGCTTGAACTCCTCCGGGGTCAGGGGCGTCGGTCCGCGAGCCGCGCGTAGCTGTAGCAACCTGCAATCATAATCGCTTCGGCCTGCACTCATCGTGATTTTCGGCCCGGATTGAGTGCGTCCATCGGAGGCGCCGAACCCGGATTGCCTGCGAACGAACCCACATTGCCTGCGACCGGCCCGCAATCATCGGGCCGAACCCACATTATCCGCGAACGGGACCGTCCGGCAAACGGCCCTTTTCCAGACGGTCCGTCGCAACGGTTCGCGAAGACTGATATTTCAGCGGAATTCTGTCTGTTTACTCCGTCCGGAAAACATCGTATGGATTCGTCCTTTGCGATCGGGTTTCCAGACGTTTTCACATGCTCATCGGCTACGCACGCGTATCGAAGGGGGAACAGAACCTCGACCTGCAGCATGACGCGCTGAGCGCGGCGGGCTGCGAGCGGATCTTCGACGACAGGGCCAGCGGCGCCAGGACGGAGTGGCCGGGGCTGGCCCGCGCGCTGGAGCAGATCCGCGACAGCGACACGCTGGTCGTATGGCGGCTGGACAGGCTCGGACGGTCCCTCAGGGACCTCATCTCCCGGGCCGAGGAACTGAAGGAAATGGGCGCCGGGCTGAAGAGCCTCCAGGAGTCGATCGACACCACGTCGAGCGGGGGGGGGCAGCTGGTCTTTCACCTTTTCGGCTCCCTGGCCGAGTTCGAGCGCGACCTGATCCGCGAGCGGACCCAGGCTGGCCTGAAGGCGGCGAGGGCACGCGGGCGCAGGGGCGGCCGGAAGAAGGCGCTGACCGCCGGGCAGCGCGCCCACGCGGTGGAGCTCTACCGGTCGCGGGAGCACACGGTGGCGGAGATCTGCGGCCTCATGGGCATCTCCCGCGCCACGCTCTACGCCTATGTCGGGGAATTCTCCGATGGCTGACAGGGGCGTGCGCATCCCTACGGAGACGCTGCTTGCGCTCAGGACCCGGCTGGCGAGACTGCCCGCCCGCTCGGCGGTCCGGCGGGAGGATGTCGGACGGACGGCCGAGCTCTTCGGCGTCAGCCCGTCCACGGTCTACCGCTCCCTGAAGGCGCTGCATCAGCCGAAGGGGCTGAAGCGGGCGGACCGGGGAAAGCCGCGCAGCATCCCGGAGCGGGACCTGGCCCGGTACTGCGAGATCATCGCGGCCCTGAAGATCCGGACGAGCAACAGGAAGGGGCGGCATCTCTCGACCGGCCGGTCCATCGAGCTTCTCGAGGAGCACGGCGTCCAGACGCCGGGCGGGCACGTGCGTCCGCCGCCGGGTCTGCTGAAGCGCTCGACCGTGAACCGGTGGCTGAAGGACTGGGGGTTTGACCATCCCCGCATGACAAGGGCCGCGCCGGCCACCCGGTTCGAGGCCCGGCATTCGAACGACTGCTGGCAGTTCGACATCAGCCCGTCGGACCTGAAGCACGTTTCGCGGCCGGCGTGGGTCGATCCCGGGCGCGGCCGGCCCACGATGATGCTCTTCAGCGTCGTCGACGACCGTTCCGGCACCTCGTACCAGGAATGCCGCTGCGTCTACGGCGAGGATGCGGAGAGCGCGCTGCTCTTCCTGTTCAACGCCATGGCGCCCAAGGAGGACACCAGCTTCCAGGGCATTCCCGAGATGCTCTATCTCGACAACGGTCCTGTCGCGAAGAGCCTCGTGTTCCAGACCGTGATGGAGCGGCTCGGGGTTGAATGGAAGACGCACATGCCGGCGGAATCCGACGGCAACCGCGTCACGGCCCGTTCGAAGGGAAAGGTGGAACGTCCGTTCCGGACCGTGAAGGAGGCGCACGAGACGCTGTACCACTTCCACAGGCCGGAGACCGAGGCGGAGGCCAATCTCTGGCTGGGGAACTTCGTCAACCGGTACAACGACAGGCCCCATCGCCGCGAGCCGCACAGCCGGATCGAGGACTGGCTGGCCAACCTTCCGGACGCCGGTATCCGCGAGATGTGCTCCTGGGAACGCTTCTGCGCCTTTGCCCGCGAACCGGAGCGCCGGACAGTGGCGTCGGATTCGCGGATATCCATCGACGGCACCTACTACGAGGTCGACGGCGATCTTGCCGGCGAGGAGGTGCTGCTCTGGTGGGGCCTGTTCGATCACGAGCTTTTCGTGGAGCGGGGCGACCGGCGCTACGGCCCCTATCGCCCCCACGGCGGGCCGATCCCGCTGCACCGGTACCGCAGGCGCGGGAAGTCTCCGCGGGAGAAGCGCGCGGAATCCGTGGCCAGGCTGGCCGAGGCGATCAGCCTGCCGCGCACGGCCGTTGCCGGCTTCGCCCTGGATGCGCCGGAGGCGGAGGTCGTGCCGCTGCCCGGTGTCAGGTTCAGCGACCCCGATCCGTGGGGGCAGGTCGCCTACGAGAGCGGGCTCAGCGCGCGCAGGGCGATTTCCCATCAGCTGGACCGCCCGCTCGCCGAGCTCTCTCCGGACGATCTCGCCTTCGTGGGCGACCTGGTGGGCCGAACCCTGAACAAGGCCGACATCGAGGCCGAAATAAGACAGCGCTTCCAGCGCGGACAATGACACGAAGAGGCGGCTCGAATGCTCAGCGGACAGGTCATGAAGCGCTTTCACGTCGAGAAGCCATGGAGCCAGGCCGGGTACTACGAGACCGAGCGCCTGGCCCGGTTCCGGGAGGACGTGATCGCCGCGATCGTTCACGGACACCTCATCGCCGTCTCGGGTCCGGTGGGCGTCGGAAAGACGATGATGGTCAATCGCCTTCAGGACCAGATCAGGGCGGAAAGGAAGATCATCGTGGCGCGCAGCCTCTCGGTGGACAAGCACCGCGTGACCCTGCCCGCCCTGGTCACCGCGCTGTTTCTCGACCTCTCGGGCAAGCCGGAGATGAAGCTTCCGGGCCAGTCCGAGCGCCGGGAACGGCTTCTTCAGGCAGCGGTCCGGAAGGCCCGCAAGCCGATCGCGCTGTTCATCGACGAGGCCCATGACCTGAACGTCAGCACGCTGCACGGGCTGAAGCGGCTGCGGGAGGTCATCAGTGCCGGAGGCGGCACGCTGTCCATCGTTCTTGTCGGGCATCCGCGCCTCCAGAACGACCTGCGCCGCGCCACCATGGAAGAGATCGGCCACCGGACGTCGAAGTTCGAGTTCAGCGGCATCGGCGACGAGCGCCGCGGGTTCATGTCCTGGATCCTGGAGCGGTGCCTGGAGGACGGGGTCGAGCCGTCGGACGTCTTCGAGGACGCCGCCCAGGAGTACCTGGCGGAACGCCTTTCCACGCCCCTGCAATACATCGAGCACCTGGACAGGGCCTTCGCGGACGCATACCGGATGGGTGAGGACAGGGTCACGCGCGCCATCGTGGAAGAGACCGTCTCGGCGGGCCTGGACGATCTCGACGCCCGTCTCGCCCAGATCGGGTGCGGACCCAAGGCGCTGTCCGAACTCACCGACGCCCGCATTCCCGAGATCCGCCGCTTCCTGAAGGGCCGGCTGGACGCCGAACGGACCGACGGACCCGCCACCATGATGCGCAGGGCGGGACTGCCGATATGAAGATCGAGCCGGTCCGCACGGTCCCGTTCGCGGATAATGTGGGTTCGTTCGCGGTCAATCCGGGTTCGGCGCCTCCGATGGACGCACTCAATCCGGGCCGAAAATCACGATGAGTGCAGGCCGAAGCGATTATGATTGCAGGTTGCTACACGTAGCGGGCGACAATCCTTTCCTCGTCAACATAGCGCAGCCGTTGCTCCTCGGTCATTTCGAGAAAGAAATTGTTGAACGAACGCCCCGGGAGATCGGTTTCTATCTCGGCTTTTCGTCTGCGCAGCATTATTGGCCTGATCTTTTCCGTCAGGCTGTCAAGATTCCGTACGCTGACCGGACGGCCTTTGTCGTCAAGCTCGTAATGGTCACGATTGAAGCGGAATAGCGGGCCCAGGAGACCGGGCTCAAGGAACTGCACAATCGAGTATAGATCGTCGATCCTGTTTTCTATTGGCGTACCGGTCAGAACGAAAGCGAACCTGCTTCGTAACCGCTTGACCGCGGAAGCGGTTTTCGTACGCCAGTTCTTGATGCGCTGCGCCTCGTCAAGAATGACGATATCCGGAGACAGAACGTCCTGAACCAGGTCAAGATCGGAAAGAATCTGCTCGTAGTTCATGATCGTGAAGAGCGGTGGGTCGCGATATTGGGCGGTGCGTTGCGCCCGCGATCCCGAAACTATCCGGTAATCGTGATCGGTCGCCGCCTCGATTTGCTCTTTCCATTCCGCTTTCAGGGAGGCCGGACATACGACGAGCGCCCTGTTCGCCGATCCGGATTTGTGGAGCAGCGCACAGGCCGCCAACACCTGCACGGTCTTCCCAAGGCCCATTTCATCCGCGAGCAGGGTACGTTCGCCAAAGGCGAGGTGAAGCATGCCGTCGCGTTGGTATGGATAGAGGGGAAATTTGAGCACATCGAGGGACTGTCGACCGGCTTCAACATCGGAAAGAAACCTCTCCCGCCTGCGGGATCTCTCGTTCAGCCGACCGCTTTCCTCGACCCATCTGTCGATGAGTAGCGAGACCCTCAGCCTGTGCGGCTCCTGACGGGCAACGTCTTGGATCGCCCGCAGGGCTTCACTTGACGCATTTTCGGCCAGATCCCGGACATAGCGATCGATTCTGTCCGATATTTCATCGGTGCTGGCTTGGCTGACGGCGGGCCTACCGTCTCCGGGCATGTCAAGGTACAGTTCGGTCCGCCGACTTTTCTGGCCGATGTCTCCGGGGAGGGATTTTCTCTTGGGCCCCAGAAGCCGCCGTCTCACCGCTTCGATGTGCTTGCAGGTTCCCAGCCGGCTGTTCCAGAAGTCTTGGCAGCTGCACGAATTTTTCCGCGCCGAAACGTCGCGGATTTCGACGTGATATTCGTTGCCGCTCGCCGATCGCACGAGAAAGTCTCCGAAATGCGGGAATTCGGTGTCGAGCGCCTCGATCTCAAAGGTCTCTGTCAGCCCCCTCCAGATCCTCCGTTCGACCTCATCCTCGTCACTCGTGCTCCAGCCTATGAAAGTTGGGGCGCGTGGTTTCCGGGACCGTTTTCTCTTTCTGGAGGCATTTTTGGATTCGGTCATATGAAGACTCCGCGATGAGGCAGCCGGGGACTTGCGGCGCGTGACGTGTTTCGATCCCGGTCGGCGCGACGGGAGGTGCCCCGAGGGATACAGCGGCTAGTGGCGGGCTTCAACGGCCGTCACGGATAATCGGCGGCGTTCGCCGTCAGTTTGGCCGTTGGCCGAACTACATGGCGCTGGTTCAATGTATTGGTGCCATCAGCCCTCAAGGTATGGGCCATCTCCGGTCCGCCGTCAGCCCCCTTCGGGTATGGCGGTGTCTTATCCGAAAACATGCAGCGCGTTTCTGGGGATCACATGACTTACCTGCTATTGCCCTTCACATTTCTGGCGCTGGCTCTGGGCGGCGCGATATTCGGCTTCTTCTATGCATGGGTATGTTCCACCATGTGGGGCCATGACGCCGCCGATCCACGTGTTGCGATCCAGACCATGCAGGCCATGAACGCCAGCGTTAGGAACATCGTCTTCGCGCCCGCATTCTTCGGGGCGACGATTGTGTTGATTGCGACAGCCGCTCTTGCCTTCAGGTCCGGACGGAGGCGGGCGGCCATGGCGTTTGCCGCGGCGGCGGTCATATATTTCTCGGGGGGATTGATGCTGACCATGGCCGTGAACGTTCCGATGAATGAGGCGCTGGCGGAAATCACGGTGCCCGAAAATACTGAACGGGCCAAAGAGATTTGGTCTACCTATTCGTCGAAATGGCAGGTTTTCAACCAAATCAGAACGGTTGCGTCTATGGCGACACTGATACTGACGGGCGCGGGCGTCTATACGTTGTGGCGGACTGCCGCCTAGCCGATGGGCGGGTTATTCCGCGCCGACGCCGGAGAGGTCGTATGATTCCTTGGCGAAGCTAGGGAGCAGAGGACATGACTGGCCGGAACCGCATGGGACCGTCCGTATCCATCCAAGCTTTTCTGAACACGCGGTCTGGACCTTGCCCGATCACGCTCCTATCACTTTGAGGGTTTCTCGGGAGAATTCAATTTGCCGGCCAGCGAAGAAATCCGGAACATGAATGAAGTGGAGGCTTCGGCCGAGCTGGCCCGTTTGGCCGCGGCGCTTGCCCGCGCCAGCAGCGCCTATCATTCCGATGACAGTCCGGAAATTTCCGATGCCGAATTCGACGCCCTGTTTGAACGCAACAAGGAAATCGAATCCATATTTCCCCATCTAAAGCGACCCGACAGCCCATCGGACAGAATCGGAGCCGCGGCGAGTGACACATTCGCCAAGGTCACGCACTCGGTGCGAATGCTATCGCTTGCCAACGCATTCAGAGAGGACGACGTCCGGAATTTCGAGGAGACCATACGGCGATACCTTAAACTCGATGATGGAACCCCGATCGGCTATACATGCGAACCGAAGATCGACGGTCTTTCGCTAAGCCTGCGATACGAAAGCGGGCGGTTGAGGCAGGCGGCGACACGTGGCGACGGGCGGATCGGCGAGAATGTCACCGCCAATGCCCGGACGATCGGCGACATTCCGGATATCGCACGGCGTGCCCCGGAGGTCATGGAGGTGCGCGGAGAGGTCTATATGGGCCATAGCGACTTCGAGCGGATCAACGCCCGGGCCACCTTGGAGGGATCCAGAACCTTTGCCAACCCGCGGAATGCCGCTGCCGGCTCACTCAGGCAACTTGATCCGGATGTGACGAGATCACGCCCTTTAAGGTTTTACGCCTATGGATGGGGAGAGCTATCCGAGCCTCTGGGACGGACCCAGTATGAAGCGCTTCAGCGATTGTCCGACATGGGGTTCGCGACGAATCCACTAACGAGGCTCTGTGACGGTCTCGATGATATGCTGGCCCATTATTCAGGTATCGAGGCCCGACGGGCGACTCTCGGTTATGACATCGACGGCGTCGTCTACAAGGTCAATGACCTCGAGCTGCAGCGTAGGCTCGGGTTTCGGACAACGACACCTCGCTGGGCGATTTCCCATAAGTTCCCGGCCGAGATGGCATGGACCCGCCTGCGGGCAATCGACATACAGGTCGGGCGCACCGGGGCCCTTAGCCCCGTGGCACGCCTTACCCCGGTCACCGTGGGCGGTGTGGTCGTGTCGAATGCCACCTTGCATAACGAAGACTATATTTCCGGTTTGGACGCATGCGGAAATCCGATCCGCGACGGCAAGGATATCCGTGTGGGAGATTGGGTGCGGATTTACCGCGCGGGCGATGTGATCCCGAAGGTCGCGGATGTCGACCTCGGCCGGCGACCGGAACGTGCCAAGCGATTCGATTTCCCTACCGTCTGTCCCGAATGTGGTTCGCAAGCCGTGCGTGAGGAAGGCGACGCCGTGCGGCGCTGTACCGGCGGTATCGCCTGTCCGGCGCAGGCGATGGAACGACTCAAGCACTTTGTCTCACGCGCCGCCTTTGACATCGAGGGACTCGGCGCGAAACAGCTGGAAATGTTCTATCGCGACGAGGTCCTGGGGATAAGGGAACCGGCCGACATCTTCACCCTCGCCCAACGGGACGCCGCGAGCGGCGGAAAACTGCGTGACCGAGAGGGCTTCGGCGAAAGGAGTGTCCGGAACCTATTCCAGGCGATTGAGGAAAGGCGCCGCATTTCGCTAAATCGCCTGATCTTCTCATTGGGCATTCGCCATGTAGGCGAAAGCGCGTCACGGTTACTCGCGACGCATTACGGTTCCTGGGAGATTTTCGAGAAGCGGATCGGTTCTGCGAAGGCGGGCGAGGGGCCGGAATGGGAGGATCTTGTCGCCGTCGACGGTGTCGGGCAAGTTATGGCCACATCGCTGGTGGCGGCATTCAGCCAGAAGATGGAGCGCGGTTCAATAGACCGCCTCGTCAAGCATCTTGACGTTCGCGATATGGAGCCGACCGTAAATTCCGACAGCCCTCTCGCAGGCAGGACCGTGGTCTTCACCGGTACGCTTAATGGAATGACCCGCGCAGAGGCCAAGGCGCGGGCCGAGTCGCTTGGCGCAAAGGTCTCGGGAAGCGTCAGCGCCAGAACCGATCTCGTCGTCGCCGGCCCCGGCTCCGGTAGCAAGGCAGGTAAGGCCCATGAACTGGGCGTCATGGTAATCGACGAGAATGCCTGGATGGAACTTGTCACCAAGGCATGAGGCTACGCCCACCCATCCTGTATCCGCTATTCGCGGACCTGGAAACGCTCGATGGGGTAGGGCCGAAGACAGTCGGGACTCTTGCCGGACTGAAGGTTACAAGACCAAGGGATCTGATTTTAACGCTGCCGGTTTCGGGAATAGATCGTCAACGCCGGTCAACCGTAGCCGGGGCTACGCTTCCCGAGGTCATCACGGTTGAGGTCATTGTCGGCCGGCACATCGAGCCGGATGCCAGAGGCCGGCCCTATCGCGTAGAGGTCCACGATGCGCGGACGATGTTCCACCTGGTCTTTTTCAAAGCGCGGGGCGCGTCGCTCAGGAAGCGGTTCCCGACCGGCGCGCGCCTGATCGTTTCGGGGCGCGTGGAGCGGTATGCGGGTATCGCCCAGATGCCTCACCCGGATCACGTCGCGCACCCGGATGACAGTGACTCGGTTCCATGTTTCGAGCCGGTCTATCCATTGTGCTCCGGACTTACCCAGCGCAGGATGGTTCAGGCGGTTACCGCAGCGCTGAAGCTTCTGCCGGATCTACCGGAATGGATTGACGCCGCAACACTGAAGGGGAGGGGCTGGCCCCGCTGGAAAGATGCGGTCATAAACGCACATCTCCCGAAATCGGAGAGCGACCTGGCAACGGCCGCGCCCGCCCGCGAGCGTATTGCTTATGACGAGCTGTTCGCCCACCAGATCACCCTCGCGTTGGACCGCGCCGAAATGCGCAGTGCGCCGGGGGTGAGGAACGTCGGCGACGGCATGTTGCGCGGCAAGCTGAATGAAGCCCTCCAATACCAACCCACCGATGCGCAGAAACGTGTGATTGGCGAAATCGCTGAGGACATGGCGTCCGGTTTCAGGATGAATCGGCTTATCCACGGAGATGTCGGCTCGGGCAAGACACTTGTGGCGTTCTTCGCATTGATCCTGGCCGTGGAAGCGAGAGGGCAGGGTGCTCTCATGGCACCTACGGAAACGCTCGCGAGACAGCATTTCTCTGTGCTTGGCCCCTTGGCGGATACCCTGGAAGTGCGGCTGGAAATCCTTACCGGCCGCGAGGGCGGGGACGGCCGCGCGGCCAGGCTCGAATCCCTGAAATCAGGTGAAATCGACATTCTGGTCGGCACGCACGCCCTGATCCAGCCGGATGTGAAATTTGCCGAACTGCGACTGGCGGTCGTGGACGAACAGCATCGTTTCGGTGTTGCCCAGAGAAAGGCGCTGGGCGCCAAGGGTGAACTCACGGACATGCTTTCAATGTCGGCGACACCGATCCCACGTTCGCTGGCGCTGGCGCTGTTCGGTGACATGGATGTTTCCGTGCTTGACGAAAAGCCAAGGCATCGGAAGCGTATAGATACGGCTCTGGCTTCCGTTACCAGAATGGACGAGGTCATGAACCGGCTTCGCGGTGCCGTGGCGAAGGGTCGTCGCGTGTATTGGGTCTGCCCCCAGATCGATGGTGCGAGTCCCGCCGCCGCCGAGGAGCGTTTCAGGAAATTGCGAGCTGCCCTTGGCCGGGAAACGGTGGGCTTGGTACATGGCCAGATGCCGCGGTCCGATAGAGATGAGGCGCTGGAGGCGTTTGCCAGCGGCAGGACATCCGTTCTGGTCTCGACCACGGTAATCGAGGTTGGGGTGGATGTGCCCGAAGCTTCCATCATGGTGGTAGAGCGGGCGGAGTCGTTCGGACTTGCCCAGTTGCATCAAATCCGTGGCCGGGTGGGGCGCGGTTCTGAGGAATCTGCGTGCCTTTTGCTGTATCACCCGCCTCTGTCGAGTGCCGGCCGGCGGCGACTGGAATTCCTCCGGTGGACGGATGACGGGTTTCGAATCGCTGAAGCGGATCTTTCCCTGCGCGGACCCGGCGATGCCATCGGTACCGCGCAGGCGGGTATGCCTGGCTTCAGAATCGCGGAGCTTCCCCAGCAGTCGGAACTGGTGGTCCTGGCGCAGTCCGATGCCCGCCGATTCGTCAAAGAACTGCGGGGGCCGCGCAGCACCCGGGTCGATGCCGTCCTCACGTTGCTTTGGCTTATGGAGCAGGAAAAAATGATTCACGTAATTCCAGAACGTTAGTAATCCCCTTCACATTTCCCTTCATTATGTTGTTTACAGTCAGTGGGATTAATGGGAACAAAGAAGGAACATATATGCGGTAACCCAACAGAGGATGGCTGGAATGGATAAGGGAATCTGGAAAATCGCTACGCGGTATGACAGCACGATCATCGAGGATCTCCTGGGGGCTGCGTCATTATTCGCGATTCTATTCGTGGCGATGCACTTCCAGCTTTAGCCAAATTGCCGGGAATACGGGAGGATTCACTGCCGTTCCGGGGCCGTCCGGACACCGAAACGGCCTCTTTCCGACCCCAAAACCGATTCGTTTTCCGGGTTTTCGCGCCGATGTGGCGGTTCATCGTCAAGAAAAACTAGGGGGACGGTTCTGGCCCGGACGCACGGATATGGGTATGTCCGGAATTATTTCCGCTCAGGCCGCGTGCCTCCATTCGAATATTCGGTCATGCGGTCGCCGGCCTGTCCGGCGAGCTCAACCTGGCCGTCACGGTCTTACTCGGGACCGGGGAGGGGCCGTGCATGGCCTGCGAGTTGCCGGAAGTCGCACGGAACACCGAGAAAGAGGCACCACGTTCATTGCAGGAAATCTCATCCGATGTCAGGACATTTGCAATGGATCGCTGAAAAATTAGGATATTGCGCAGTCGGTGGAAATGTACGTGAATATGGCATAACGACTGGTTCATGCCATATGCGCCAAAGACATACCGGACAAACCGCATGTATGCCACGAAGGACGCGGAGGCGATACTCAAACCGACGGGCAAAATCTGACGAATGTCGGGGGGAGGTTGCTGAGGGCAAACCTATCCTTGTCGTCGGCATAACGAATGCCCACCCGTCCACCTTTGGCTATGGATCGGTTGATTGGACTCACAGGAGTCTCGGCAAATCTGGTCGATGATATGGAGAAAGACAAGAGACCCCGTAATGACGGAATTCGGTGAGAACTCACTAGTCAAACGGCCCTCGACCAGCCTTCGGATTGGTACCGTATTCGTCGCCATGGTGGCATTGTTTGCCTGTGCGCCCGGAAATGGCCGTGATATCGGCTATGCCAGTTCCATTCCCGGTGCGGTGGTGGAGAGCCCGGCCCAAAGTGTGTATGATCCGATCAAGCGAGCGGAAAACGCGCGTTCCGACTTGCCCGCCCGACCCGCTCGATCTTCAGATGAAGAATTAGGTGGGCCGGCTCTGGATTTGACGCTTGAGGATGCGATACGATATGCGCTGGAAAACAATCGGTCGCTTCTGAACCTACGTCTCGATCGGGAGGTGCAGAAACTGTCACTCGATGTGGAGGAGGAGCGCTGGCAACCCAAGTTCACGATCACGCCAGCTCTGGCACGGGATTCGTCAAATAACAAACGGGCATCCGTGGGTGCGAATATGACGCTCCGGCTTCCCACTGGCGGCGTGTTGAGACTGAATTGGGACCAATCGGTTTCCAGCCGTGCGGAAGGCAACCGGTCACAGTCGCTGGGCATTTCCCATCCGCTGTTGAGAGGGGCGGGGTCTGACGTGGAGTCCGTATCGATCCGGAGGGCGCGGATCAATGAAAGAATGAACATACTCGCCATGCGCGAAGCCGTGGTGGGCGTGGTTAACGAGGTGATTGGAGCCTATCGTTCCGTGGTCTCGGCTTACCGGCAGTTGGACATCGCCGAGGCGTCGCTCGCGCGCGCGCGCGAGCAGCTTGAGTCGACCCGCGCCCTGATACGCGTGGGGCGCGTCGCTGAACGGGAAGTCGGTAGGTCGGAGGCCTCGATCGCCAACCGCGAGATCGCGCTGGCACGGGCGCGCAATGGCCTTGAGGTGGCCAACGCCGCGCTGGTTAGCGTTCTGGATACGGACGGAGTGGTTCTGGTCCGTCCGCTGGGCGAGCGTGATGCTGAGCCCGGGCCGTTATCCGCCCCGGCGTTCGAGGACGTGCTCCTGAGTCGCACCGACTTCATCCAGGCGCAGATGCGGGTTGAGCTCGCGCGGATGAGTCTAACGGTGGCACGCAACAATTTGCTGCTGGATCCCTCGATCGGGCTTGATCTTAACCGTGACCGTACGGGACGCTCGGCCACGTCCGTGAATTTGGGCGTGACCATTCCCCTTAATGACAGGGCACCCAAAGTTGAACACATCCAGGCCCGCAACAGTTTGATCAAGGCCCAGAGAAACGTGATCGAAATGCGTGAGTCAATCCATATCGCATTGCGCCAGGCGGTGAATGACGTCGAGGCGAGGACTAGACTGGTGGAACTGGCGCGTAACGCACGTACTCTGGCGGAAGACAATCTGGCGGTAGAAGAGGCGAAGTTTGGCCAGGGCCTGTCATCCACCTTTCAGGTGACGGCGTCGGAGGATGAGCTCGTCAATGCCGAGCGGGCTGAGGCGGACGCTGTCCAGGCATTGTCCGAGGCTTTTACGAGACTTGACCAAACCACCGGGAGAACGCTGGAGCGTTGGGGAATCCGGCTGGAGGAAGTCGTGCGATGACCGATCGCGACCCCGAAA
>JAPOUP010000141.1 GCA_026708635.1 Rhodobacter sp.
GATGAGGGAAGAAGCCTGACATGGCACCGCGTATTTCCGGCCAGTCCCTGGTGTGTTCCGGCGCGGGGTGTCCGTTTGCCGGTGGTTCGCCCATGTCCGGGGGCAGATGGACGCGTGAGACAATGCAGGCAATACACACCGGTGACGGATGCCGCTGCCGTGGACCTGACGGCGGGGGGCGAAGCCGGTATCCTGGCCATCATTGGCTGGAAAGTTCTCAACCGCCATATCCTTAAACCCGCGCTCAAGGGCATCGGATACCCCGGCGTCCCAGGGCCGATGTAGGTTTTCGCCGGTTTGGTGTGTCCGGATTTTCTCACGGATTCCCGAATCCGGCCCTGATTGTTGATTCGCCGACTGTCTTGATGTCCCCGGCGGCGTGGCTGTGGCAGCGTTGCTTGGGATCCTCCGGCAACCCGGGCAATCAATCAAGGCACGATTGAGGCGGGTGACCGAATGTTCGAATGCAGGCACGAAGCCTGAACGGGAATAATTCCGGAGACACCCCGGTCTCCTAAAGAAGCCCATAGATCTCTTCCATGCGTTCGGCGACCCAAAGTATGCCGGGATCACGCTCAGCGTTTTTGTGGAAGTAAAGGCATATTTCGAGCCCTGCGATCTCCATTGGCATGGGGAGCACTTTAAATGGGATATTGGATTCGAATATTGCAATGTGATTCCGGATGGTTGTAAGGAGCAGATCAGTTTCGCTGGCTATCTTGAATGCCGCAAAGTTATCCTGGCATCGCAATTCGATATTACGCTGACATTTGTGTTTGGCGAGTGCGAGATCGACAAATGCTGGGCCGTGCTTTCGCGCCGAAACGTGGACGTGCCCATATTTCAGGTATTCGTCTAGTTCAAAAGGGCCAGCGCACAGGGGGTGGTTCTCTCTAACAATCAAGACATGCTCTGCCGTAAACAGCTTTCTCCGTTTGATGGAATCGGAGACGGGCACGCTGACATCGACGGCGAGGTCGAACTGCCCTTCAATCAAATCAGTCTCTAAATTGCGCCGCGTGACATTGAAGGCAGAAAGGTGGAGCCCGGGCGCACGTGACTTTAGGTCCTTTGCAAGAGGTGGCAGAAATGCGGACTCCAAGAAGCGCTGAAACCCGATGGTGATTAGTCGGTTCGCCTGAACCGGATCAAACACCTCCGAGTGATGGGCGAGCGCTAGCATCGAAGCGATGGATTTCTTCACCGGATCAATCATTGTTCGGGACAATGGTGTCGGTAACATCCTGGATCCGCGCCGAAGAAATAGTGGATCATCAAATGTAGTTCGCAACCGCTTCAAAGCATGGCTGACAGCTGATTGGGTGAGATTCAGTTTGTTCGCCGCACGCGTTAGATTGCCCTGTTCATAGACGGCTTCGAAGACGAAAAGTAGGTTCAAGTCGTACCGTTTCAAATCGTCACGATGCATGGCTGTCCACCCCTTGGCTGACAGAAATTTGCCGTCAGAACGTCAGCTTGAAAAAGATACTATGAATGAGATTCATAAGTAAACTGAAAAAATATCACTGGTTCCACTTAAGCGTTGGCCTACAATCACCCAAAAGCAAAGCCGAGGTACGCTGGTTTGATTGATAATCCCCTTTCTTTGGTTCAGCGTACTCGCGGAAACACTCGCCAACTGTCGCGGTCAGGCATTGGAGGGAGCCAGAATTTAAGGGCGCACCGATGGCGAGACTGACGCAAATTTCAAGCAATGCTTTGCAGGAAAAGTGGAAGTTCAAAACCACCCAAGAGTTAGTCATGCTGGCGCTCACAGGTGTCCTGCTTGTGTCGTTTTCGATTTTCCTGCCTGGCTTTTTTGGCGTCAACAACTTCCTGGTGCTGCTGAACAGCATTGCCATTCTAGGGATCCTGAGTCTCGGGATGGGAATGATCATAATGAGCCGCGGTATCGACCTCAGTGAGGTTGCTGTCATGGCGGGATCTTGGGCAATTGTTCTGATCTTTGTCGATCAAGGTACGTCTTTGCCTTTGGCGGTGTTTGCCTCGCTTGTGTTCGCGCTCGCCGTCGGAGCATTCAGCGGTGCAGTCATTGCCTTCATCGAAGCACCTGCACTTTTCGTGACGTTGGCAGTAAGTTTTGTCGTCTACGGAATAGTGTTCTGGATGTCGCCGTCGCTGGTTCATTACGTTCCCCAAGATGCCACGGCTTTGAGATTTTTTGGATCGGGAAAACTCATGGGCGTCCCGATGCCCATCATCATTTTCATGAGCTGTGCGCTTGTCATGCACCTTTTTCTATCACGCTCCGTTCCAGGTCGATTTCTCTATGCTCAAGGAGATAACCCCTGGGCTGCACGTTTAACTGGCATTCCGCTTCGGCCTCTCATTGTTTTCGAGTACATGATCGTCGCCCTGCTGGCATGGATCGCCGGATTGGTATGGGTCGGAACCTCCGGTAGTGTCCAGATGACCGTTGTTCAAAGCCCCTATATCTTTGATGTCATCTTAGTTGTTATCCTTGGCGGCGTTAGTCTGGTTGGCGGGCGAGGGCACACGCTAAGTATTGTTGCGGGCTGTTTATTCATTGGAACAATGCTGAACGCGCTTACGATCATGAATGTGAGCAGCGACGTGCAGAACATCATACGTGGGTCGGTGCTGCTGCTTGCTATCGTCATAGACAATTTCATTCACCCCAGGGACGAGGAAACAGCTCGCCAGGGAGACTGAACCGCTCATGAGTACAGTGATCATAAACCCAGAAAAGGAGAAGGAACCATGACCTTGGGCAAGATTAAAATGAGTGTCGCTACTGCGATCGCAACGGTGTTGCTAGTCTCGGGCGCATCGGCTCAGGACACAAAAGGAACAAAGGCCTCGGCTGAGCTAAAAGCTGATTATGACGGCTCTGTTGTTGGTAAGCGTATCGCTTATCTGCCGATCATGTATGGTTCACCGCTGGCACTGGAGTGGGGGCGTGTCCTGCAGCGTGAAGCCGAACACCGTGGCATAATATACGAGCTTCGCGATCCCAACTCCAATGTCGATGCACAGCTGCAGGCGCTGAAGGCGCTCATCGACAGCCAGCCCGATGTTATAGTTGTACAAAATCCAAGTGTTACCCTGCTGATGCGCGATCTCAAGCGCGCCGAGGAGCAGGGCATTCACGTCATTCAGGTTAATATGGCGTCAAACTACAGATCTGACGCCTTTGTGGGCGTCGACTGGCGCGAGATTGGCAGGATGATAGGCGAAGATGTCGTAAAGGAATGTGGCGCTGGCTCCGGGAAGTCCGGGAAAGTCGCAGTCGTGCAGGGGGAAATCACTGCCGCGGGCAGTATCGATCAGATGGCGGGGATCAATGCCGCCTTCGCAGAGGATCCAAGCATTGAGATTGTGTCAAATCAAGCCGGAAACTGGTTGGCAGATACCGCCAAGAACCTGACCGATGTCGTGATCCAGCAGCACCCTGACCTTTGCGCTCACATTGGGTTCTGGGGTCTGATGCAGAGTGGCGCAGCGCAAGCTATACGAAACGCGGGCAAAATTGATGATGTGATTGTGTACGCTTCCGGAGCCGGCTCGGTCTTGGATTGCGACCAGATCAACCAGGGCAATTTCGACAAATACCTGAGCTATACTGGCACCGTGCAAGGGCATGCTCTCTTCAATGCCGCCCTGTCGCTTCTGCAAGGCGACGATGAGCCGGGTGAAATCAAGCGCGCCTATTACACGCGTCCTGTCTGGCTTGATGCAAGCAATGCCGATGCTAAAAATTGCTTCCCCCTTGATGAAAACTAAGAACGACGGATGACACCCTAAGGCGCGCTGTTGCTTTCGGACGACAGCGCGCCTTTGCCGCTCGGAACTATGCGCTATGCACGACACGAATGTCGATACGACAAAGTTCTTTTTCCGGTTGAGTTCCAGTGTATCGCCACGCTTGTTGCTGTCAGAGTTGCTGATGAAAAAATGGTTCGAGCCAGCGGTCCCCTTTACCCTGCTGGTTGCGCTGATCCTGACGCTTTGCCTGACAGTGCCAAATTTTGCGACAGTTCGTAATGTAGTCTCTCTGGCGACACTCTACCCGGAATTTGGCTTTGTGGTTCTGGCTATGGGGCTGAGCATGATATCTGGTGGTATTGACCTTTCGGTCGGGGCAATATTCGCCTTTTGCAATTTGATCGCCCTGATACTGCTTCTTGTTTTAGAATGGTCCATCCCCGGTGTCATTATGGGAACGCTGGCTGCGGGAGCATTCGTTGGGTCGATAAACGGGTTTCTCGTCGGATATCTGAAGACGAGGCCATTTCTTACCACTCTGGTAACAGTGATTATCGTGCGGTCGGTCGTGAACCTGCTTAACCAGGAACACGCTCTCACGTTCGCGACCAATTATGTCGAAAGCGATGCCTGGGACTTTATTGCCTCGGGTCAGGTCTTGGGTATTCCAGTCAATGCCATGACGCTGATTGTTGTCCTAATCATCGGTCACATACTGCTCAGCCGATCACGGTTCGGCTGGCGTCTAACCGCCGTCGGGGCAAGTCGCAAGGCAGCGCGCCACGCCGGCGTGAATGTGAACGCCATGCTGTTCTCGACCTATATTATCTCAGGGCTGCTCTGCGCCATGAGTGGGATCTTCTTTGCCGCACGCCAGGCCAGCTCAGATTCATTCACTGGCCTCGGCTGGGAGTTTCAGGCGCTTACAGCGGCGGTGCTCGGCGGCATTTCCTTCGCAGGCGGAAATGGAACGGTGTGGCGCGCGATGATTGGCGGGCTGGTGATCTTTCTGCTCAACAACGGTTTGGTGCGCATGGGCGTGCCCGGCTACATCACGTCCTCATCGGTCGGCATCATCCTTTTGGTGGCGGTTGCGATCGACGTCAAATGGTCCAAGAATTCAAGCAAAGCGTCCGAGCTGTTGTATGTCAATCCAACGCGCATTCCGCTCGCGCGCCGCCCGTCCATCGACGCAGGTGATGACAACCCCTTTGCGCGCAACGACCGGCTCCTGAGTTCGGAGATTTTCGGTCTGAATCAGGTAGAAGGGCCCGAGGATGTTATACTTGACCGTCAAGGCCGGGTCTATGGCAGTACGCGTGATGGGAACATTATTCGCTTTAGCGGTGAAAACTTCAAACGCCGTGAGGTCTTTGCTCATATCGGAGGGCGTCCGCTTGGGATGCAGTTTGATCCGGATGAAAATCTGATTGTCTGCGTGGCGGGCATGGGGGTATACGGCGTGACCCGCGAGGGCGAGGCGTACAAAGTCACTGACGAGACCAATCGAACCTGGTATAAATTAAACGACGACAGCCGGCTGCGCATGGCCGATGACCTGGACATCGCTCCTGACGGTAAGATCTATTTCAGCGACTGTACGACTCGTTACGAGATGACGACCAACGCCCTTGATGTCATCGAAGGACGGCCAAACGGACGACTTATCGTCTACGATCCAAAAACCGGTAAGACGCACACGGAAATCAATCACCTCCATTTCCCGAACGGCATTTGTGTTTCGCATGACGGGCAGTCGGTGCTGATAGCCTCGACCTCTCTCAGTCGGGTTTATCGATATTGGATTGAAGGTCCCCGGAAAGGCGGGTTGGAAACTCTTCTGGATGAGCTTCCGGGCTGCTGTGACAACATCAATCGGGCCTCCGACGGCACCTATTGGCTGGCGTTGATCGGGATCCGCAGTCCCGCCTTTGATTTGGCTGGACACATGCCGGGATTTCGCCGGCGCATGGTCAGGGAAATCCCGGTTGACGAATGGCTCGTCCCCTCACTCAACCAAGGCTGTGTTGTAAAATTCAACGACGCTGGGGAGGTGCTTGAAAGCTATTGGGATCCTGAAGGAGTAAATCATCCGTCGGTCACCTCGATGCGCGAACACAAGGGCTATCTCTATTTAGCGGGGTTGGAAAACAACCGGCTAGGGCGGATCAAGATCGAAGGCGCAGACACCGAGTGGACGGGATTTGACGCTTATTGGGGCGATCCACAAAAGGGTAGCGCCTAAAATGGGTCGGTTCACATATCTAAAGCGTAACCTCGAACAGCTTGTTTTTCGAAACCGTGATCAGCATAAAATTCCGACAATGGATGGTGTGATGACACCAAACAACCTGTTGGATGCATTGGAAGAGGTAGGTGGACCGGTTCCGGGTGCTGACGATGTTGCGCTGGGTCCGGAGGGAACCCTTTTTCTGACCGCTGGCAACGAGGTGCTCAAGCTCGGTGGGCCGCATTTTGAAAACAGATCCGTTTTCATGAACTTCGAGAGCGAAACAGGCGGCTTGACCTTCCACCCTGACGGTCGTCTCCTAGTCTGTGTGAGTGGTGAGGGTCTTGCTTCTATCAATCTGGACGGTTCCGTGACTTGGCTTACAAGCGTCGAGAATGAGGCCCTTGGCTGTTTGACCGCGGTTACTGCGGCCTCAGATGGGTCGATCTATCTGACAGATGGCAGCAGAACCAATCGTTCAGCTGATTGGAAACGCGATTTGATGGAGCTTAATGCGTCCGGGCGGCTTGTGCGGTGTAGCTCATCATTAACAGACTCCGAGGTACTGGCGGATGGTCTGCATTTCCCGAACGGTCTGTGTCTGTCGAGCGATCACAAGGAAGTTTGGTTCACTCAAAGCTGGAACCACAGCCTGAGCCGCATTGAGGCAGGCGGCATATCCACTGGCAAGATAACCACTGTCATTGACAACCTTCCCGCCTATCCGGCGCGGATGTCCCCCGCCAAAGACGGGGGTTTCTGGATCGCTCTGTTTGCCGTGCGCACGCACCTGACTGAATTGATTTTGCTTGAGGACGACTATCGCAAAGAGATGATGCGTAGCATCCCCGTCAATTATTGGCCAGGCCCTGAACTCCGCTCAACGTCTGACTGCATGGAACCGATGCAATTCGGAAATATCATAACGCTGGGTGTTAAAAAACCCTGGGCTCCTGCGCGGTCCTATGGGCTGGTCATCCGCGTGGGCCGCAACGGCGAACCAATGGAAAGCCTGCATAGCCGCCGTGGGGGTCTTAACCATGGCATATGTTCTGTTCTGGAAACCGATATGTATTTGTTTGCGGTTTCAAAAGGACGCGGTCAGTTGCTTTGCAAAATTTTGGGGCGGTCCGATGAGCGCAACTAAAACGAAGTCTGATCACCAAATGCAGCCAGTTGTTGAAATCCGTGGCGGTAGCAAGATCTATGATGGCGTGCATGCAATCAGCGAGGTGGATTTCACGCTATTGCCGGGTGAAATCCACGCATTGACGGGGGAAAATGGTGCCGGCAAGTCCACGCTCAGCAAAGTGATCGCCGGGGCGATTAACCTGACGCATGGCGAACACCTTCTAGATGGTATAACTGTAAACCATAAATCGCCGCGGCAGGCGCTCGATGCGGGTGTTTGCATGGTGTATCAGGAAACCAGTCTTGTGCCTACCATGACTGTGGCTCAGAATATTGAACTGGGTAATGAGAAGTTGATCAACAGGAATCGCAAGATCAACATTAAGGCCCAGCAGCTTCTCCAATCGCTGAATTTTCATATTGATCCCGTTACCCCGGTCGCCTTGCTCGGCACTGCGAAGCGGCAAATGGTTGAGATCGCCCGTGCCGTATACAACAAAGCACGAATAATTATTTTTGACGAACCGACTGCCAGCCTCACACCTGAAGAAATTGTGCATTTCTTCAATCTTTTGAGAAATTTAAAAAATTCTGGTGTCTCGATCATCTACATCTCTCATGCGCTTGAAGAAAGCCTGCAGATTTCTGATCGGATCACCGTGTTGCGCGACGGCCGGAAGGTGTTATGCGCACTGACCCAGGACATGGATCGCGACAAGCTCGTTGAAGCCATGGTTGGTAGTAGGAAGTTAACAACCCCTGGACGCACGGGGCAAGCCAAATCAAATCGTCCGCCTCGCGGTGCCAAGGTGCTCTCAGTCGAGAATGTGACCATGGGCAATATGGTCAAGAATATGTCATTCTCCGTTTACGCGAACGAAGTCGTGGGGATATCCGGCCTAATCGGGTCCGGGAGAACCGAAATCGCAAAAATCATCTCCGGTGCCGAAAAGCGCAATATTATCAACGGCGGTACTATAAAATTTCACGGTAAACCCATCCGCTACAGGGTGCCGCGCCAAGCCACCAAGGACGGAATTGCCTATATCACCGAAGATCGTAAAGCTGATGGTTTCTTTGAAACCATGAATGTGGATGAGAACATCTATCTGGCGAAACTGGCTACCCGACCTGGGTGGCGCATCTTTTTCTCGAAAGCGGAGCGACGGAAGCTAGCCGATTACTGGATTCAACGGCTGAATATTATGGCCTTGAACAGGAAATCTACGATCATTGAATATTCCGGCGGCAATCAACAGAAAGTGGTGATTGCGAAATCTCTGGTTCAAGAACCTTCGGTTGTCATCTTTGACGAGCCTACGCGCGGCGTTGACGTCGGTGCAATTCCGCAAATTCATGAACAAATCCGGCAGCTTGCGGCTGAAGGCAAAGCTGTTGTGGTGATCTCCTCTTATCTGCCTGAGGTACTTGCGGTTTCTGACAGGATTTTGGTTGCGAAGCTCGGCCGTATCGTCGCCGACTTTCCTTCCGAAGAAGCTACTGAAGATAAGATAATGTATGCCGCTATCCATTAGTCTTGATACGGTCCGAACGGGATGAGCATGCCGCGAAACGACTTTCGCGCAGTTGGACTTCATCGAGCTGGTGCCTTTGCTCATCTCTTTCTCCATCTCATAGCGGCGAAATCTGCTGTCGTGAGATTAGAGTAAAGGCTGATCAATCCTACCAAAGGTAATTTTGAGGGTTACATATAAGTTGTCTTGCTTTCTTTAGCGCCGTTCATCTCGACGGAGGTGAACTTCGATATCCGGCATGAGATGATGGACTCGCTGTCGCTCAGGGTAGTTGAGATGGTGAACCAATGTTACGGCTCACATCAATGCCGTCGGCAGGAAAAGCGCGATCTGCGGAAGCGCTGTCAAACCCGCAATCCCCGCAAGCAGGATCAGCCAGTAGGGTATCGTAGCGATGGCGGCTTCACCAAGCGACACCTTCTCCTTCGTAACGGAGACCAGGACGGACAGATTGAGCCCCACGGGTGGCGTGACCTGACCGATCTCGATCAGGATTGTGATTATGACGCCCAGCCAGATCGCATCGTAGCCGAGTCCGACCATGAGTGGCACCACGATCGGAAGGGTCATGATCATCAGCGAGAGCCCATCGAAGAAGCAGCCCAGCACCAGGTAGATCAGCACAACGAGCGCCAGCACCTGCAGCCGCCCGAGATCGGCGGCGCGCACTGTCTCGAGAATTGACTGCGGAACGCCGAGAAGACTCACGGCCTGCGCGAGAATGGTCGCGCCCATGACGACGAACGCGATCGAAGCGAAAAGAAGGATCGCGGCATGAAGGCTCGCAACCAGTGTTTGCGGCGTCAGGCTGCCCCAGAACCGACCCACGATGATCGTCGCGATCAGCCCCACCCCCGCGGCCTCCGTCGGCGTCGCGATTCCGAAGGTTATGCTGCCCATGATTGCCAGGATCAGCAGCAGGAAAGGCCAAAGGCTAAAGAGCTTGAGAAGGATTTCCCACAAGCCGGCGGCCGCATCGCCCCTCGGAGCGAGATCTGGCCGGAACAGGCACCGCGCGAAGATGTAGAGCATGAACATCGCCGCAAAGAGCAGGCCGGGCAGGAGGCCTGCCAGAAACAGCCGCCCGACCGAGGTTTCGGTCAGCGCGCCGTAGATCAGCAGCGAAAGGCTGGGCGGGATAAGCAGGCCAAGCGTTCCACCGCCGGCCAGCGACGCGACGACCATCCGCCGGTCGTAGCCACGCCCGGTCATCTCGGGGTAGGCGACCGAACCGACCGCCGCCGCGGTCGAGAGGCTTGAGCCGCTGACCGCGCCGAAGAGCGTACAAACGGCGATGTTGGTGTGAAGAAGTCCGCCGGGGACCCGCTGGAAGAGCGGCACTAGCGCCGTGTAGATCCTTTCGCTGACTCCGCTTCGCAGCATGATCTCGCCGAGCATGATGAAGAGCGGAATTGCGCTGAGCGTGAAGGAGTTAAGAACGTTCCAGACAGCGTCGACCGCGACATAGGTCGACCCGCCGGCATGGAATTGAAGGATCAGAAGCCCGGTAAGGCCGAGCGCCGCCCCCAGCGGAAGCCCAGAGCCTGCGAAAACCGTAAGGCCACCGACCAGAAGCCCCCAGAAACTGAACATCTCTTTCCTTCTGCCGGGTCAGGACCGACCGGTCTTTCCCCCGTCGCCCGATGCGCCGCGCAACAGGAACGCGGCCGCGCTCAAGGCCATGGACAACGGGAGCAGCGCCATCCAGGGATACATCAGAATGCGGCCGACCTCGGTCTTGATATTGCGGTCAAACGCGAATTCCAGCCAAGGGATGCAGAGCGCGAGAAACCACAGGCAGAACGCTGCGCCGAAGAGTGCCGCCAGAATTCCGAACGGGCGCGCCTTCTTGCCCGGCAGCGCGGAGACGAGCACCAGCACGCGAACGTGCCCGGCCCGAAGCGTGGCAAGCGGCAGGGCGAGAAAGAACGTGGCCGTCATCAGAAGCCCGACCAGCTCTTCGGTGAACCGGAACGGGGCGAACGCGAAGTACCGCATTGTCACGCTTGCGCCGATCAGAACGACAATCGCGCCGCCGGCCAGTGCCGCCAGGACAGCCATCGCGGCAAAGGCGGGCGCCAGCAAATCCTCGATTCGGTTCGAATGCGCCGCACGCCCGTCTTCTTTCCTGCGGTCGCCCAAGCTCAGCGCCCAAGGACGTCGAGGATTCTCCGGCGGTACTCCGGCGCGTTGCCCCCTGCCTCTTCGGCCATCTCCTGCCATGTGGTGGAGGCGGCATCGAGGAACGCGGCGCGATCTTCGTCAGGGAACGGCTCAAGGAACTCGATTCCCTGCGCGGCCAGCTTGGCCCGGGCGGCCAGCTCGTTTTCCTCCGCCTTTGAATACTCGTTGGTGCGCTCCCAGACACGGGCCGCCGCCGTGGTGACCGCCTCGCGCTCCGCTTCGCTGAGGTCCTCCCATGCCCCTTTCGATGCGCCCAGAACGTAGGGAACGCCCGCTACCGGATAGAGGTAGGAGGCATACTTGGTCACCTCCTGAAGCGAGATCGTGTGCGCGAAGAGCGCGGGATAGACGGCACAGTCGACGACGCCGGTCTGAAGCGCCACGTAGAGCTCGTTCTGACCGACGATCTGGGCCGAGACGCCAAGCTTGGTGAAGGTCTCGACCTGGTCGTTGCTCCAGACGCGCAGCTTCTTCTTGCGGAGGTCTTCAAGCGAGCGAACCGGGTCCTCGCGGCAGAAGATTGAGGCCTTCAGGAGCGGCAAGGCCATAAACCCGGTCGGTACGATATCCAGTTCACCCAGCACCTCAGCGTAGATCGCCTGAATTTCGGGCAGCGCGGCAATCAACTCCTCAGGGCTTCCGACCGATCCCTGGATCATAACCGCGTTCAGGGCGGGAACGTCACGGCCGAGATAGTTCGCCCAGACCAGGCCCATTTCGACCGCTCCGCGGGGCAGCCAGCGCGCCACGTCGTTGTCCTTCAGGTTCAGGGAACCGCCGTGGAACACGTCGATCATAAGGCTGCCGCCGCTCAGCTCCGCCACATCCGCGGCAAAGGTCTCGAGCTGCGCTGACTCTCCACGACCTTCCGGAAGCCCGTTGTTGAATTTCCATTCGGCCGCATCCGCGGCCCCGGCAAACATTCCGAGAAATAGCGTTGTGGATAGAGTCCGGCGAAGAATTGCAATCATCTTTCTTTCCCTTTGTTTCGCTCCTGAGCCTGGCGATGGTGTCTTTGGTGGCGGTCCGCACCTCCGTCTCGGCCCCGAACGGCGTCGGCCGGCCCGTGCAGCGGCGCTTCGGCGAGATCGGTGACGTCCTTCCACTTCCCGCGCCGCGCCGGATGTCCGGCACCGCCGTTTGCGTGTCCTGTTGCGGATACACGGGCGGGGCGGCGTCTTGCAAGCGGGATATCAACAAACCAAAAGTCCTCACCCTACAAACCGTTCACCGAGACCGCCGATCTCAAACGCGGGGATAATGAGTCGTTCAACTGAACATATTTGGGGTCATCGGGAAATCGGCCCAATCAGGTACAGCTGACCGGAAAAGTGCCGACTTGCGGTTATGATATGCGATACGACACCTGCGGTCACCGCTTTTTCCGTCGCCGCTATCACATCTTCCGGTCAATGGCGCACCGCCACACGGTGCTGGCGGGTGACTTTCGGCTCCGCATGCGCGACGTCCGCTTTCAGGCGTGCCGCGGGAACGGCGTCGACATCCCGCGCGGCGTGATCCCGGGCGACCACGTGCATATGTCCGTCCCGATGCCCCGAAGCTGGCGACCGGCGCTCATGCGCGGGATGAATGGCCGCCCGTTCCTAAGGGCGCGACGTCAGTTTCCGCATATCCGGAAGCGCTATCGTGGCGACCGCTTCCGGGCCCGGGGGTATCTCTCAACGACCAGCTGAGCGATCACGGAAGACGTCGTATTTCAGTGCCCTTGAAAAGGACATCTCTGATCCCAGAGGTGCCAGCCGGCGGTCGTTGGGTTTCAGGGTGTGGCGGAACTCCGGAACTGAGCCTAAGCTGGGAGGGAACGAGATGTTGGAGTGATGGTTCACGGCATGGAGTTGAGTTGATCTCTTTGTCATGCCGCGAAAGGGAAGGAATTGATGAAATTCGGGATTCACGCAGGTATTTGGATGAAGGAGTGGACCGACGACCCGGCACCCCTGTTCGAGCGCGCCGCGACGATGGGATACGACGGTGTCGAGGTGTCGCTTATGGGAA
>JAPOUP010000334.1:0-8395 GCA_026708635.1 Rhodobacter sp.
CCGCCATAGCGCCCGATTGGCGTGCGCCGCGTATCGCAGATATAAACGGAGCGCCGCGACATCAAAGATGTGCCGTCGCTTCGATTTCGACTTTGGCGGCGTCCTCGACCAATCCCGACACCACGACCATGGACATCGCCGGAAAATGTTTGCCGAACACCTCCCGATAGGCCCGCCCCACCTCGGTCCGCGCGGCCAAGTACTCCGCCTTGTCGGTCACGAACCATGTCAGGCGCGTCACGTCCTCGACCTTGCCGCCGGCGGTCTCGACAATCGTACGAATGTTCAACAGCGCCTGCCGCGTCTGGCCAATGAAATCATCGCTTGCAAATCTCTTTTCGGCGTCCCAGCCGATCTGGCCGCCGATGTGAAGCGTACCGTCCTTCGTCAGCATTCCATTGGCATAGCCTGAGGCGGGCAGCCACCCCTCCGGGTGGATAACATCATGCGGCATCTTCAGGCTCCTCCAGGGTTTTCAGTTTCTCCGCGATGCGCGCCGGCCACGCCCGCGAACGACCGGACGCGTCCACGTGAACCAATACGGCGTCCGTTTCGAAGCGAAGCTCCGCGGCGCAATGGGCCGTCATGCGGTACGTCAGCGATCTATGGCCAACGCGGGTAATCCGCAGGCCCAAATTCAGGTGCTCGCCGTGTCGGCTGGGGGCGGTGAAACGCGTCGTGATCCGCGCCGTGGGTATTCCCGAATTACGCAGCAGAGCCTCAAACGGCCAGTCCAGTTCCCTGTCGAAAAAGGCTTCCACGCAGTCGTTCATCATCTCGAAATAGCGCGGGAAAAAGACGATCCCCGCCGGGTCGCAGTGTCTGAACAGCACTTTCTGTGGAAGCTCAAAGCCCATCAGACACCCACATATCTTTCCGTGATATCCGGCGTCAGAGCGTCCATCGCGCCGGACCAGACGGTTTCGCCCCGAGCGACGATCACGGCGCGGTCAGCCACCGAGGCAAGTTCCCGCAAAGACTTGTCGATCAGCAGAATGGCCATGCCCGTTTCGTTCTTGATCCGGTCGATCGCGGCCCAGATTTCCTGACGTACGATTGGGGCCAGGCCCTCCGTCGCTTCGTCCAGGATCAAAAGCCGCGGATTGGTCATCAGGGCCCGACCGATCGCCAGCATCTGCTGCTCACCCCCCGACAGCGAGGCCGCGCGCTGGTTTCGCCGTTCGCCAAGCCGGGGAAACAGTTCCGTGACCCTGCCGAAATCCCATTGGCCAGAGCGGGCGGCCGCGATCAGATTCTCCTCCACCGTTAGGTCCCTAAAGCAGCGCCGTCCCTCCGGCACCAGACCAACGCCCAGTCGGGCCACCGCATGGCTGGGCAGTCCGTGCAGATCCCGACCGGCGAATCTCAGGCCGCCGGAGGAAGCGATCATCCGGCAGATCGCCTTGACCGTCGTTGTCTTGCCCATGCCGTTGCGGCCCATAAGGGCGCAGACCTCACCCGCATCCAATTTCAGCCCCACGCCGAACAGCGCGGGCACCGGACCGTAGGACGCCGTGAGGCTCTCGACGGTCAACAGGCTCACGCCCCTTCCCCCAGGTAAGCCTCTTTCACCTCACGCGAGACGCGGATTTCCGCGACCGTGCCGGTGGCGATCACCTGACCGTAGACAAGAACGCTGATCCTGTCGGCGAGGGCGAAGACCGCGTCCATGTCATGCTCTACCAGAAGGATCGGCGCTTCGCCGCGCAGGCCGTCCAGAAAATCCGTCATGACCCTGGATCCCTCCGCGCCCAGACCGGCCATGGGTTCATCCATGACAAAGGCCCTGGGCGAGAGCGTCAAAGCCACGGCGACCTCGAGCTGCCTGCGCTGGCCATGGCTGAGACTGGCGGTGACCTGATCCGCCACACCCGCCAGTCCGACACGTTCCAGCGCGGCCGTGGCGCGCGCGCGCAGGTCCCGGTCTTCGCCCGCCGCGCGCCAGAACCTCCAGGGGCGGCCGGATTGGCCAAGCGCGCCGAGCAGCGCGTTTTCCAGGACAGTGTCTTCCATGGCCAGCGCCGAAATCTGGAACGTCCGGCCAAGCCCGGCCCTCGCCCGCGCCTGCGTTGACAGGGCCGATACATCGCGCCCAACCAGGTGAACCGTGCCGGAATCCGATCTCAGACCGCCGCTGATCTGCTCGATCAGCGTTGATTTTCCGGCTCCGTTCGGCCCGATAACCGCATGGATCTCACCGGCCCTCAGATCGATCGATATATTTCGGGTGGCCTTGAGCGCGCCGAAGCTCCTGCTCAGGTTTCGGGTGGAAAGGATCACGTCAGACACGGGGGCCATCCTTACCGGTTAAAATCCCGATCAGGCCACCGCGGGCGAAGAGCACGATGAGAAGGAGGATCGCGCCGAGCCATACATGCCAGAAATCCGTGAGGCCTCCCAAAAAGTGTTCCAGAGCGACAAACAGCGCTGCGCCGATGACCGGCCCCATCAAGCGTCCCACTCCCCCGATGATAATCAGGACGATCAACTCACCGGAGAGCTGCCAACTGAACATCGTCGGACTGACAAAGCGGTTCAGGTCGGCGAAGAGCGCCCCCGCAAGGCCCGTGACCGCGCCTGAGACGACAAAGGCCAGGAGCTTCAGGCGCATCGGATTCAACCCCACGGTCTCTACCCGCCGGGGTACCTGCCGCGCCGCGTTCAGCGCCATCCCGAAGGGTGAGGCGCGCAGACGCCAGTGCAGCAGCAAAGCGGCGCACAGCGCGGTAAAGCACAGTCCGAAAAACTGGATCGGCACCAGTGTGTCCAGTCCCGGAAAACCGTTGCGCACATAAATCGATAGCCCGTCCTCGCCGCCATAGGCGCTCCATGAGATCGAGAAAAAAAAGAACATCTGCCCGAAAGCCAATGTGATCATGATGAAGTAAACGCCGGTCGTCCGAAGCGACAGGAGCCCGATCAATAACGCCGCGAGAGCCGACACGGTCACCGCCGTGATCCAGATCACGGGCATGGACCTGCTTCCCTCGATCGCGAGAAAGCCCAGATCGAGAGCGGCGTGGGTCTGCGCGTGATGGGCGAGGATGCCCATCGCATAGCCGCCCAGCCCGAAAAAAACCGCATGGCCCAGACTGACCAGTCCACCTATCCCCAATGCGATGTTCAGTCCGACGGCCGCCATGGCGAGAACGCTCGCGCGCGTCGCCAGCGTGATGGTGAACGGTTCGTCCATAGCCAGCGCCCAGATTGGCACGGCGAGAAACCCCGCGAGAACAAGGCCGTTAATGTACCGCTCCCCGATCACGCCCGCATTCCAAACAGCCCGGTGGGTCGCCAGATCAGGACAACGCTCATCAGTATGTAGACGGCCATCGACGCCAGCGCCGAGCCCGTCTGGGTTGCGGCGCCGACATCCATGAACACCTTGAACAGCTCAGGCAGGAACACGCCTCCAAGCGTGTCGGTCAGCCCGACCAGAAGTGAGCCGATGAAGGCGCCCTTGATCGACCCGATGCCACCGATCACGATGACGACGAAGGCCAGGATCAGAACCGGCTCTCCCATGCCGACCTGCACCGACTGGATCGCGCCGACCAATGCTCCCGCGAGACCGGCGAGAGCCGCGCCCATGGCGAAGACAAGCGTGTATAGCCTGGAGATGTCCACGCCGAGCGCCGCGATCATTTCGCGGTCATTCTCCCCCGCGCGTATTTGAATGCCGATGCGCGTGCGGGAGGTCAACCACCAGAGCTCGACCGCCACCAACACGCCGGCCCCGATCAGGGCCAGACGGTACAGCGGATATTCAATGCCCCCCGGCAGCGCGATCGGGCCGGAGAGGTAATCCGGGATGTCCAGAAACAGCGGAAAGGACCCGAAAACCCAGCGCGTGCCTTCCGAGAAAATCAGTATGAGCGCGAAGGTTGCCAGAACCTGATCCAGATGCGCCGCGCGGTATAGCCGCCGGATCACCACGATCTCGACGATCGTGCCCGCGCAGGCCGCCGCCGCCAGCGCCGCGATCAGGGCCAGGACAAAGGATCCGGTGGCCCCCGCCACGGCGGCCGCGGCAAAGGCGCCAACCATGTAAAGCGAGCCATGCGCCAGATTGATCAGCCCCATGACCCCAAAGATCAGCGTCAGACCGGCCGCCATCAAAAACAGCATAACGCCGAACTGCAGTCCGTTCAGAACCTGCTCGATGATAAGGATCGCGGACATATTCCCGTCTTGTCAAATCGGGTGGGCCCGCCCCGGGCGAAGTCGGAGCGGGCCGGTCAATTCACATTTCGCAGTCGCCCGCATAGGCGTCAGAGTGGTTTTCCAGCGCGACGCCAAGGATCCTGTTGGTGAACACGTCACCTTCCTGGACCACCTCACGCGCGTAAATGGTCTGCACCGGGTGGTGGTTGGGGCCAAAGGCGAAGTCGCCCCGCGTACTGTCAAACTCCGCCGCCCTGAGCGCCGCGCGGAAGGCGTCGGCGTCATCCACGCCTGCCCGGTCCAGCGCCGACAGGATCAGGTTCGCGGTGTCAAAGCCCTGCGAGGCGTAGAGCGACGGCAAACGGCCGTATTCCGCCTCAAAGCTTTCGACAAACGCGGCGTTCGTGGCATTGTCGATATCCTTGTTCCATTGCGAGGTGTTCACGACGCCAAGGGCCGCGCCACCAACGGCCTGGAGAATGCCCTGGTCAAAGCTGAACGCAGGTCCGACGACAGGCAGGTCAACGCCGCTGTCGGCATATTGCTTGAGGAAGGAAATCCCCATCCCACCGGGCAGAAAGAAGAACACGCTATCCGCGCCCGACGCCCGGATTTGCGCAATCTCCGCGGCATAGTCGGTTTGACCGAGCTGGGTATACACCTCGCCCGCCAGCTCACCCTCGAAGAAACGCTTGTAGCCCGTGAGAGCGTCCTTGCCCGCAGGGTAGTTGGGCGCGAGAATGAAGCTGTTCCCGTAACCCACGCCGTTGGCATACGCGCCGGCCGCTTCGTGCAGGTTGTCGTTTTGCCACGCCACGTTGAAGTAATTCCGGTGGCAGCCCTCGCCCGCCAGCGCCGAGGGCCCGGCATTGGGCGAAAGGTAGAAGACACCCTGGCTAACCGCCGATGGTACGACGGCCATCGCGAGGTTCGACCAGATGATGCCAGTCATGATGTCCACCTTTTCCGACTGGATCATCTTGTCCGCTAACTGAACGGCAATGTCCGGCTTGCGCTGGTCGTCCTCGATCACGACCTCGATGTCATCGCGGCCCGACTGTTTCACGGCAAGCATGAACCCGTCGCGCACATCGATTCCCAGGCCGGCGCCGCCGCCCGAAAGCGTCGTGATCATTCCGATTTTCGTATCGGCCGAGGCGGTGCCCGCCAAGGCCGCGAGCGTCACTGACAATGCGAGAGATTTGAGTTTCATTTCCTTCCCTTCCCTTGCTGGTTTGGAGACGGTTAAAGCGCTTTAAAGCCCAGCGCGACTGCCATCCCCTCGATTCCGTCAATATCGAGCGGGTTGGCGTTGATCCACTTCCCCCCGGACTCCGTACATCCCTATCGGCGGTTTTGACCCGCCAATGGCGAAGCAGGGCCCGAAATGAAGGTCGGGCGAACCGATTTCGGTTGCCACGCCACAAGCGGCGCCCGGTCCACATCCGATCCGAACGGGAACCCGGCTCATCGCTTTCCCCTTTCGTGATCCGGTCGCTTGAGGCGAAAGCGCTGTATTTTCCCGGTCTGCGTCTTCGGGAGACTCTCCGTGAAGATTATCGAGCGGGGGTATTTGTAAGGGGCGATCATCGCTTTCACATGGTCCTGCAGCGCCCCGACCAGCGCGTCCGAAGCCTCAAATCCGCGGGCCGGAACGATATGGGCCTCGACGATCGCCCCGCGCGTATCGTCCGGCGCTCCGATGACGGCGCATTCGGATACGGCCTCATGACCGAGCAGAGCCGCCTCGACCTCCGGACCCGCGATGTTGTAACCGGACGAAACGATCATATCGTCATTGCGGGCGGCGAAGTGGAAATAGCCTTCGGCATCCCGCGTGAAGCTGTCGCCGGTGATGTTCCAACCGTCCTTCACATAGGCTTCCTGCCGGTCGCCGCGCAGATACCTGCAACCGGTCGGGCCACGCACCGCCAGCCGGCCGACGTCCCCGTCAGGGGCATCGTTTCCGTCGGCGTCCAGTATCCTGGTCTCATAGCCGGCCACGGGTTTGCCCGTGCAGGCGGGGCGGTGATCGTCGAAGCGGTTGGAGATGAAGATATGCAGCATCTCCGTCGCTCCAATACCGTCCAGCATCGGTTTGCCCGTCCTGGCGATCCACTCGTCATACACGGGCCCGGGTAGGGTCTCTCCCGCCGATACGGCGGCGCGTAGACTCGACAGGTCGGCTCCTTCCTCCATCGCGCGCAGCATCACATGATAGGCGGTGGGAGCGGTAAAGGAAATGGTTGCCCTATATTTCTGGATGATCTCGATCATGTTGGGCGGCGTGGCCTCCTCGAGCAGGGTCGCGGTGGCGCCGAAGCGGAGGGGGAAGATCGCCAGACCGCCCAGCCCGAAGGTAAAGGCCAGCGGCGGCGAGCCGACAAAAATATCCTCGGGCACCACGCCAAGCACGTCGCGCGCGTACCCGTCCGCGATGATCAGCAGATCGCGATGGAAATGCATCGTGGCCTTCGGCGTACCGGTGGAGCCGGACGTGAAGCCCAGAAGCGCCACGTCGTCGCGGCCCGTCCGCACCGCGTCGAACCTCACCGGCCTTTCAAGCGCCAGGCGGTCAAGCTCGGCGTCATGGTTTGAACTGCCGTCGAATCCCATCACCCGCAGGCCCGGGCACGCCGCCACGCAGGCATCCATCTCCTCCATGAGCCTGGTGTCGCAAAGCGCATGGCCGATCTCGGCCAGTTCGACATATTCGCGCAATTCGCCGGCGCGCAGCATGGGCATGGTGTTGACCACCACCGCGCCGACCTTGGTGGCGGCGAGCCAGCAGGCCACCATCGCCGGGTTGTTGGCCGAGCGGACCAGAACCCGGTTGCCCGGCCGTACCCCCAGGTCGCCCGCGAGCACATGCGCCAGGCGGTTGGTCCAGTCGGTAAGTTCCTTGTAGGTGCGCCGCCGCCCGTTGCCAATCAGCGCGGTGTGGTCACCAAACCCCTTGGCCACCATTGCATCGGTCAGTTCGGCGGCGACGTTCAGGTAGTCGGGGTATTCAAAACCCGACAGCCGGAACTCGGGCCAGGTGTCCCGCGGCGGCAGATTGTCACGCGTGAACGTGTCGGTGTGACCGGTGGGTCCAAGCATTGTCAGCCTCCCTCAAGCGCGCCCAGGGCATGACGGGCGATGATGACCTTTTGCACGTCGCTCGCTCCCTCATAGATGCGCAGGGCGCGGATCTCGCGGTAGAGCGTCTCAACGGCGGAACCGGAGCGGACGCCCTCGCCGCCGAACAGCTGCACCGCCCTGTCAATCACCGCCTGCGCCTGGTCCGTGGCGAAAAGCTTGGCCATCGCCGCCTCGCGGGTGACGCGCGGCGCACCGCTGTCGCGGGCCCATGCGGCGCGGTAGGTCAGCAGGGCCGCTGCGTCCACATCAAGAGCCATTTCGGCGATATGGCCCTGCACCATCTGAAGGTCGAAGAGAGGCGCGCCCCCCACATGGCGGGAGGTCACGCGCCGGAGCGCCTCGTCAAGCGCGCGCCTCGCAAAGCCCAAGGCCGCCGCGGCGACGGTGGGGCGGAACACATCCAGAACCGACATGGCGATCTTAAACCCCTGCCCCGGGGCGCCGATCATGGCGCTTGCCGGAACCCGGCAGTCCGAGAACCGCAGGGTCGCCAGCGGATGCGGGGCGATGGCGTCCAACCGCCCGGCCACCTCGAACCCCGGCAAATCCGGCGTGACGATGAAGGCCGACATGCCTTTCGCCCCGGGCGCCTCGCCGGTTCGGGCAAAAAGCGTATAGACGTCCGCGATCCCGCCGTTCGAGATCCAGGTCTTCTCGCCGTTGAGCACGAAGTGATCACCGTCACGGGTGGCTGTCATCGTATTGGCCGCAACGTCCGAGCCCGAACCCGGCTCGGTCAGGGCGAAGGCGGAAATCGCCGCTCCGGCGCGCGCGCGCGGCAGCCACGTGGCCTTCTGCCCGGGCGCGCCGAACAGCGTGATGGCCCCCGTGCCCAGCCCCTGCATGGCAAAGGCGAAATCAGCGAGTCCATCGTGGCGGGCCAGCGTTTCGCGCGCCAGGCACAGCTTGCGCACGTCGAAGCCGCCGTCCTCGCTGGACGTCGGGTCCAGAACTCCCGCCTCCCCCAACGCAGTGACAAGCGCGCGGCAGGCGGCGTCCGTGTCGGAGTGATCGGCGCGGAGGCCTTTGGCCACCTCTTCCAGACGCGCGGCCCAGTCCCGGTGCGTCGCGTCAAAAAACGGCCAGT
>JAPOUP010000334.1:8631-12807 GCA_026708635.1 Rhodobacter sp.
CTTCCAGCGCGTCGGACGCGCTGAGCGAATTGAAGAATCCCCAGCGTTCGCCCTCCTCGGCGCGTAAGGTGCGTCCGGTATAGAGAAGCTCCGCCGCGCGGCCTTGCCCGATGATGCGCGGTAGCATCGCGCAGGCCCCCATGTCGCAGCCCGCCAAGCCAACCCTGTTGAACAGGAACGCCACCCTCGCCTCCGGCCCGGCGATCCGAATGTCACTCGCCATCGCCATAATCGCGCCCGCGCCGGCACAGACTCCGTCCACCGCGGCGATGACCGGCTTGCCGCAATGCACCATCGCCTTGACCAGATCCCCGGTCATGCGGGTAAAGGCCAAAATCTCTTTCATGGTCATTCGGGTCAGCGGCCCGATGATATCATGCACGTCTCCACCGGACGAGAAATTGCCGCCGTTGGGCAGGATCACGACGGCGTGCGCGTCATCGGCGTGGACCAGCGCCCGGAACCAGTCCCGCATCTCGGCATAGCTGTCGAACGTGAAGGGGTTTTTTCGCTCGGGCCGGTCGTGCGCGATACGGGCGATTCCGTCCTTGATCTCGCAACGAAAGTGCTTTGGCTCAGGTAAGGTCATCGTCAACTCCACACATGAGAGCCTTGTCCAAAAGTCGCGTGAGGGACCGCGCGTCCCCGGGCGTCAGCCTCCCGAGTAGATCGTCTATCCATCCCTCGTGATATTCGGCGAGCGAAGCGAAAGCCCGATGGCCCTTCGGGGTCAGGCGCGCGATCTGGGCGCGCCGGTCGCCGGGAACGGCCACGCGCAGGGCAAGGCCCTCTTCGGTGAGGCGATCCACGATCCCCGTGACGTTTCCGTTCGACACTTTCAGGTAACCGGACAGATCGCTCATTTTCAGCCCGTCGGGATGGCGCGATAGAGCGGCCATCACGTCAAAGCGTGGCAGGGTCGTTCCATGGTCGTCGCGCAGACGGCGGCGGAGCTCCGTTTCGACCCCGGAAGAGAGTTTGAGCAGTTTTAGCCACAGGCGCAGCCGCTCCTTCGAGGCCGGCTCGCGGTCGCGGGCGGGATGGGGCGTCATATTTCCCCTCCCGACACCGACAGGGCGTGTCCGTTGATGGCCGCGGCCCGCCTGGAGGCCAGAAACACCGCCGTGGCGGCCACCTCGGCTGGGTCGACGAGCCGCCCCTGCGGATTGCCCGAAACCACCATGCCCGTCGCCCGTTCACGATCCACGCCGAACCGTTTCATCAGACCTGAGATGGCCGTCCCGGCCAGATCGGTATCGGTAAAGCCGGGGCAGATCGCGTTGCAGGTGATGCCGTCTTTCGCCACGTCCAGGGCCACGGAACGGACCAGCCCCAGCACGCCATGCTTCGCCGCCGTGTAGGCCGGAACCGATGCGTTGCCCTTGAGCGCCGCCGTCGAGGCGATGGCGATCAGGCGGCCGCCGGCGCCCATGCCGGAGAGCGCCGCCCTGAAGGTCAGAAAGGTGCCGGTCAGGTTGACGGCCAGGGTCGCGTTCCAGTTGTCCAGCGAGGTTTTGGCCAGCTTGCCCGGCGCCCCCCGCCCCGCGTTGGCGATCACGATATCATAGGGGCTGTCAAAGAGCGCTTCGACCTCCGCCTCATCGGTGACATCGGCGACGCGGCGGGTGATGTCCCGATCCCGCGCGGCGTTATCCAGGGCCGCCAGCCGCCGTCCGGCGATCGTGACGGCGTCGCCCGCGTCGCAAAAGGCGTGGGCGACGGCGCGGCCGATACCGGTCCCGCCGCCGGTGACCAGCACCCGCCTCATGCGCGGATGGCCTCTGCTTCGCGGTCGGCGAGACGCCACGCCTGGTCCCGGCCCGCGAGATAGGGCAGGGGCCAGTCGGGCGCCGACCTGTCACCGATCCTGACGGCCTCGCGCAGGGTCCAGTAGGGATCCGCGAGATGGGGCCGTCCCACGGCGACCAAATCCGCGCGGCCCGCCATCAGGATCGAGTTCGCGTGATCGGCCTCATAGATGTTGCCGACCGCCATGGTCCTGATTCCCGCGTCGTTTCGGATACGGTCGGAGAACGGCGTCTGGAACATGCGGCCGTAGACGGGTTTCGCCTCTATCGTTGTCTGCCCGGACGAAACGTCTATCAGGTCAGCGCCCGCCTCCGTGAACTGGCGGGCGATTTCGACCGCGTCCTCCGGGGTTACGCCGGTCTCTCCCACCCAGTCATTGGCGGAGATGCGTACGGACATGGGTTTTGCTTCCGGCCAGACGGCGCGCATCGCCGCGAAGACCTCCAAAGGCCAGCGCAGGCGGTTTTCGAGCGATCCGCCATAGTCATCCGTCCGAACGTTGGACACCGGCGACACGAAGGACGAAACCAGGTAGCCATGGGCGGCGTGAAGCTCGATCATGTCGAACCCCGCCCGCGCCGCCATCCGCGCGCTGGCCGCGAACTCATCCCTGATCCGGTCCATTTCGGCGCGGGTGATTTCACGCGGCGTCGCACTGCACCGCGACCAGGGGATCGCCGATGCGCTGACCAGGTCCCAATTGCCTTCGGGCAGTGGCGCGTCCATCATGTCCCACCCCAGCCGGGTGGAACCCTTGCGCCCCGAATGACCGATCTGGCAGCAGATTTTGGCGTCGGTCTCGCTATGGACAAAGTCGGTGAGTCGCGACCATGCCGTCTCATGCTCCGGCGCGTAAAGACCCGGACAGCCGGGCGTGATCCGCCCTTCGGGGCTCACGCAGGTCATCTCGGTATAGACCAGCCCCGCCCCGCCCTTGGCCCGTTCGCCATAATGGATCAGGTGCCAGTCCGTCGGGCATCCGTCCTCAGCCTTGTACTGCGCCATCGGCGAGACGACGATCCGGTTCTTTAGCGCCATGTCCCGCAGCCGGAAGGGCGCGAACATGGGCGCGCGCGGCGGCGCGTCCTCCGGCGCTCCCGCCTGGGTCATGAACCAGCGTTCGGCGCTTTCCAGCCACGCCCCGTCACGCGCGCGCAGGTTCTCGTGGCTGATACGCTGGCTGCGCGTCAGCATGGAGTAATTCAGTTGCACGGGGTCCAGACCGAAATACCGCTCGACCGTCTCAAACCATTCAAGCGAGTTGCGGGCCGCCGACTGCAGGCGCAGGACCTCGAGCCTCCGATCCTCCTGATAGCGGGCGAACGCGGCGTCCCTGTCAGCCTCGGAGTGGAGCAGGTCGGCGAGCGCCACGGCGGATTCCAGCGCGAGTTTCGTCCCGGACCCTATCGAGAAATGCGCGGAGGCCGCCGCGTCACCGAGCAGAACGACGTTTCCGTGATGCCATTTCCCGCAGAGCACCCGCGGAAAGCGAAGCCATGCGGAACCCCGGATATGGTCGGCATTGGTCATCAGGCCGTGACCGTCAAGATGATCCCTGAAGATCCCCTCGCAGACCGCGACGCTCTCGGACTGGCTCATGTCGGCGAATCCATAGGCGTCAAACGTGGACTGCGAACACTCGACGATAAACGTCGCGGTCTCGCTGTCGAACTGGTAGGCGTGCGCCCAGACCCAGCCCCTGTCAGTCTCCTCGAAAATAAAGGTGAACGCGTCATTGAACCGCTGGTGCGTGCCTAGCCAGACAAACCGGCAGAGCCGCTCGTCAATCTCGGGCCTGAATACATCCGAGTAAAGGGCCCGGGTCCTTGAGTTCAGGCCATCACTCGCCACGACCAGGTCATGGTCGGCGGCGTAAATCGCGGCGCTGTCAGCCTCCGTCCCGAAGCGCAGGTCAACCCCCAGTTCACGCGCGCGCCGCTGCAGCAGAACCAGCAGCGCCCTGCGGCCGATGCCGCAGAACCCATGGCCCGAGGACACCAGTCTCTCGCCCCTGAAATGGAGCGCGACGTCATCCCAATAGGCGAAGTTCGCGCGAACGGCCCGCGCGCTCTTTGGGTCATTGGCCGCCATATTGTCGAGCGTTTCGTCAGACAGGACCACGCCCCAGCCGAAGGTGTCATCCGGCCTGTTGCGCTCGATGACGACGACCTCGTGGCCCGGGTCGCGCAGCTTCATCGATATAGCGAAATACAGCCCCGCGGGCCCACCGCCGAGACAAGCGACACGCATCTGGACCTTTCCCCGCAACGATTCGGGATCCAGCCTAACGGCAATCCCAATTTATTTCAAGCTTGAAAATTCCAGCGTGGAAAGTTTATCTCCCCGAAACGTCGTTCATGGATCCGG
>JAPOUP010000170.1:0-11198 GCA_026708635.1 Rhodobacter sp.
TAGACCATACGCAAACAAGTTAACGCCTATAGGGGAAGGAGGAGTCCTGAGCGAGCGATGGAACCGGGCAATGGACACCCACGCCGACACGTCCTGTCCGTTATGGCGAGGGCTGGAACTGGTTACCGTGGTTCGCGGCGCCCGCTCCACTCCGGTTGAAATAAACGGCGATGGCGCTGTCGAGTTCGCGCCGGAGGTTATCCCCGCGCCGACTCGCCCAGATCAGGCACTGCAGGCGCTGTTCGCGATTGGAAAAATCAACCGCGCCGGTTCTGAGCAGATAGATCGCGATATCCGAATGACCGTTCTTTATCGCCTCCACAAGAGCGGTGTTCCTGCCCGTCTTGTCCGAAACGTTCACATCGGCGCCGTAGCTGACCAGGCACCGAACGATGTGGGCATGGCCGTTGACGGCGGCCTCGATCAGCGCCGTGCGTCCATAGTAGTCCGCCTGCAGATCGACCAGTATCATGGGATGGCGCAGCAGGCATTCCACGAGGTCGAGGTTCCCGCAGTTGGCGGCAAGCATAAGCGGAGTGCTCCGCCATCTGTTTCTGGCGTTGGCGTCAATATCTGAATGCTCAAGCAGCAGTCTGGCGAGATCGCGGTTCTGCCCGTGAACGGCGATATGGAGCGCCGTCCAACCATCATCGTCGGCCGCATTGACATCAGCGGTCTCAAGTGCCGATCCGGCCGCCTCGATGTCGCCCTCGATCGCGGCCTGGATCAGGTCGTCTCCAGCACTGGACTGTTTCCGGTCAACCATGGTCGTTGTGACTTCCCTTCATATCATCGCTGTCTCATGGAACCGCCGACAGCGCTCCGTTAGTTGGCTTCCTCATATACAGGCCGCATTCGGTAAGCCAGTTCGCGCTGACAGGCTTTCCGCGGACGCCGCCCGCCACGGAACATCCGTCACTATTCCCACCGACGGTCAGGCCAGACGTCGCCATCACCGCGGTTACGCTACCTTTGGCCCAGATCGCCAATGGCGTCAATGTGATATACGATCTCTTCCACACCATGGCCGAATCTGAGCTGGCAGAACACATAGGGCTTTCCCCCGCGCACCCGTTCGGTGTCGCGCCTCATGAGGTCGAGGTCCGCATCCACGTGAGGAGCCAGATCCGTCTTGTTGATTACCAGTATGTCGGAACGGGTAATCGCCGGACCGCCTTTACGGGGAATTTCCTCTCCGGCCGCGACATCTATGACGTAAATCGTCAAATCAGCCAGTTCGGGTGAGAACGTGGCCGATAGGTTGTCACCTCCGGATTCGATCAGGACGAGATCAAGGTCGGGATGCGCTTCGCTTAAATCGGCGACCGCGGCCAGGTTGATGGAAGCGTCCTCGCGTATCGCGGTATGCGGGCAGCCGCCCGTTTCAACACCCTTGATCCGGTCGGACGGAAGCGCCTGAAGGCGCACGAGTGCCTCGGCGTCCTCCTGGGTATAGATGTCGTTCGTTACGACAGCCATCGACAGTTTACCGCGGAGAGTCCGGCACAGGGACGCCGCCAGGGTCGTTTTGCCGGCTCCTACCGGGCCGCCAATTCCGATGCGCAGGGGACCGTTCGGACTGTTCATGTTCGGAATATCCTCGAGTTCTGGGTTTCGTGACGCATCGAAGCGATATCAGTCATGAATGCTGTGGACGTCAGTTCGCAAAGATCGCCCTCGCGTGTCCTATCGGCGACTTCCGGGCAGCGCAGCGTCAGTCGCCGAAGGATGACCTGCCCTTCCCGCTGACCGACGGAAAGCAGTCTCTGTCCGGCGGCGACGAGGTTGGAAAGAAAGGCGTGAAGATAGAGTTTCTGGGTGAGGGCAAGCGGCAGATCGCGTTGTGCGGCGGCGGCGCCAAGCGCGACGGGATAGCTCAACCCTTCCGCCGCGACACCCCAGGCCACCACCGCCTTGCCGAAAGCCCTACCCTGCGCATCCGCCTCCAGCCGTCTTTCCGCCGATGCCGCGAAGGCCCGCGCCGTCCGGTCGACCTCACTGAGACATTGACGCGTTCCGGCATTGAAGGCCGCGGCCAACAGCAGCGAATCCGCCCGGCCTGAGCCAAATAGCAGAATGTCCTCCAGCCACGCCTCCAGTCCGGATCCATCGATCACCCACCCCCGCTCCACCGCGCCCGCCAGCCCGTGGCTGTAGGCGAAGGCACCCACCGGAAAGGCGGGAGAGAGCCACTGCGTCAAAGTGAGGATCTGCACGTCACTGTTCATGGGTGTGGATTCGACCATTACCGTAGGCACCGCCTTCGGGATCGAACGGTTCGGTCACTGGAGTTACCGTCGCGCCAAGTCCGATCAACATGTCGCGCATCACGTGAGCCCGCTGGATCAGGAGTCGGTCCCTCTCGATCTGGCAAGGCGTGTGTCGATTGCCGATATGCCAGGCAAGCCGGGTCAGATCGCCCCGTACCTGAAAAAGCTCCTCTTCGGCGGGTATGATCCCCACAACGCGACCGTCTTCCAGTATGAAGGCGTCGTCCCTATGGACCGAGGTCATCTGGGCCAGATCAACAAGAAACCGCAGCCCGCCCGCGGAGGTCAGCACCCTGCGGCGCAAAGACCGGGCCTCAAAATCCAGAACGACCGTGTCGTTGGTTTGCCGATTGCGCCTTACCGCGCGGCTGACGGGAAGAGTCATCGCGGGACCGTCAATACATGAAGTATCGCTGCGCCATGGGCAGGGTTTCCGCGGGCTGGCAGACCAGCAGTTCACCGTTGGCGCGCACCTCGTAGGTCTCGGGATCCACCTCCATCTCCGGAGTGGCGTCGTTGAGCGCCATATCCTTCTTGCCAATCGCGCGTGTACTGGAGACGGCCAGCGTATCCTTGGCTAGGCCGAGCCTGGCGCCAATGTCGGCATCCTGCGCGGCGGCGCTGACAAACGTCACGGAAGAGGCCTCGACGCTTCTGCCGTAGGCGCCGAACATGGGACGTGAATAGACCGGCTGCGGGGTGGGGATCGACGCATTGGGATCGCCCATCTGCGCCATGGCTATAATGCCGCCGATAATCACCATCTCCGGCTTCACGCCGAAGAACGCCGGGTTCCACAGGACCAGATCCGCGCGCTTTCCCTCCTCGATCGACCCGATTTCATGCGCGATCCCGTGCGCGACGGCGGGGTTGATCGTGTATTTAGCAATGTACCGGCGCACGCGGTGGTTGTCGTTATCGCCGGTTTCCTCCGCCAGTCTCCCCCTCTGCTTCTTCATCTTGTCCGCGGTCTGCCATGTGCGGATCAGCACCTCCCCTACACGACCCATGGCCTGGCTGTCGGAGGCGATGATGGAGAACGCGCCCATATCGTGAAGGATGTCCTCGGCCGCGATGGTCTCGCGCCGGATACGGCTTTCCGCGAATGCCACGTCCTCGGGAATGGACTTGTCAAGGTGATGGCAAACCATAAGCATGTCCAGATGCTCTTCCACCGTATTGACAGTAAAGGGCCTTGTGGGGTTCGTGGAAGCCGGAAGAACATGGTCCTCGCCGCAGATCCTGATAATGTCCGGAGCGTGCCCCCCCCCGGCACCCTCCGTGTGGAACGCGTGGATCGTGCGCCCCTTTATCGCCGCCAGGGTGTTCTCGACGAATCCGCTTTCGTTGAGTGTATCGGTGTGGATCATCACCTGAACATCCATCGCGTCGGCCACGGATAGACAGCAATCGATGGCTCCGGGCGTCGTACCCCAGTCCTCGTGCAGCTTCAGAGCGCAGGCCCCGCCATTGACCTGTTCCTCAAGGGCCGGGGCGAGCGAGGCGTTGCCCTTACCCGCGAAGGCAAGGTTCATCGGGAACGCGTCCGCCGCCTGAAGCATCCGGCCTATATGCCAGGATCCAGGCGTGCATGTGGTGGCCAGGGTTCCATGCGCCGGCCCGGTGCCGCCGCCGAGCATGGTCGTCAGTCCCGAGTGCAGCGCGTCCTCGATCTGCTGCGGACATATGAAATGAATGTGGCTGTCAAAACCTCCGGCCGTCAGGATCCTGCCCTCACCGGCAATCGCCTCGGTACCGGGCCCGATCACGATATCGACTCCGGACTGCGTATCCGGATTCCCGGCCTTGCCGATTTTCGCAATCCGACCGTCCCTAAGGCCAACGTCCGCCTTGTATATACCGGTATGGTCGACGATCAGCGCATTGGTGATGACGGTATCTATGGCCCCCTCGGCGCGTGTGACCTGTGACTGGCCCATCCCGTCACGGATGACCTTGCCGCCGCCGAACTTCACCTCTTCGCCATAGAAGGTGTGGTCGCGCTCGACCTCGATCACAAGGTCGGTGTCGGCGAGCCGAACCCTGTCGCCGGTCGTGGGACCGAACATGGCCGCATAGTCGGAACGCGCGATTGTTACCGGCATATGACATTCCCCTCAATCCGGAGAGCCGAGGCGGAGCCGCGTGAACGTCTTCTCCCGGGCATCACAGCGCTCCCATGATCTTTCGGTTGAACCCGAAAACCCTTCGCGCGCCGCCGATGGGAATCAGCCGCACCTCCCGGCGCTGTCCCGGCTCGAAACGCACCGCGGTTCCCGCGGCGACGTCGAGCCGCATCCCGCGCGCGGCGTCACGATCGAATTCCAACGCGCCGTTCGCCTCGCCGAAATGGTAATGCGAACCCACCTGAACGGGCCGGTCCCCGGTATTGGCGACCATCAGCCTGATCGCTTCCCGGTCAGCGTTGAGCGTGATTTCATTCGATGCGACGATCACCTCTCCCGGAATCAATTCCGCACCGCCGCGCTGGACTGAACCAAGGGAATCGCGACCACGGCGATGCGCGGATGGATGGGCGCGTCCCGGAAAGACCGAATGTAGGGCGGCGATGCCCCATGCGCCCGCACGGGCGCCGGCACAACGGGAATCAGTGGAAGTGAATGCATTCAATGGCTCCTCAGCGAATGGGGTTATGAACGGTGACAAGTTTCGTGCCGTCAGGAAAGGTCGCTTCCACCTGAACCTCGTGGATCATGTCAGCCACGCCCTCCATGCATTGATCCCTGGTGAGGATCTCCGCACCGGCCTGCATCATGTCGGCGACCGACCGGCCGTCGCGCGCGCCCTCGACCACCGCATCGGTAATCAGGGCAATGGCTTCGGGGTGGTTGATCTTCACGCCGCGCGCCAACCGCCTGCGGGCGACCTCGGCGGCCATGGCTACCAGAAGTTTTTCTCTTTCGCGTGGGGTAAGGTTCATCTCAGATACTCCAGCATCGGGGAAGTCCGGCATAGCTCAGGAGATTCAGTATCGGGACAAGATCCGAACGCATCTCATGGCTGTCACGGGCAAGAAGACGCATGACCAGCACGTCTCTGTGCAGCAGACTGACCCCGGCGCGATGCGGTACGAGCCCGCGCAGCACCGCAAGCCGCGCCTCGGCATCGGAGGCGACATAGACCAGCGTGGTCATCGCACGCGCCCCACCAGCGCCGCCTGGCCTATCGAGCTGCGCCCGCACATCGCCCTCCAGATGGACGAGATCCAGATAGACGGGAACACCCGTGCGCTGGACCTCGATGCGATCCCTGAAGAACGCGGACGTCAGAACCTCTCCCATTTCGACCCGGCCGAAGACCAGTGACTCCGACAGCAGCAGGGCAGCGTCATCGTGCAGCTCGACCTGGAGCGAACGCTCAAGTGAGCATCCGTTGAACAGAATCGTCTCCTGCGGCAGCCAGTTGACGCGCGCGTTTTCCGAAACTTCCAACCGCGACTCGATTCGTCCTATCTCCCCTGTCCGGGCCCGGTAAATCCGTTCGGCGGCCTGGGTTGCAAGCGTAAGAACGGTCCCCGCCTCGGCACGGGCGTAAATCATGAACCGGTCACCGCCGGTGACACCCCCGGCGCAGTTAAGGAGGATCGCCTGCAGCCCCGGCCCCGAGTTTCGGGGGAAAAAACATTTCAGGGATCCGGACTGCCGAAGTCTCCGCAATACGGTACCCCCGCCCCCCGGCTTGGTGTCAAGCGAAACCTCGCCATTCGCGCGCATCGAGTCCAATATCGGGAACCGCGGTTGCGTCGACAGCAATTGGATTACGTTTCCTTCCAGAGGATCAACAGGTCCCGATTATTTTTCGACACCGCTCCCCATCGCCATGATATTCAGGTTCGCCGGCACCTGCCGCCTGCCCGATGCACAGAGTTTGCGCAGATTGAGCGCCGTCGGATGAAAAACAGGGCAGAACGGGGGAGGCGCGGATTCCGTCGTGCGTGAACGGGAACGGCCCGTAACCGCGCATCCCAGCGCACGCGCGCGGAAAGGTCCGCATGGGCATTAATAAGACAATGGAATCAGATGATTGTCCCACCGGAACGAGAATCTGTCCGATCGCGGACCAACCCCGGCCGTCTCCCTTGCCACCAGTCCGGTTCCAGCCGTAATGAGGAAGCCGTTATCAAGGGGTGCGACGCCGCATACGTCTTCCATTACCAACTGACTGGAAAGATTTCCCGCCGGCAGGTCAAAAATCCGGCAGAGACCTCCACGCGGTGACGTCACGGCAAGCCTTTCCATGTCCCTGGAGACCGCGATGCTGCCCGTGTAACCGAGCATACTCCCGGCGACAGACCTCTCCGCCTCCAGAAACCGTACCCGCCCATCCGGCGAACACAGACCGACCAACGGTGGATGTTCCGTCAGATCTCCTTCCCACTGCATCGCGAACGCCACGCTTCCGTCGCGGGCAACCGCGAGATGCCGGATTGAGTTCCTGCTGAGGGACGCTTCCAGCTCAACCGTCTCGAGCATCGCGCCGTCCAGACCGAGGTATGCCAGATTCGGCCTCATAAACGGAATATTGAGCTTGGAACGGCCCGCTTCCGGATGCGTCTCGATACCACCATTGGCCACGACCAAAGTCTCGCCTTCCGGCATGAGCTTGATGTCGTGGGGGCCCACGCCGCCGGAGTCGAATTCCCCGATCCTTCCGTAACCGCCTTTGGTGGTCCAGACGCCAATGACGCCTCTCGCCGCGTCATAGTCGTTTTCCGTCGTGAATAGGATGCTGCCGTCGCTCGAGAAAACGCCGTGGCCGTTGAAGTGACGTCTGGGCGGCGTATGGAGCCTGACGCTCTCCCGACCGCTGACGCAGTCAACCACGCTCGCGAACACTCCGGGTCGACGGGCGAAGGCCACAGCCTGTGCCAGGACCGGATGCGCGGCGGCCGCATGCCCCCTTGCCGGCAGCGGGAATTCAAAGGCGAGCCCGCCCTGCCCGTTCAGGCCACAGAGAATGAAGGTACCGTCCAGCTTCATCCCCGCCGAGAGAAAGGCCGGTCTTCCGACGTCGGCCCAGACCGGTCCCGGGCAGAAGCCCGCGGCAAGCATCCCCGCGATCAATGACCGGCGGTCAGGCATCAGTCCCCGTCCAGGGAGTTAAAACCCGCGGCTATTCCAAGGCGGGGACCGAGATCCCGGTTCAGGCGTCGCCGGATAGAGTCCACGTATTGCCTGAGGGACTCGACACGAAGGCGCCCCTGCGGGTTCAGGACTCCGGCAAAGACCGGATCTTCCAGATCGTTCGCCCGATCGATCGCGCCAACGAATGAATCGTCCAACCCCGCGTCCCCGTCCGAAATCAGGCGAGCGAGGTCACGGGTGGCTTCAAGTGAGAGAATCACGTGCCGCAGGGACCGTCCGGACCTGCGCGCCTCCGCCCGGTTGGGGCGGGGACGCTCAATGGTCCCCATAGGCCGCGCCAGACGCGCGTCGGAGGTAAACTCCAGCCCCGTCACGAGCGCGGTGAAAACCTGTCGGATCGCCTCGGAGTGCGATCGATAGGTTTCGTTGCCCGGATTCGCCATAAGCGCGGCGTAACCGCCTTCCCAACCGACAAGGATCGCACCGGCGCTCTCGGCGATGTCGACGGTCATGGCGCGCAGGAGCGCGCAGCGGTATCCGGTGTCAGCCGTTTCCGTGAACCTTGGATCAAACAGCATGAACTCGAGAGCGTGAAAACCGCGTGCCGCGACCGAAACGGTCCGGAAGCCCTGCCGATCGGTGATAACCGGATCCTCGTCGCGGATAAGTCTACCGAGAGCTTTCGGCGTCGCCCCGCGCATGTCCGGCCAGAAAGCCAATGCAAAGGCCCGGTCTTCCGCTTCTGACGGACCGAAGCGCAGATGGCTGACGGCGATCCAGGCATCGAAGGCCTCATGGTATGCCCGGCGCAGCGCCACGCTGTCAGTCGCGCATTCGCTCTCGGCGGTCGACGCGAGGTTCCGTGTCGCGGCCGCGAGCTGCCTGTAGCCCGGTAACACGTGGTTCTCGACGATGGCCGTCAAATCCGGAGACTGGGCCGTCGCGCCAGACCCGAGACAGATCAAGAGCGCGGTGACCCATCCGCGCATATCACAGGCTCTCCAGGAAACGTATCAGGGCCACGCGGTCTTCCGGCGGCATCGCCGCCACGGCATCCCGGTGCGACCGGGCCTCGCCACCATGCCAGAGTATCGCCTCCAGAAGCGAGCGGGCCCTGCCGTCGTGGAGGAAGTAAGTATGGCCCGAGACCTGTTCGGTGAGACCGATACCCCACAGCGGAGGCGTGCGCCATTCAGTGCCGGTCGCTCGGGACTCGGGGAGACTGTCCGCCAGCCCCGGACCCATGTCATGCAGAAGAAGGTCGGTGTACGGCCAGATCAACTGGAAACTCTGCTCCGGGCGGCCAGCGAGGCGATGGGTGACATAGGACGGCCGATGGCATGAGACGCAGCCGGTCGTGTAGAAGACCTTCTTGCCATGAAGCACCTGTGGGTCGTCCACATCGCGACGCGCCGGAACACCGAGGTTGCGGCTGTAGAAGGTTACCAGGTCAAGCCCTTCGTCATCGACTTCGAACCCGCGGCCATCCCGGTCGCCGTGCGGGGCCGCACGGCAGGCCACCTGCCTCTCGGTGCATTCACCCCAGGCATCCGGGAAAATCGGGTTGGAGATGCCGATGTCTCCCGAGAACGCGCTCGCGGCCTGGTGCCGAACGGTCGGGGTTCCGGCCTTCAACCCGAACCGGCCAAGCATCGTTCGATCGTATTCACGGGACCAGACAATATTGGGCCGACCGGATACGCCGTCGCCGTTCTCGTCACCGGCATCGGCGAACGCCAGGATATCCGAAGCCGGAATCGCCTCGAGCAGCCCGAGACCTATCATCTGCGGTGCTATGCGGGGGCTCAGCATGACATCGGGGTGAAGCGGGCCATAACCCAGCTCGGTCAATGTGTAGGTGGGCCTGCGAAGGCGGGCGGCCTCGCCCCCGGACAGCGGCACCTCGAATTCCTCGTAATCGATCCGGAGCCGGTATTCGGCGGGATGTCCGGGGAGACCGAAGTCCTGGAGCTGCTCGCCATAGGTTGGGTCCGGCAAGGTCGCCGGATAGTCCTCGATAACGCCGGCGGCGCTTTCACGCGGACCCGGAATCGAAATGCGGATAAGCATTGAGACCGAGCCGTCATCCGGTGTCTCGGGTGGATGTCCCCGGCCATCCTTTATGTGACACCGCTGGCAGGACCGTGCGTTGTAAAGTGGCCCGAGACCGTCTGAGGCAAGCGTCGAAGACGGCGAGGAGACCCACAATTTGCGAAACAGGGCATTGCCGACCTTGAAATCCAGTTCATCCTCAAACGAGATATTGCCCGACGCAAGCGAGAAGGCGTCCGCGTTCCCCGCCACCCTCACGGTCGCGGCTCCCGCGGACATCGCCTCATATTTCTGCGCGGCGTCGAACGTCGTCGCGACAGCCGTCACCCGCCCGATACGGGCCCTTTCGGCCTCGGTTCGAGGCAAGATTTCCAGATGGGGCTCATCCAACGGGCCGGCCCCGGCCGTGGATCCGACCAGAGCGGCAACCAGAACCGGGTTAAGTGGATTCGTCCATTCTCGACGCATTGAGCTTTGCGTAGTTCTCCGCGCCGACGCGGTCATGCAGCGCAAGCTGCGTTTCCAGAAAATCAATGTGATTTTCCTCGTCGGCAAGCAGTTCCTCGAATAGGGCCATTGTCACGTAGTCGCCGACCTCACGGCAGTGTTCCCGCGCTTCCCGGTATAACTCCCTGGCCTCCCGCTCCGCCGCCAGGTCACACTCCAGCGTCTCCCGCGGGGACTGGCCGATCCTTATCGGATCGAGCTGCTGCATGTTGGGATGACCTTCAAGGAAGATGATCCGCTCCATGAGCCTGTCCGCGTGATGCATCTCTTCGATGCTTTCCTCGCGGCTTTTACCTGCCATGTGATTGAGGCCCCAGTCTTCCTGAAGCTTGTAGTGTAGCCAGTATTGGCTGATGGCTGTCAGCTCGCTGCGGAGCGCCTGGTTGAGGAACTCAATGACCTTGGTGTCGCCTTGCATGATTCGCTTCCCTGCGTGGTTCCGCGGGATCCGCGGAGTTTCATGGGTATCTCAAGGTTAGGGTTCCCGCGCATAATTGCAAGAAAAAGTGAAACGCAGCCTCCGCAATCAGCGGACTTGCCCAGGGCACGGTATATCCTACCCGGCGTGATCAGGGTTTCGGGGTCCGCCGCCCGCATCCAGTCGACAGCGGCGTTGATGTCGCGATCCGTGATTCTCCGGCAGTGGCAGACGATCATGACGACGGAACCCCGCTTCAGCCTATCGGAAAACCGCGTCAGGATTGTCGAGACTGTCGGATCCCTCGAACGCGATCGGTTCGACCCCCAGTATCGCGACCGCCCGTTCGATCGATCTTGTCTGGTCGATCAGGGCGTTGACCCCACCCATCACCAATGCCTCGCCCGCGGCGCTGCCCCGTTCGAGCATCATGTCATAGCTGAAGCCCGCCTCGGCGGCCGTCTTGATCCGGCCAAGCGCCATCATTGTCTTCGCGAGCCTGTGCAGCAACTCGGCGTCGAGGCCGCTATCGACCGCGGCCACGAGATCCGAAAGCGAGGGACCGGAAACCAGCGATCCGTCTATCCGCACGTATTCGCCCAAATAGACGTTCTGGATGCCGAGCCCGTCGTAGTAGTGGCTATTGTGCGTATTGTCCGAAAAACAGTCATGCTCCTCCTCCGGGTCGTTCAGCATCAGGCCCAGCCGCATCCGCTCGCCGGCCTGCTCACCGTAGGAAAGCGAACCCATGCCGGTGAGAATGGCGGCGATGCCCGCGCCTTCGTCAGCCAGAAGCGCGTTGCGGGCGGATCCCCCTTCGGCCCACTGCGCGGCCATCCATTCCAG
>JAPOUP010000170.1:11589-12791 GCA_026708635.1 Rhodobacter sp.
TCCCAGTCATCGACAATCGCGTTGCCGAAGCGATAGACTTCCGTTTGCTGGTAAGGGACACGAGCCGCCAGCCAGGCCATCTTCGCCGCCTCCAGGGCTTCGGCCGAGGGACTGGAAATCAGGGCGCTCACCGCCTCGTTGAGACGTTGCGCGGCGACGAGACTGTCGGAATATGCCGCTTCGGCGATATCCGCATAGGTTTCGAGCACCGCCACATTACTATTACTCACACCTTCGTCCGCGATGGCGGCGGTTTCCGCGCCGAGGACGACAATGCCTGTGGCAAGAATTAAACGTTTCATTGTTCCGCTCCTTCAATATTCAATGGAGTGTTGCCGGGAACTGAGGGGTCTGGCTGGCCCTGACGCACATGCGCAGCGCAAGACCAAACTTTTCGGCGATACCGGCGAGCGTCATTGCCATATCCGGACGCACGATGGTCGTAGCGATCAAACAGGCGTCTTCCCGCTCGCCCTCACTGGCGTATTCGATGAAGTTAGCGAAGCAGGATTCGTCCGCACCCAAGCATTTGCAAGCAACGTGATGCAGTACGAGCGGGCGTCGGCCGTATCGAACGCAAATGTCGCAGAGCGTCTCGAATGACCGGAACGCGTTCGCTCCCCGCGCCGGGCCAAGCAGTGTCTCGAAGTCACCGCATATCTTCAGTCGCGACTTCGGACCGTCATTCCAAAGGCGAAGATAGAGAACCGCACCCGCCCCAACAGGCGCAAGCCCCGCGACATATCCGACCGGTGCCGCGCCGAGGCGTGAGCCGATGCCGTTCATTTCGTAAGTATCAGTTTGCCTGCGCGGGTGATACGCAGCGTGTAGAGCTGGTCTCCCAACTTGATTTGCGCCAGACCACCGCCCTCGGTGAGGTCAGTCGCCTCGTAGAGTGGGGGTGGAACAGGCATTGGGTCCCTGATCTCTCTCACGACATTCAGCGCCATGGCCCGCCTTTCCCACCGCCATCAACACGGTCGATAAGCCACTCGAAACTAAAGATTGCCGGCAGTCCCATACCGAAAGCCACGAATAGATACTCAAGCGGGTCGGTTCGCAACTCCCGAGGATTTATGCTGGTCAGTTCCATTACCCGTCTCCTTAAGGTTTTCCCGTGGCTGGCTTGTGAGCGAATCAGCGTGGCGAGCTCTCCCCTATAACTGACTTATTCTATCAACTATTGCAACCTGATTATTTTT
>JAPOUP010000099.1 GCA_026708635.1 Rhodobacter sp.
TGGCCATGCATCAATACCCGGCGGCCATCGAGTCACTGATCGCCGAGACAGCGCTGCTGGCCGCGCTAATTGGGCAGACAATCAGACCGCGCTGGAAGCTTTCGCTGCAGGTGCGTGGCACCGGCCCGATTCGGTTGATAGCGGCGGACAATTACGCGCCGGCCGAGGAGGGTGAACCGGCGCGAATTCGCGCTTACGCGAGTTTCGATCGGGCGGGGATCAATACCGGAAGTCCGGGGTTTCCGCAGATAGGCCAGGGATATTTCGCGGTTCTGGTCGATCAAGGGGATGCCACGACCCCTTACCAAGGCATAACTCCCATCGCTGGAGGCTCGCTCGCAACCTGCGCGGAAACTTTTTTCTCCCGGTCCGAACGGCTGCCCAGCCGTATCGTGCTGGCCCATGGCCGGCCGGGGACGTCAGGCGACGGGAACGGCTGGCATGGCGCTGGCATCATGCTTCAGCACATGCCCAGGGCATCGACACCCGGGAGTGCGGACATTGTGGACGGTGCGGAACCGCCGACAGAGGATATTCCATGTGAAGGTCATGTCGAGAACTGGCGGCGCGTAAACGTTCCGCTGGATACGGTCGGGGAAGGGGAGCTCATTGATTCGCGCGGCGTTTCACCCGAACTCCTGACGCGGCTGTTCCATCAGGAACGGGTGCGGGTCTTTCCGGTTCAGCAGGTCAGGTTCGGATGCACCTGTTCCGCCGATCGCGTGCGGAGCAGTCTCTCAATCTATTCGGCGCGTGACATAGGGCATATGACCACCGAACGGGGTCTCGTGGTCGCCGACTGCCAGTTCTGCGGAGCGCATTACGAGCTTGATCCCGGGACGCTGGGCTTTGAGGCGCAGGCGGAAACGTCCGGTGACGGCTGACGGCATCGCCAGGATAAGGTCGGCGCTGGCGGTCCGCGGCCGTGACACGTCGGATTTCGACCTGAACCCCCACGCCCTTCCCGCCGGGCGCTCCGGGTTCCGGCAGGCAGGCGTGCTTGTTCCGCTTCAGGCGTCCGAATTCGGTCTGAGAGTGGTTCTCACAAAGAGATCCCCGGTGTTGAGGCATCACCCGGGCCAGGTGGCTTTTCCGGGGGGAAAGATCGAGAAGGATGACCGTGGCGCCGTTGAGGCGGCCCAGCGTGAGGCTCATGAGGAAATCGGCCTGAAGCCCGGCAACGTCGAGATAATCGGCTTGCTGCCATGCCATGAAACGGTGACGTCATTCCGGATAACGCCGGTTATCGGCCGGATCATCGGCGACTTCCAGCCATCGCCGCGACGGGGAGAGGTCGAGGAGGTGTTCACCGTTCCGTTCTCCCATATCGCGGATCCGGCCAGCTATTCGGTGCAGTCAAGGAACTGGCGTGGTCAAAAGAGATATTACTACACCGTGCCGTACGGTCCCTACTATATATGGGGCGCCACCGCCCGGATTCTGCGCGCTCTCGCCGAAAGGATCTCGACTTGACGCGGCTTCAATGTGACCGGCTTTTCCGTCCCGAGACCAACATCGTTCTCGATACGTTGGCGGGTTCGGGTCACCATGCGCTTTTCGTTGGCGGCTGCGTTCGGAACGCGCTGCTCGGTGAACCCGTCCGTGACATTGACATCGCGACCGACGCAAGGCCCGAACGGGTCATGGAACTCTTCGACCGGATGGGCCTGAAGTCCGTTCCGACCGGCCTCGGCTATGGCACGGTCACCGTCGTGTCGAACGGGATTTCGCATGAGGTCACCACATTCCGCAGGGATGTCGAGACTTTCGGACGTCACGCGGTGACGGCTTTCTCGCCGGAAATCATGGATGATGCCCGCCGCCGGGATTTCACCATGAACGCGCTTTATGCCGAGTCGGACGGCACCTTGATCGATCCTCTCGGCGGTCACGCCGACCTGCGTCTCCGGCGCGTGCGTTTCATTGAGAACGCGGACCTGCGGATAAGGGAAGACCACCTCCGTATTCTGAGATTCTTCCGTTTCCATGCCTGGTATGGCGATAAATCCAGGGAACCTGACGCGGATGGCGTCGCCGCCTGCGCGGCGAATCTGGACGGGCTTGACATGCTGTCCAGAGAGCGCGTGGGTAAGGAGATGCTGAAGTTGCTCGATGCGGGCGATCCGGCTTCGTCCATTGCCGGAATGGCTCTGTCCGGATGCCTTGGCCGGCTGCTTCCGGACTCGTCGCCGGAAGCTTTTCCGGCGCTGATGGAACTCGAGGTCAGGGCGGGGGTGTCTCCGGATCCGGCCCGGCGGCTTGCGGTTCTGGGGGGCGAGGGACTGGTGCGGAACCTGCGTCTGTCAAAAGCCGTCTCGCGAAATCTTGACTTGATCCGCAACGCGGCCGCGTCGAAATCGGATCCCGCCGAGCTCGCTTACAGGCTGGGACGCGAGATCGCGCTTGATGCGGTTCTCGTGCGTTCGGCGCTGCTTGGCGTTCCACTTCCGCCCGATCTCAGGGCGGATCTCGATAAAGGTTCCGGGGCCAGGTTTCCGCTGTCCGCCCGCGATCTGTCCGGTTCCTGCTCCGGGCCTGAGCTTGGTCGCCGCCTTCGCAGGCTGGAGGCCGCTTGGATCGACTCCGGATATACGCTCGACCGGACGTCCTTGATCCGCCGGTCCGGTTGATCCGGTCCCATGAAGCCCATGGCACGCTCCGGTGGATTCTGTAGGTCAGAGCGTTCCGAATACCCGGCCGGTCCACGGGATCCGGCTGTATCACGACCGGGATGCGACCCGTTCGGCTTCCGCTCCCGCGTCGATCGGTGTCCCATCAAATGGATCGTCGAAAGTGTTCCGGTTTTTCGAATCCCTGGTTGATCCCTATGGTCCTTACGGCGTCACGGACACGCCGCCGCGGACACTGTTCGCGTTTCTTTGGGATTATTCGCGGCCGTTCAAAAGGTTCTACGCCCTTTCCGCGCTTCTATCGGTGGTTTTCGCGGGGGTTGAGGTTGGTCTGATCGTTTATCTGGGCCGAGTGGTTGACCTGCTGACGTCCAATGACCCCGCCGAGGTGTGGACCGGACATGGGCTGGAACTGGTTCTGGCCGCCGCATTCATGCTGGTCTGCCTTCCCCTGATCCAGATGCTCGGTGTCCTGATCCTGAACAATACCATCCTGCCGAATTTCGGCGCGTTGATCCGCTGGAGGGCGCATGTCCAGGTGCTTCGGCAATCCGTCGGATGGTTCGAGAACGATTTCGCCGGCCGGATCGCCAACCGCGTCACGCAGACTCCACTCGCCGCGGGAGAGGCCGTCTACAACCTCTTCGACTCCATAACCTACTCGATCGCCTATGTCGCGGGCGCCGTCGCGCTTCTATGGAGCGCCGATATCCGTTTGGTAACCCCATTGCTGATCTGGCTGGTTCTGTATCTTCTGTTGCTGCGCTGGACGGTCAGGCGTGTGGGTCCCGCGTCGAAGGCGACATCCGATGCCCGCAGCCAGGTGACGGGCCGGATCGTTGACAGTTACACAAACATTCAGTCGGTCAAGCTTTTCGCGCACCATGACCGTGAGCTCCTCCACGCACGCGAGGCGATTGAGCGCTCCCGGCGGGCGTTCGGGCGTGAGATGCGACTCTACACGATCATGAACACCCTGCTCGTATGGCTGAACGGATTCCTTGTGGTCAGCGTGGTCGGCTGGGCGATCGGCCTGTGGATGAACGACGCGGCTTCCGCCGGTATGGTCGCGGCGGCCGCGGCGCTGACATTGAGGCTCAATGCCATGACCGACTGGATCATGTGGGCGGTGAGCACCTTTTTCCGTTCACTTGGGATTGTCGCCGAGGGAATGGAAACCATCGCCCAGCCGATCGATCTGGTTGACGCGCCCGACGCGGCGCCACTCGAGTGTAGCGGCGGCGCGGTCGTGATGGAGCGGCTTTCCCATCACTACGGTCGCGGAGTCGGGGGACTGGACTCGGTCTCCCTGGAGATCGCTCCGGGGGAAAGGGTCGGACTCGTGGGACGGTCGGGCGCCGGAAAATCAACCCTGGTAAAGCTGCTGCTGAGATTTTACGAGGCGGAGCGCGGCCGTATCCTGATCGATGGCCAGGATATCTCGAAAGTCACCCAGGACAGCCTTCGGCGCGCGATCGGTATGGTTCAGCAGGACGGTTCGCTTCTGCATCGCTCCGTTCGGGAGAATATCCTGTACGGCCGCGCGGACGCCACCGAGCGCGATATCGTCGCCGCCTCGAAACAGGCCGAAGCGCATGAATTCGTTCTCGGCCTTCGCGACGCCGAAGGTCGTTGCGGTTACGATGCGCATGTCGGTGAGCGCGGCGTGAAACTTTCGGGCGGGCAGAGGCAGCGGATAGCGCTGGCCCGCGTAATTCTCAAAGACGCGCCGATTCTCGTTCTGGACGAGGCCACAAGCGCTCTCGACAGTGAGGCGGAGGCGGCGGTTCAATCGACGCTATATGGAGTGATGGAGGGTAAAACCGTAATCGCGATCGCGCATCGGCTTTCGACAATCGCCAGGCTCGACAGGATATTGGTTCTGGACGGCGGTAGAGTCGTGGAACAGGGTAGCCACTCACAACTTCTTGCCATGGGAGGATTGTACGCCCTGTTCTGGAACAGGCAGTCCGGCGGTTTGATCGGAACGTCCGAGACCGCCGTGTGAGGCCGCCCCATGAATCATCTGATCAAAAGGCTGGATCGTGGCGGTGACGGCGTCGCCGCGGGTTCGTTACGCGTGCCTCTCGCGCTGCCTGGCGAGATTGTGGCCGGAGAGGTCAGGTCCGGCCTGATCGCCGCGCCAACGGTCGTGTCACCCTCCCCGGCACGGGTGCGCCCGCCCTGTCGCCATTTCGGAGCCTGCGGGGGCTGCGCGCTGCAGCATGCCTCGGATTCGTTCGTCAAGGACTGGAAACAGCGGATCGTTCGGGACGCTCTCGCGGAATACGGGCTTTCCGCGCCGATAGGGCGCGTTCACACCTCTCCGCCGGCCTCGCGTCGAAGGGCCGTGTTTTCGGGCCGCCGCATGAAAAATCGGGCGGTTGTCGGGTTTCATGCCCCCGCCTCCGATACGATCGTTGGGATTCCGGACTGTATCCTGCTGGCGCCCGACCTTACGGCGCTTCTTCCCGCGCTGGAACGGATCGTCATGGTTGGAGGCTCCAGACGCGGCGAACTTCGCATGTCCGTGAATTCAAGTGAGACGGGCGCCGATATCCGCGCCGACGGGGGGAAACCGGTCAATTCCGGACTTGTGGAGAAACTGGCGCGGATTGTTTCGGACCATGCCATCTCACGCCTTACATGGAACGGAGACCTCGTGGCACAGGTCGACCAGCCTTACCAGAATCTGGGTGGTGTCAGGGTCGTTCCGCCGCCCGGCTCGTTCCTGCAGCCGACGAAGGAAGGAGAGTTGGCCATGATTGGCGCGGTGACCAGGGCAGTGGGTCAGGCCGGTCTGGTGGCCGACCTCTTCGCGGGCTGCGGTACCCTGACGCTTCCGCTTGCCCGCATGGCACGGATTCATTCGGTTGACGCCGACGCCGGGATGCTCCGCTCCCTTGAGTCCGCATGTCGCGGCGTCTCCGGACTGAAGACGGTCACGACCGAGACCCGCGATATTCACCGTCACCCACTGGCCCCACGGGAGTTGGCGGCCTTCGATGCCCTGGTCGCCGACCCGCCCCGTGCCGGCGCCGGGGCGCAGGCGGCCGCCATCGGCAAAAGTGACCTGGCCCGTGTCGCCATGGTGTCCTGCAACCCGGTTTCGTTCGCCCGTGACGCCAGAATAATGGCTGACGCGGGCTTTGGAATTGAATGGATCGAGATCATCGACCAGTTTCGCTGGTCGGTTCATGTCGAACTTGTGGCGCGGTTGTCGCGTGAATGACGGAAATGTAGCATTGGAGGCGGCAGCGGATTTGGCCGGAGCGTATAGATGTGGCTAAAATTACTTAATGGGCTAAGCCCGCATCAGGTGAGAAGCCTGATCGAACGGCCGTGGATGGACCGCCTTATCATCGTCATTATCCTGTTCAATGCGGTCATTCTGGGGTTGGCCACGTCGAACTGGATCATGGAGCGCGCCGGAACCGCCGTCCATGCAATTGACAGACTGTGCCTCTGGTTTTTCGTCGTGGAGCTTCTGGCCAAGATATACGCGTACCGAAAGGACTTTTTCGTTTCGAAAAAATCGGAATCCGGCGCAGGGACTTCCGCCGGATGGAATCTGTTCGATTTTTTCATCGTGGGGATTTCCGTCTTCGGTTCCGATACGTTCTCCGTATTGCGCGCCCTGCGCATTCTTAGGCTGTTCAGGGCCGTTTCCGTTTCGGAGCGGCTGCGCAATACGGTGGAGAGTTTCGTCAGGCTATTCCCGAAGATGGGGGGCGTCTTCATGCTTCTGGGGTTGATTCATTATGTTGGCGCCGTCATGGCGACAACGCTATTCGCCGCGGAATTTCCGGACTGGTTCGGCACGCTTGGGAAATCGGCGTTTTCGTTATTCCAGATAATGACGCTTGAGAGCTGGTCCATGGGAATCGTGCGCCCGGTTATGGAGGTCTATCCGTTCGCCTGGCTGTTTTTCGTGCCTTTCGTCATCGTCGCGGCATACTGCGTCGCCAATCTGTTCGTCGCCCTGATCGTCGATACGATGCAGACCGCATACCATGGCCTCGAGGTGGTCGAGACGAACGAGTACCGGAAGGAAGTGCTGAAACGGCTTGATGAGATCGAGCGGCGGCTTGAAAGCCGACCGGAGTGATTCGGCAAGAAAACCGTTTCAATCACGCGGCGGGCCCGCTATAGCCATATAAACGAAAGAAAAAGGCAAGAGGCAATGCGGGCACTGTTCACCGGGTCACTCCTGGTGCTTGTTCTGGCGTTTGGTGGCTGTTCGCTGTTCCGCACGGACAGCGGGGCCGAAGTGACCAGAGTCGTGGTCCTGAAAGAGAAGCGTCGCATGATGCTCATGCACGATGACAGGGTCCTGAGCCGCCACAAAATCGCTCTTGGTTTCGCGCCTGTGGGCCATAAGAGATGGGAAGGTGACGGGCGAACGCCGGAGGGTCGGTACTTCGTCAACCGCCGCAATCCGAACAGCAGGTTTCACCTCTCTTTGGGCCTTTCCTATCCAAACGCCGGGGATGTCGCCGCGGCACACGCCGACGGAAAGGATCCCGGAGGCGATATCTTTATCCATGGAAGGGGTGACCGATCCAGGAAAAGCCGGACTGACTGGACCGAGGGATGCATCGCCGTCTCTAACCGCGAGATGGAATTGATTTACGCCAGGGTCGGGAACGGAACGCCGGTCGACATCTATCCCTGATGCAGGACGGCTGGATTTTGCGCTGGCTTGACCGGCTCCGGTCCGCCGCCCATCAACAGCGTCCACCATAGTTTTCCGCCGGGCTGCTGATACCAGGAAAACCCCATATGCTCAGCCTGTGGATCCACGATCACGCTACGCGTGTCCTCTCGATTCATCCAGGCGACCAGGGTCTCCAGTTCAGTCTCGAATGTCTCGGATATGATCTCGCCCAGCACCGTCTGTCGATATCCCGCGCGCCAGACCCGCTCCATGGGCGACGATCCGTCGGATCCGAAATGCCAGGGACGGTTCTGGAGCGCCATGTCCCGGGAATGGGTGGCCGCCGCCGAGTTCAGGCCGGCATCCAATGTTACGGGTCTGGCGCCCGCCGCCTTGCGGAGGGCGTTGACGGAATCGACCATCCGAAACAGTACCTTTGGTTTGTCTTCGCCCGAAATCCGGTAGATCCGGGGTAGCGGGGTGCCGTCCGCCCGCGTGCCGGGTGGGCTGTCGGGCACGGTTACCTGTCCGGTCTCGCAGGCGGACAGGAGGAATATGGCTGAAACCAGCATCGCGACCGCGCGCAGCATTGGCCTCTCCAGACTTGTTTCCGAACCGCTTTATCGGAAGGGGTGTCACGTTTCAAACCGGGATCGCGGACCGAAAGCGGATCACGGTGCCGAATGACGCTTCGAAATAATGGGTCTCGGTCGCCGGTGCGCTCGGCGCGGTGGATCCGATGCGCGGGGTCGCCTTGCCCGCCAGAGGTTTCATCGAGTAGGAACGGGTGGAGCCCGGGAGCTTTCGGAACACCCGTTTCGGCCAGTTCCGCGCCGGCGACATAACCGTGCGCGGCGCGGCCGCTTGAGAGGACAGGGTAAGTGATGAACGATATTGCCATGGACGCCAAAACCACTCTGGAAAGGCTTGGTCTTGACGCCGCGGACGTCACCGGCGGATCGCTGAAAGTGATGTCACCGATAGATCGTCGCGTGTTGGGCGAGTTGCGGGAACTGCCTGTAGGCGAAGTGGGTACCGTGACCGCGCGCGCGCTGGCCGCTTTCAGGGCGTGGCGCGCCGTACCGGCTCCGCGCCGGGGCGAACTCGTTCGCCTATTTGGCGAGGAACTGCGCATGGCCAAGGGGGATTTGGGTGCCCTGGTCAGTTGGGAGGCGGGCAAGATCATTTCCGAGGGCCTGGGCGAAGTGCAGGAAATGATCGATATCTGCGATTTCGCCGTCGGGCTCAGCCGGCAGCTTTACGGCCTGACCATCGCGTCGGAGCGCCCCGGCCACCGAATGATGGAAATCTGGCACCCGATTGGCCCGGTCGGCGTTATTTCCGCCTTCAATTTCCCGGTGGCGGTCTGGAGCTGGAACGCGGCGATTTCGCTCGTGTGCGGCAACCCGGTGATCTGGAAACCGTCGGAAAGGACCCCGCTGACCGCATTGGCCTGCCGCGAGCTTCTCGGACGCGCCCTGGCCCGATTCGGCGACGCGCCGGAAGATTTGGTGCAGACCATGATCGGAGGCGCCGATCTGGGCAGGGCCCTGGCGGAAAGCCGTGACGTACCGGTGATCTCGGCAACCGGATCGACCCGCATGGGACGCGCCGTCGCTCCCGTCGTCGCGGCGCGCTTCGGTAAGTGCATTCTGGAGCTGGGCGGCAACAACGCGATGATCGTCTGCCCGTCGGCGGATCTTGAAATGGCGGTGCGCGCGATCGTATTTTCCGCCGTCGGGACCGCCGGCCAGCGCTGTACCACCCTGCGTCGGCTGATCGTGCACAGCTCGATCATGGATGATCTGGCGGCGCGTCTTCGAGCGGCTTACGCGGAGCTGCCGATCGGCCATCCGCTTGACGAGGGTACCCTGATCGGCCCCCTGATCGACGGCGAGGCCGGCAATGCCATGACCGCCGCGCTGGAAACCGCGAAAGCCGAGGGCGGAAGCGTCTTCGGCGGTGCCCGTGTCGGCGACGGCGTGCCTTCGGGTGGAACCTATATGCAGCCCGCGCTTGTTGAAATGCCCCACCAGAGCGAGACCGTGAAGACGGAAACTTTCGCGCCGATCCTTTACATGATGCGATATGACGATTTCGCCGAGGCGCTTGAAATCCAGAACGACGTACCCCAGGGCCTCAGTTCCTGCGTGTTCACGCTGAACATGCGCGAGGCCGAACGGTTCCTGTCGATGAACGGGTCTGACTGCGGTATCGCCAACGTCAACATCGGGCCGTCCGGTGCGGAGATCGGTGGCGCGTTCGGTGGCGAAAAGGAAACCGGTGGCGGTCGCGAAAGCGGCTCCGATGCCTGGAAATCCTATATGCGGCGCCAGACCAGCACCGTGAACTACTCCGCCGAGCTTCCTTTGGCACAGGGAGTCAGGTTTGGATGATCGGATGTTCCGCGGGGGGCGCCGCCCTATCGACCCTTACGCCATCCGCATCGGAACGGCGGTCGGGTAAGTGGACGCGGGCGTGGCGAATCTGTGGCTCCGTGATTGCGAACGCTATCGGATACCGCTTCGCCGTCCGGGCCGGGAGAGATCTGACATTTAGCGGGTTCAATCCGTCAGTCAGCGCACCGCGCGCGGATGCAATTCCCGGGAAATTGCCGATAGAGGCGGAACCTGGCGACAGCGTGGACGCGCATTGACGCTTTCTTGAATTGCCTTGTAAAGCGCCTCTCAATACAGACTGTCCCGGGCAGTCGCAGACAGGTGGAACGGAGATGTCATCGACAGCGAAACTCGGGGTTGGCCGTAGGTTATTTATTGGCGGGGCGGCGTCGGCCGTCACCGCGCTGGCCCTGCGGGCGCGGGCACAGGACGTCGACGGCTCCGTCGATGTGGAGAGGGAGAGTTCCAGGACCGTCCGCAGGAACATATCGAGCTTCCGGCCGCCGGATTGGAGGGAGTATTTCAATGATACGGAAAACGGGGCGATACTCGCCGATACCAGGGCCCGTATCCTGCACTTCTGGTCCGAGGATCTTTCCGTATACAGGCTGTATCCGACCAGCGTGCCATCAACGGAGGATCTCACCCGGAGAGGCCGAACCCGGATTGTAAGGAAGGTGGAGGGTCCGTCATGGAGTCCCACACCCGAGATGCTGAAGCGTAACCCGGAGTGGCCGCATTACGTCGCTCCCGGCCCGGATAACCCGATGGGGAGCCACGCGCTGTACCTGTCGTGGAGATATTACCGTATCCACGGCACTCACGACACGCGAAAGATAGGAAGACGGGCTTCAAGCGGTTGCATCGGACTTTATAACGAACACATCGCCGAACTGTTCTCGCTGACAAAGTTGGGAACCCAGGTGCTTCTTGTCTGACTGAGCGGGTTTCGGTTCCGGCCGCCCGCGGTCCGATATTCCGTCGATCGGTCGACGGCGGCCGTGTTTCCCGCTGCCTGAAATCCGTCACTCCAGCCATCCACCGAGGTTGCTTTCGATCGTTTCGCATAAAGCGTCGATGTGCGCGTCGCTGTCGTTGAGGCAGGGAACGTACGTGAAGCTTTCTCCGCCCGCCTGCTCGAAGCTATCCCGTATTTCCTCCCGAATCTCCTCCAGCGTTTCGATGCAGTCCGCCGCGAAGGCCGGAGCGACCACGGCTATTCTTTTATTTCCCGCCCTGGCGAGATTCGCGACTTCCTCGACGGTGTAAGGCCGAAGCCATTCCTCCGAGCCGAAAACGGACTGGAAGGTCGTCGTGATCTCGGCGGTATTCCAGCCAAGGCGTTTCGTGAGAAGCCGGGTCGTTTTCTGGCATTGGCAGTGGTAGGGATCCCCTTCCCTAAGGTATCGTTTCGGCATTCCGTGATACGACACGACCAGCATGTCGGGCCGCCCGTCCATTGCCGCGTATTTTTTTTCGACTGACTGGGCCAATGCCTCAATGTAGCCCGCCTGATCGAAATAGGCCGGCACGACGCGCGCGGCCGGTTGCCACCGTTCCTTCATCAACGCCCGGAAGAACTCGTCGGTGGCCGTTGCCGAAGTCGCGCCGGCGTACTGGGGATAAAGCGGGAAGAACAGAAGTTTCCGGCAGCCTCTCGCAACCAGTTCCCTGACCTTCATGGCCGTTGCGGGATTGCCGTAACGCATACAGAAATCCACGATGACGCCGTTTCCGTATCGCTCTGTCATTCTCTTGGCGATCTTGGCCGTCTGGGCCCTGGTTATCGTCATCAGTGGACTTTCGTCCGCCTCATGATTCCAGATGGATCGATAGGCCGCACCCGACGTGAACGGCCGTTTCGAGAGAATGATCAACTGCAGTAACGGCTGCCATTGCCAGCGGGGGTAGTCGATCACACGCCGGTCCGACAGGAATTCGTTCAGGTATCGCCGCATAGGCCAATATCCGAACCCGTCGGGGGTCCCGAGATTGGCGAGTAGAATTCCCACCCTTTCTGGCGGAAGACCCGGATGGTCGGCCGGTGCGTGGCTTGGGCGCCGGGTGCCGTAGCTGCTTTGCATATGAGATTTCCAGGTCGGCTGCAGTCGTCTGTCAAACTAGTGGTACACCGCCCGTGGTCAATCTCCACCGGGCAATACGGTCTCTTCGGCGCCCAGCGCATCGGCCAGGCGCCTTGCGGAAGATCCGGGACGCAGTGGCTTTGGCTGGCTCGGGTCGGGGGCCCAGCCCGTGAGATAGATTATCTCGAATGTCGCGACAATTCGATCGCCGGCGTCCGGGAAGGTGTCGCGATAGCGCAGTTCGGCTTCCGTGAACATGTCCCTTCGCGCGAAGGATCGGGAGCGTTCGGCCATCGCGTTCACCTCACCCATTGAACGAAGATCGAGCATTAACTCCCGCAAGCCGGAGTATGTCACCCTGTAAGAAACACTGTCGGCAACCGGTAACGCGAAGCCCGCCCTTTGCAGCAGTGATCCGAGATCCCGTATCTCGGACATGGGAACCACGCGCGGTGAAAGTCCGCCGCGCAGAGCTGTCTCCGCCTCCGCGAGCGCGGCGCGGAGTTCGCCGAGCGTCCGTCCACCGGGAAGCGCGGCCATAAACAGGCCGTCGGGCCTGAGCGCGCGGCGGGCCTGTATCAACTGGGCGACGGCATCATCCGTCCAATGCAGCGCCATGGCATGGATCACCAGATCATGCGCGCCCGTTTCGAGATCAAGTGTTTCGGTGTCCTCCGTGATCTTTACGTCGGATAGGGTGCCGTCCCAGACTTCCGGCCAGCCGGTGACCACGGCGGGCGCGGTGAAATCACGGTTCACGAGGGAGAGTCTTTCCCTGATTTCGGCCACCGCCGCTTCCTGAAGGAAAAGGGCCGGACGGTTGGACCGCCGAGCCCTCCGCCGACTGCGCGTCAAAGCGGTGCGATCCGTCAGTTTGGGTGCGTCGTTCATGGTTAGGGGTCTTGTGGCGTGAGCGGGTTTCGTAGGGGTTTTGGCCCTGGATGCAATGCCGATACCGTGGCATGGCCAGCCACCAGGCGCCGCAGCTGGCCCGATGGCCGCGGAAGGGATGATTCC
>JAPOUP010000164.1 GCA_026708635.1 Rhodobacter sp.
CCGTCGCGGTTCAGGGAGGAAGTGTGGGGGCGGGAGACGCGGGTTCAGGTCGGCAACACCGAAAAAGCCCGATTAATGTATTTTCATCAGAAGGTTATGGAATGTCAATCCGATCTTCTTGGGGCAGCAGTGGAACAATGTTAAAGATGGGTGCAAGGGGTTTTTCCGGGCGGATGAATCAACTGTTGGATCAGCAAGGTCCTGCCCGAGGGTGTGTCCGGATTTTTTCACGGATTCCCGAATCCGGCCTTGATCGTTGCTTTGCCAACTGTCTTGATGTCCCCGACAGCGTGGCTGTGGCAGCTTTGTTTCGGGCACGCCGGGAACCCGGGCAATAAAGGCAGGATTGAGGCGAATAACTGACATGTTTGAATGGAGGCTCGCAACCTGAAGGGGAATAATTTTGGACACCCCCCTGCCCAAGACTGGAGTTAGAAATGGATTCAGATTTTACTAGCATGTCCGCGCTGCTTAACGCCGTATGGCCTGCGGTCGCTGCGATTGATTGGGCCGATTATTGTGGGAAAAGAGCCTCACCCTACGACAACAGCGGCCTACCAAAATATACCGGTCTTCTAATGCACAGATCCGGAACCGCAAGCATCGGTGCAACCACTGTGGCCGTCGGCTTTATCCCGCGACCAGAACAAATGGCCAAGGTGGTTACCGACAAGACACGGCTTCTCGCGAGCGGCTCGAAAAGATCCGGGATCGAAATGCATAACTCGGCAGAAGGCAAATGGGGCGGGGCCGTTCGCTCGTCGGTGAATTTCAGCGAAGGCTGGTCAATTACTATGCTGCCTGAGATTGGCGACCACTTGCTTCTAAGCTGCATGATGCATCGTTGCGGTCTGCTTTCAGAGGACGATTGGCATTACCTGACACGCTCTGAAGCGTCTTGGTTGATTGGACCGCGCAACTTTGTCGATATGAGCACGGACCAATTTGACTGTCTGCGCGATCATATTGACGATGCTGTTCGCCAGGCTATGGCCACCGTTGAAGGCGGAAGTTGAGGTCGAGAGCGCGGCTTTCCAAAGTACACCGGATGGTGAGTTGAACCAGCTTTGAAAAGCGGCGAATTCAGATCCAAGGTCAGATGGCCGCGCCTGCAACAGCAAAGAGCACCAACCGAAGTTGCTGCTCTTCGCTTTGTTTGATTCGGATTTAATCCGTGATTAGGGCCCGTTGACATTCATCCTGCGGATCGCCCGGCTTGATGCCATGTTCCCCGCCAATGACCGCCGGAGCGGCGGCACAGGCAAACGAGCGGGTGACATCATGAACGCGGACAGGACTGTACTGACGGACGAGATGTGGGCGGGGATCGAGAACATGCTTCCGGGCAGGAAGTCCGACCCAGGCGGCACGGTGGTCCAGACGCACCAGAAGGCGGCGGGCTCAAAAGGGGGCTGCGCCTAGGGGATCGGGCGGACCGTCCCGGCATGCCCGCACGGCACCCGCCGGTGGAAAGCGGTGTGGAAAACACGGATCCGGTGGCCCGGAAACCGTTCAAAAAGCCCGGATCCGGGCTTGAACCGAAACATGGATGCTCCCGGACCGGGCAGCGCATGGCGTCCCACAGGAGGCTGACGTCGGTCGGGTAATGAACGTCGGTCCCGGCAACGAAGGAGTCACAGCGCCCGCGCAAGGGCGCGGCCCGGGCTTTTTCCCCGCGACCGGATGGCCGCTCCCGCCGACCGGCCGGTTGACCCTCACCGGAAGCTTCGGGCTCAGGTGGCCCACGTTGTCCACCAGCGTCCGGTAGTGGTACCGGCGCTCGTCCCACACGTCCGCGTGGCCGGGGAACCGGCGCAGCGTCCGGTGCCGGTTCACCAGCCCGCGCGGCCGGTCGAAGCCGCGGCCCGGGTCCCCGCTTCACCACGCCCGTCACCGGGATCCGCCACATCTCCATGCCGGGACGCCCGACATTCCCGCTCACGCCGGGGATCATGCGCTCCCCGAGCGGCGCGCGAACGGCCGCCCGCGGAACGTCCCGTCAGAATACAGGAACCGGAGCCCCGGCAGCGGGGCCGGGATGTCGTCCCTAGATTTCATGCCGGGTTCGATGTCCTCGATGCGGAACTCCCCGGGTTCCGGCTGCGGATCGCGCACGTTTCCTGTGCCCGCCTCCCGAAGAAACGCCGTTTCCGGCCCGCCGCCTGACGCACCGAACCGCCCGCGAAACCAGGCACCGGCTTCCGGCTCACGCCCCAAGCGCGGGGTCTTTCTTATCCGAATGCCATTGCCCGGCACTGCGCTTCGGAGTGGCACCAGGGTCGTATCAGGAGGATTACGGCTCGATCAACGACGATAAATCAGTTCTCTCAGAATTTGGCGTGTTGCAGTTCTGCTGGATGAGAATGACAAGTTTGGAAAAGCGAAACATTGCAAAAATGGTCGCCTTTTTCACGAAACTGCATGCATAGGCCCGGGAATCCCACCGAGCGCCACCCATCCCGCGCCAATGAGTGATCCGGCATCTACCGGCAATGTAACGCCCGTAATGGCGCTCGACCTGTCGGATGCAAGGAATAGAACAGCCTCGGCAACTTCGTCCGGATGAATGACCCGACCAAGGGCACTGGACTGCGTCAGTGCGTCAGCGTTCCGAGTACCTGCTTCGATGGAGGCTTGGATTGGAGGAGTGGAGGTCAGGCCAGGTGCCACGGCATTCACCCGAACGCCGCTTCGACCCCATTGAACGGCCAGACATCCGGTGATGGATACCACACCAGCTTTGGCTGGTGCATAGGCATGAACCGGCACCGACCGAAGCCCGGATGTCGAAGCGATATTGATGATCGAGCCACCTGCACCGCGCTGCGCCATTTGCGTGCCGAACTCGACACAACACAGAAAGACCCCGCGCGTATCCACAGCAAAAATGTTGTCCCATTCCGACATAGGTATTTTATGAGGCGCTTGCGGGCGCTGGATGACGCCTGCGGAGGTCACAAGAACATCGACTGGCCCCACATCTATCGCAATCTGCTCAGCTGCCGACATGACCAATTCTTGATACCGTACGTCTAGTTCGAAGAATGCACCTCCGAGTTCTTCCGCAAGCCCGAAACCAGTGTCATTATCGATATCAGCGATTACAATGGTCGCGCCTGCTGCTTTCAGCAGACGGCTGCAAGCCTCTCCGATTCCGCTTGAACCGCCTGTCACAACCGCTACTTTTCCCGCCAGTTCGCTCTCGTACATGGTCGTCTTCTCGCTTTGCTATCGTCATTGCTCTTTTCGCAGTAAAGCCCGGTCAGGTCTTGCTCGGGGGGAAAAGAAATTCCCGGAATTACGTGTGGTTTCTCCGAAGTACTGTCATTGCATCAGCGCAGCGGCCTCAGCACGGTGCCGATCAGGTGTGCCCAGATAGGTGTAATTGAACATCGCTCGTTTCAGCCAGATCTGCGCGTCATAGTCCCAAGTGTACCCGATACCGCCGTGACCCTCGACAACATTTCGTCCCACCTGCATGAAGATTTCGGCGGCGTGCGCCTTGGTCAAAGCACTTATCCGCACGGCTTGATCCGGCATCGCGTCGGTTGCACAAGCCGCGAGCCAGTAAAGGGGGCGAAGCGGTTCTGTAACCACAACCATATCGGCCAAAAGGTGGCGGATGGCCTGATAGCTGCACAATAGACGACCATACTGCTCGCGGATCTGAACGTATTCGATGAGTATTTCCAGCAATCTGTTGGCACCGCCGCAAGCATCTGCTGCAATCAGAATGCGGGCAATGTCGAACACCGCACCCCCTGACGGTTGTTCCAGCGGCGTTGCAGGCACGTGAGAAAGAACCAGATCCCAGACAGGCCGCGTTCGGTCGACGCAATCCAATGCGCGGAGCGTTACGCCCTCGGCACCTGTCTCGACGATTGCCAAACCGCCGCCCTGCAGACCTATGGCGACCAGATCTGCCCCTTGGGCGCCTATGACATTGGTGAAAGTCCCAGATATCCTCCCATTGTGCACAACAGTCGTCCAACTGTTCGGATGCCAACCCGATCCGTCTCGCGAAAAGGCGACGGTACCAAGCGCCCTGCCTTCGGCAAGTGCAGGAAGCCACGCGTGTTTTTGTTTTTCTGTGCCACAGTGCAGGACTGCCGCAATGCAAAGCTGCTGACCCAGAAATGGCCCCGGCGCACCGGCATGTCCCAGTACTTCTGCGGCTAGTGCAACGTCAATGACGCCAAGGCCGAAGCCCCCGAATTCTTCGGGAACCAGACAGCCGCAGACACCTAATTCGCAAAGGCCGCGCCAGAAGGCTTCAGCGTTGCTATAGTCGGCTTCCCAATACGCGCGCCGAAATCCGCTGTCACAAGCTTCTGATGTGAACCGGGAAAGAGCGTCGCGAAATTGTTCCTGCACGTCGTCGAGGTGGAACCTCATTTTCTGTCTCCAGTTCGTGATTGCTCATACCCGTGGCGGGGTAGACCTAGGCCGCGCTCAGCAATGATATTTCTTTGGATGTTCGACGTCCCGCCCGCGATGGAAACGCCAAGAGATCCGAGGAATTGATTGACCCATTTGGAATCTGGGCGGCTTCCTGTATCGTCTTGAGGCATTACAAGCGCCTCATCGGATAACAGCTTTAGCGCCAGTCGGGCAATATCGTGCCCGATTTCCGTCGCCAGTAATTTCGCGATAAGCGCGAACATCGGGGTTTCCTGATCCACCGCAGCCATCGACAGCTGGTGGTAAGACGCAGCGCGCTGTGCAAGGACATAACCCTCGATCCGCGTAATCTCTTGCAAAACGTTTATGTCCTGCAGGGCAGGGCCATAGGCTGTCGACGACCGTCGCGCGAGCTTGACGAGATTATCGAACAGGCGCTCCGTGGCGGGCGCATACCCGATGGTCCTGCGCTCGTGTTTCATGGTCGTACGGGAAATTTTCCAGCCTTGTCCACGTTCGCCGACGATCCAGTCTGCAGGCGTGCGCACCTGATTAAAGAAGACTTCGTTAAATGTTGCTTCGCCAGTGATTTGCTTGAGTGGTCGGATCGTTATCCCAGGCGAAGTCATATCAAGGAGCAGGTAGGAAATGCCCGCATGTTTCGAAGCATCTGGTTCTGTCCTGACAAGAATGAACATGTACTGAGCCTTGCGGGCATGGGAAGTCCATATCTTTTGACCATTGATCACCCATTCGTCGCCATCGAGAACCGCCGATGTGCGCAAAGAGGCCAGATCCGACCCGGAACCCGGCTCGCTGTAGCCTTGGCACCAGATGTAGTGTCCGCGAATCGTCGGTTCGATGAACCGTGTTTTCTGCTCAGCGCTTCCATGCGTCAGCAGGGTCGGGACCAGAATGTTGACGCCCGAGTTCCTGATTTCACCAGGAGCTTTAGCTGCGTCAAAAACCTCTGAGACAATTCTGGCGCGGATCGGATCTGTCGGCTGCTCAGATCCTCCGTAGACCTGCGGCAACCACCGATAAATATAGCCTCGTTCGGTGGCGAGATCGCGAAATTTAGAGATTTTCCTTTCGTCGCTTCGGTAGTTCATGGACCAGTGCTCGGCTACAAATTGTTGCACTTCGCTGCGAAACTGAGAATGCTCTTTACCGTACGTTAAATCCATGTGACTTGACCTTCTCCCACGGCGATAACTACATCTTCCCACGAGCCTGAATGGCTGACCTAAAGACGCTTATAGTCGCTGACCGTCCCCTTTTTTGTGGAGAAGGTATGAATTTTCACGATATGGAACTGAGATTGCCGGTCATCGGTGCACCTATGTTTCTTGTGTCAGGATTAGAACTTGTCCTAGCTCAATGTCGAAGCGGCATTGTCGGCACTTTCCCGGCGCTGAATGCCCGAACGTCTGAAATCTTGGACGATTGGCTGGCAGAAATTTCCGAAACGCTGCAGACCGAGGGGCAAAGGTCGGTGTTTGGCGTAAACCTGATTGTGCACCGTTCAAACAATCGCATCGAGCAGGACCTAGCGCTGCTTGAAAAGCACAAAGTTCCTCTGATCATCACCTCCCTCGGCGCTCACGAAGAAGTCACCCAAGCCGTTCATGGCTGGTCCGGCACGGTGATGCATGATGTGGTCAACCAGCGCTTCGCCCACAAAGCGGTTGAACGGGGCGTGGATGGTCTGATCCTTGTAGCCGCTGGTGCAGGAGGACACGCCGGCATTCAATCCCCCTTCGCAATGATGGCAGAGACACGGGCGTGGTTTGACGGACAGATAGCTTTGGCCGGGGCGATATCATCGGGGCGGGCCATTCACGCGGCGCACGTGTTAGGCGCCGATTTCAGCTACATTGGGTCGCCGTTCATTGCATGCGAGGAATCGCTCGCATCGTCGGAATACAGGCAGATGATCGTTGACGGTTCCGCCGATGACATCCTATACACCGATGCCTTTTCGGGCGTGCTTGGGAACTATCTGAAACCCTCCATCGAACGTTCCGGGCTTGATCTAGACACCCTTGGGCGAAACGAGAAGACCGGAATGAGTTTCGCATCGGGCAGCGGCGGCGAAATGTCGACGCGCAAAGCCTGGCGAGACGTCTGGGGATCCGGGCAGGGTATTGGCAGCATTGAACAAGTTCTGCCGGTGGCTGGGTTGGTTGACCAATTGGAGAAAGAGTACCAGGCTGCCGTTGTCGGGCACTGTTCCGAAAAGCCAGTTATCCGGCAAACACCTAAGCGACATAACGAATGAATTTTACGCGACGCCCAAGTTAGGCGTGCGGCATCTACCAACGCCCTACTGGCAGTGTCGGATCGCAACACCACTCGATCAGGAGTGTGCATCCTAACACCCCAATCAGTGCAGGCGACGCTCGGTCTTTATCTGCAACCCAGAATCAACAACTTCGGCCACCTTCGCCGCTGCTTTTGTCAGTTGGCAAGCAATTCGCCGGATTTCCGATCTTGGCAGGTTGATCGATACCGGTCCCGACCGCACCGCAAGGCTTACTGGCGACGTTTTTGTGGGGACGGCGACGCCCACACCGCGGTGCAAAACGCCAAACGGTCGAACTGCAAAGCCACGGGACAATGTCAGTTCAACCGCGCGCCGGACAGTGTCGGTTTCAAGCGCTCCATAACTCTTATAAAGATCGCTTTGCCGTTGGATGATGGCCTCGCGCTCTTCTTCCTTCTGCATCGCCAGTATTGCGACTCCGCCCGCTCCAACGCCGATCGGTCGTCGAATTCCCACATCCCCTGGCGTCGTCTCTTTTTGCGACCAAGCTGACCGCCGAATGCAGAGAACGTCGTCGCCTGAACGACAAAGGACACTGACACAGGTGCCAGCGTTGAGAGAGGCAGCGTCAATGATATCTTGACATTCGTCGAGGTTCGGGGCTAGAGAGCGTGCAACAAGACCAAGTTCATAGATAAGCGGACCAACTTGGTAACGACGCGTCTTCACGTCTTGCAGGACAAATCCCTCGTTTTTCAGCGATTTTAGCAATCTGTGGACAGTGGCTCTAGGCAACATCGACAGACGCTGAATGTCGCTGAAGGCCGCCCCAGTTTCGGGCAAGTTCCCGATCAGTCTAAGGACAAATGCGGCCCTTGAAATGCTTTGAATATAAGGTGTTCCTCGCAGATGAGGTTGGGTGTCAGCAACCCGAGACGTCATTTTTCTTACCGATTCTATTCCTTCTAATCAGATTAACACATCTTTTCTCTATGGAGAATAGCGTTTTTTATGAGAACAAGAATGTTCGACAGTCCACCCTGCGGCGTCGATATCGAAACGGTCGAAAATAGTTTCGGCGTGACAGTGTTGCGTCCAAAGTCTGCGAACCGATCAGATTCCGTTTTGCGGGATTCCTGGCTAAATCGGCTTGACTTCCCCAAACGCGAAGTAACTAGACTTACGCAGACTTGAAGGGAGCCGCAGTATCTCTGCGAAAAGATGCAAATGCCTGTCCACAAAAAATGGGCATTAACACATTGACGAGAAAAATTTTCTCAAGGGAGAAATGATCTCTTCGCGTCGCGGCAATAATTCCTGAAAACGATCATATGACCGACACTACCACTCTGATAGTGGCACCAATGTGGCAGTTGAGATAACCCGTCAGGCACCCCTGCCGAAACAGAAGCAAGTAAGGAAAAGAAAAGCATCGTTGATGGCTGGCCCTCTTGAGAACCTCCGCATCCTAGACATGACAACGGTCATGATGGGCCCATATGCAACCCAGATCTTGGGGGATTGGGGGGCTGATGTTATCAAGCTTGAGCCCGACACTGGCGACATCAACAGGATCATCGGCCCAAAGCGCAATGAAGGAATGGGACCGGTTGGTCTGCACTTAAACCGCAACAAACGCAGCATTGCCCTGAACACAAAAAGCGCGGCGGGCAAAGACACTTTCCTGCGCTTTGTAGAAACGGTCGATGTCTTCGTTACGAACGTTCGGCCCGAATCTCTAGGGCGTATGGGCTTCAGCTATGAAGCGCTCGCCAAAATCAATCCAAAAGTGATATTCATCTCAATCACCGGCTTTGGTCAAAACGGCCCCTATGGCGGACGACCGGCTTATGACGACCTTATCCAAGGTGCAGTTGGGATTCCGTGGCTTAGCCAGCGGGCAAGTGGTGAAAAACCGCGTTATGCGCCCATCGCGCTAGCTGACCGAGCAGTTGGGATTTACGCCGTCGGGGTCGTTCTGGCCGCCGTTCACGCGCGCCAACGGACGGGGCGTGGGCAGCATGTTGAAGTTCCGATGTTCGAGACGATGACTCAATTTGTCATGGGAGACCACATGCAAGGTGAGACATTTGTCCCTGCCCAGGGGCCCTCGACATACCCGCGGCTCGCTGATCCGGATCGCCGTCCATACGAAACCAAGGACGGGCACATTTGCGCAATGATATATTCCGATGCCAATTGGCGAGATTTCCTCATCTCCATTGGCAAATGGGATGAGCTGAAAGACGATCCGAGGATTGCGGATCTCGCCACCAGAACCCGTCATACAAGCGAACTTTATTCCCTTGTCGCCGAGGCGATGAAGACACGGACGACCGAGGCCTGGATGAAGCTTTTTTTTGAGCACGACATCCCCGCGACTCCCATGCACTCTCCGGACACGTTGATGCAGGACCCGCATCTGCGAGAGGTTGGATTCTTCACCGAAGTCGACCACCCGACTGAGGGCCGCTTAATTTCAATGTCAGTGCCCAATGTCTGGTCTGACACGCAGCCAGACCCGCCTCGTCCAGCGCCACGTATCGGCGAACATACTGTTGAAGTGCTTTTGGAGGCCGGGTTTTCAAGGGCGGAAATCCAAGAGCTGTTGAGGAACGGAGAAGCCAAAAGCGCAACAAAAATTCCGTAACGACGGCGCTTGAGCCGAAGGCGAGGAGACTGCACCGATGAGTGACTCGAGAGAGTTCGAAACAATTTTGTTCGAGATAGATGAGGACGGGATTGCCACCGTCACCCTGAACCGCCCTGAGTCTTTAAACGCATTCGATCACGCGATGGTCGATGAGTTTTCGAGACTTTGGAAGATTGTCAAACAAGATAACTCTATTCTTGCAGTCGTGTTGCAAGCAGCAGGAGATCGGGCGTTTTCAACCGGCGCTGACGTAAAGAAAGGGGGTTATGCTGACCCGTCTCTTTACCCCTTTAACCAGGACGACCCAGGCCAGCATCTGGGCCCGAAATCAAATAAGGTCTGGAAACCGATCATCTGCGCGGTACACGGGATGTGCGCAGGCGGCGCGTTTTATTGGCTGAACGAATCCGACATCATAATTTGCTCGCCCGAGGCCACATTCTTTGACCCGCACGTCACTTTCGGGCTGGTAGCGGCTGTCGAACCAACAGGCGCATTGGCCAGAATTCCGCTTGCCGAGGTGGTGCGGATGTCGCTTTTGGGCAATGACGAGCGCATGTCTGCAGAAACCGCTCTGCGTATAAGCCTGGTCACTGAAATCGTCCCTCACGAGAATCTGAATGCCCGCGCCAAGGAGCTCGCTGGAATAATCGCTAAGAAGCACCCGGTTGCAATTGAAGGGACAGTTCTCGCATTGTGGGAAGCACTTGATCACACCCACTCAGCTGGCGTTCGGAACGCCCTGCGCTACTGTCTGCTGGGCAACCCGATCACCAAAGCTGATGTTGACCGAAAGGCAGTCCCGAAAGCCAAATGGACCCTGCGTTGAGCCAAGACTTTTTCGCAAATCGATCGGATTTGGTAACGTGACTCCTGGCAAAGCTGTGGTTAGCGGGTCGGCCGAATGCGCGACCCAAGATCAGAAGCATGGCGAGTTCATCAAACAGCCACCAACAGGGCCAATAGACGCATTATATGTTTCTTGAGGAAGCAGTTCCCGACCGCATGAAAGGTTTGAAAGTCGCCGATGGCGTGACACGCTTTGTTGCGAACAATCCGGGCAAAATGACTTATCACGGGACGAACACGTACATGGTAGAAATGTCTGAGGGTTCGGTAATCATTGATCCCGGCCCGGCGGAAGATGCGGCGCATCTTCAAATGATTCTGCATAACCTGCCTGATAACGCAGCAGGCATTCTAGTAACGCATCATCATTCTGATCACTTTGGAGCGGCACCGGTGTTGCGCGAAGCCATAAATCTCCCAATCTATGTATCAAGCGTGTTCCCGGACGATGCGTTCGAGGCAGATGGGCTTTTGAACGATGGCCAGCGAGTCGGTGGCCTAACTGCTCTGCATACGCCCGGTCACGCCAGCGACCACCTGTGTTTAGCGCGATCCGATGGTGTGCTGTTTTCTGGCGATCACGTCATGTCGTGGAATAGTTCCATCATTAGCCCACCAGACGGCGATATGCGGGCCTACATCAACGAACTGCATCGACTGATTGAGCGTTGTGACAAGCTTTACTTGCCTGGACATGGTCCGGCACTCTATGAACCAGTGCCCTATGTCAGGCATCTGCTGAAAAACCGCGTCCGAAGAGAGGCCGAGATTCTGGATTATATCGCTACGACACCGGATACCGCGTCCAATATCGCTACCGCATTATATCGAAAGTCCGACCCGATGATTGCGAAAGCGGCGAAACGAAACGTGGTTGCACATCTGGAAAAGCTATCTGCCGAAAACCTGGTGAAGAATGTGAACGGAGTTTGGCATCATGTGGGCTGAAACCAATTCCGTGTGACCACCGGTCTAATTTCAGGTGTCTTGAACGCATAAACTGACGCCAAGCCTTACCGAGTCCGAATTTTTTAGCGAGACAATAATGATCCGCGTGGGGCGGCATAAGCGTTAACTTGTTGTAACTATTCAGGTTCTTTCCCGGCCGACAATCGTTATCCGCCGGCATTCCGTTTGACAATGCGCGCCGCTTCTTCCATAAGCCCGCCAACCAAGACGGCTGAAGCCGCGGTGACAGGCAGCGGACAGGGCAGGCAGGCATCCCGTGTCAGGAACGATCGACGATCCTGGGTCATTGGCCAACCGGGTCTCCGACCTGACGGCGGCCCTCGCGGAGCGCGATGCCGTGATCGCCGGGCTCCGCGCGACGGTCGCGGCCCAGTCCGGGCGCGTCGCGGAGCTGGAGCGCCGCCTCGGCCCGACGGTTCCAACAGCGGCAAGCCGCCGTCGAGCGACGGGCTGTCGAAGCCGACGGCGGAGGAGTCGCGTGAGCGGGGGAAGTCCCGCAGGCGGGAGAGTTCCCGGAAGCCTGGCGGCCAGAGGGGTCACAAGGGCGGCACGCTTGCGCGCTCCACGATCCCCGACCGCGTCGAGGACCACTATCCCGGGGCCTGCGCGGGCTGCGGCGGGGCCCTGGACGCCGGGACGTCCGTCGGGTCCGCGGCCCGCCAGGTCCATGACCTTCCGGAGCCTCCCCCGCCCGGGGTGACCGAGCGCCGCGCCCATCGGTGCGTCTGCCCCGCCCGCGGCGCGGCAACCCGCGGATCCAGGCCGTGCCGGCCGCTCTCCTGATGCATGTCTTCCTTCCCGCGAGCTTCAGCAACCGCCAGACGGGGGAGGCGGTCGCGCAACTCACGCAGACCGACGGTTACGGGACCGGCCAGGCGACATACGACCTGCGGCGGCTGTGTCTGCGGGGATTGATTGAGCGGCTGCCCAAGTCACACAGATACCGCGTCACGGAAAGGGGGGGCACAGGGTCGCGCTCGCCTACAACTGCCGCATCCACCGGCGCTCACGCCGACGCTGGCAGCGGCCATCGATGACAGAATGCCGACCAAGCTCGGGCGCGCGATCCGCAGCGTCGACGAGCGGATCGGCAGGCTCTGGACCTCGCGGCGTAAAGTCGCCTCAGGTCAAAACTTGGCTCAAATGGTCAGGCTTTGCTTTCCCCGGCGCCGTTCCGCTGACGCTTGAGTCCGGGACCCGCGTGCCCTCGCACCGCGGACTTCGCACCGGACCGGTTCGCGACCGACCCCATCGGGATTCGCGGACGCGGCAGTGCCGACCGCTCTTTCCGTCAGATGGGCGAGGCGTTCGTGGGCGGCATGTCTGGCGAAAATAGATATGCCGCCCATGGAAATCGCCGGAATCTCTCTCGACGGGGTTGGGTGATCCCAGTCGGTTTCCAACGGCCCGTTGCGGTCCGCGGGGTGACTCAGACCATCATGATGCGAAGTTCACCCCGTTACTGATCATCGGGAGGTGCGTCACGCGCGGACCGTTGGCCGCGATCGCGTTGGCGAGAGCGGGGCCCGACGGTGGCGTGCTTGGCTCGCCGACTCCCGACGGTGGCTCAGTCGAGGGCACTATATGTGTCTCGATCGCGCGAATGTCGCTGATCCGAAGCGGTT
>JAPOUP010000090.1 GCA_026708635.1 Rhodobacter sp.
CGCCGCCCGCAACGGACAGGTGCGACTCCTTAAGGAAACGACGCCGAATCCTTAAAGAAATGCCATTGCTCGTACGGGGGACGGCACGTCCGCGTGCGCGGGCACGCCAAGGTCGCCTGCCACCCGTTCTTTGGCGTGCTCGCCCTTACTGTCCACCGGCTGATGCGGCTCAACGTCTGAACACCCCGCCAGCGGCAGCGCCGGACGCCCCGGACGCCCGCCGCGCCCGGCTCAGGCGCCCCGGCGGACGCCGACGGCTGGCCACGGCCGCCGGAACCGCGATAATTGTGCAAGAGGCTCAATTGATCGATTGGGAGCCGGCCCTCATGGGATATACGCAACTGCATCGCCTATCTTTGAAGATCCAGCGGAAATACGAACGACCGAACCCCGCTTCAGAAGAGTTCGCGTGCGCAATGCGGGGACGGCTGGTTCGTCTTCGAAAACTCTTGACAATGACGGTCGCGATGCGCTGGAATGGTCCTGTTCGCCCTATGGGCCGGAGATGCCGTTGGCCGGAGTCGCTCTTCATCGCGAATTCAGCAATATTGGTTTTGGGGGCCGGTTTCGTGCATTCCCCGGGTTTCCCGTAAGATCCGAGGTAAGTCGCAGGACACTCGCGCCCCGGGACGCGATGTGTCTCGAACTCGAAGCGAACGATGTCGTTTCGGTGTGCCCGCCTGATGACAGGCAGTTCCTTGATCTGCTGGTGTTTGATATGAGGGGCCGACCCTCTCCGCAGTTTCTCGGTCTTGAAACGGATTCAAAGGTTGCGTCCGGCCGTTTCAACAGCGCAGCGCTGTTCGGCTGGCTCGAGCGGCAGGGCGGTGACGTGCCGGATTCCCTCCTGTCCGTGTCGGTCGAGCTCAAAAGTCCCGTTTCGCTAAAGGCACGCGCGGGCTGTACGGTTTGGATCCTGCGGTGTGTCGATGCAGAGCGGCTCGTCTCGGAAGCCTCCATAGGTCTGGTTGAAGTGTCGCACAAGAAGGCGTCCTCGGGTTCCGGTATTCCTTTGCCGCCACCGCTGGGCGACATTCGCGATGAGTTCACCGTGAGCCGATGTACCGCCCGCGCGTACGAGTTACGCGCCGGGGAATTCGTCCAGATCATAGACGTCGAGGGTCAGCAGTGTTCGGACTTCATGGCACTGAGGGGCTCCGCGCTGGACGACGGTGTCGAGATGGGAATTGACGGCACCGCGACCCGCACGATGGTAGGTTTCGCGTATCCCGGGCCGGGACTGCTGGACAGGTTTTTCGATCGGGAACTCCGCCCGATGATGCGGCTGGTTCAGGATACCTGTGGCCAGCACGATACCTTCGGAATGGCGTGCACGGCCAGAGGGTACGAGGAACGCGGCTTTCCCGGCCATCTGAACTGCTCGGAAAACATCTCCGCCGCGCTTGATCCCTTCGGTGTCGCGTATCGCCCGGCCTGGCCCGCGGTCAACTTTTTCTGGAGCACCTGGATCGATGGAGGTTCGCATCGGTTTATGACCGAGGAGAGTCGCTCACGTCCCGGTGATTACGTTGCGCTGCAGGCTCTGGATGATCTCGTCTGCGTCAGCACGGCCTGTCCTGATGACATCGATCCGATCAATGGCTGGAACCCGACGGACGTCCATGTGCGGATCTATCGCCCCAACGCACCGATCCGCCGGGCCATCGCCTATCGGGAAAGAGAAGATGCGGCTATGTCACTCACTCGCGAAAGCGCTTTTCATCCAGCGACATCGAAACTGACCGGCCAGTTCGCCCCGGTTCGGGATCTATGGATGCCCGTAACCTTTCCGTCGGTCGGGACGATCGGTGAGTACTGGGCTTGCCGCGAGAAGGTGACGCTGCAGGACATGTCGAGCCTCAGGAAATACGATGTCATCGGACCCGATGCGGAACGCCTTCTGCAACGGGTGCTGACCAGAGATATCGCCAGGCTCTCCATCTGGCGCGGCACATATGCGCTAGCCTGCGATGAATCCGGATCGGTCATCGATGACGGCACGTTATTCCGTCTTGGACACGAACTCTTCCGTTGGTGCTGCGGATCCGAGGAGAGTTCGCGGGTGCTCGGGAGAATCGCGGATACTGAAGGTTATCAGGTACGAATCCACGGGATGGGCAGCGCGCTGCCCAACCTGGCGCTGCAGGGCCCCCGCTCGCGGGACGTGCTGCGAAAGATCTCGTTCACCCGGCCGACGGTTCCCTCCCTGGACGACCTCAAGTGGTTCGGCTTCACCATGGCCCGGGTCGGGAACAGTGACGGAATCCCCTACATGCTGGCCCGGTCAGGTTACACCGGCGAACTCGGGTATGAGCTATTCTGTTCCGTTTCGGACGCCCCGAAGCTTTGGGATGCGCTGATGGTGGCCGGTAGGGAGTTCGGTATCGCTCCAATGGGGAGGTCCGCGCTCGATATCCTCAGGGTCGAGGCGGGCTTCGCGGCATCGGGCGCTGAATTTGCGCCGGGAGTCGATGCCCATGAGGCCGGGCTTGGATTTGCCGTCAATCTCGAAAAGAGCGACTTCATCGGCAAGCAGGCGCTCCTGCGTAACGCTCGCGACCCGCGTAGGGTTTTGAGGGGACTGATGTTCGAGTGCGCAGAGGTGCCGGCCAGCGGAAGTTCCGTATACTCGGGTGAGCGGCCAATAGGTGTCGTGACCTCCGCGACGGCATCGCCGATGTTGGAGCGCGCGATCGCCATGGCACGGGTCGCGGTCGAGTTCGCCGATGCCGGTAGGAAACTGGAGGTCGGTCAGCTCGATGGTCGGATGAAGCGCCTGCCCGTGACGGTCTGCGACCTCCCCTTTTTCGATCCGGAGCGCGAGAGAGCGCGCGCATGACCGGGTACGTCGTTGAGTTGGAAGGTGTATGGAAGGTTTTTGGGGACCGGGCCGTGGACGCCATGGCGGCGATTCAATCCGGCGGTCTCAGCAAGGCCGAGGTTCTGGAGCGTTACGGTGCGGTTGTGGGAGTCCGGGATGCGAGTTTTTCGGTCAGTGAAGGGGAGATCTTCTGCCTGATGGGTTTGTCAGGATCGGGAAAGTCGACGCTTGTGCGTCACATAAACCGGCTGATCGAGCCCTCTGCCGGAACGATCAGGATCCTGGGTGAGGACATCGGCGCAATGGCGGCGGACGAACTCCGGGCGCTGCGGGGTACAAGGATCGGAATGGTCTTCCAGAATATGGCGCTCTTGCCTCACAGGTCGGTAAGGGACAATATCGCGTTCGGCTTGGAGCTCAGGGGTATGGACGCTTTCAGCCGCACGCGGGTCGCCGACCGCACGCTTGAGACCGTTTCGCTCCACGGTTACGGTGACAGGCTGCCGTCCGAGCTTTCCGGTGGCATGCAGCAGCGAGTGGGATTGGCAAGGGCGCTCGCCGCCGACCCGGATATCCTGTTGATGGACGAGCCCTTTTCGGCACTCGATCCGCTGATTCGACGTAACCTGCAGGACGAATTCCTGAATCTCTCGGCGAATATGAGGAAGACCACCGTTTTCATTACCCACGACCTGGATGAGGCGATCCGCATGGGTGACCGGATCGGAATCATGAAGGATGGCGAGGTCGTCCAAATCGGAACCGCCGAGGATATCGTTACGGCCCCGGCCGACGACTATGTTGCGGACTTTGTGGCCGGTATCTCCCGACTCAAGCTCGTTTCAGCCGGAAAGATCATGATGCCGATCGAGAGGTTCGAGGCGCTCAACGGGCCGGTTGACGGGGCGGATCAGTATCCGACCGCGCACCCGGACGATGATCTCGATACCCTTGTCGGGCTGAGCACCCGTTCCGCGCGGCCGGTTCTTATCAGAACCGAAGACGCGGTCGTTGGCGTGGTCGACAAGACAACGCTTCTGCATGGGTTGCAGGGGAGCGCCGGGGCATGATCCTCACCGGGAGTCCGAATACCGTCGCCGAAGGACGCGTCAGTTCCATTCAAGCGTTCGTGACATCTGGCGTCCCGTATTATGTGCCCACATTCGAAAGGATCGAGAAAAACGCGCTACCGTGGTGGCACGTGAACCCTTGGGCACTGACGGTTCCATGGCTTTGGGCGGGTTTGCGGGGTGTCTGGTTAGTGTTCTGGATCGCCCTGGCGATCGATCTGCTGGGCATTGTCTGCCTAATGCAGGTGGTCAAGTTCAGCCCACTTCTTGCGGAGGCGCAGGCGAACGCGGCCGAGAATGTGACGTTGATCGACCGCTATTCGAAATGGATTCGGAATTTCGGCACCGCGGGTGCCGTGCTATTGGTGGCGGGTCGGCTCTGGGTTGGCGGCAGAGCGGATCGCTGGTACTATCGACAGTATTCGCGCTGGCGCATTGATCAAACGATAGCGAGCGGTGTCGACCCGCGGCGTCTGCTGCTCGCTGGCCTGATCATGCTGATCGTTTCGCCGCTTACCATCTACAGGGCGACACAGTTGCGCCTCGATGGGCGCGCTTGCCTAAACCTGATACGCGCCGGTGAGGAGACGGATGCGCTGCTGCTGCGCACCGGAGTCGCCGATGCCGCCAGCCTGATCGATGGCCTGCAGGCGGAGTACGACGATCTTTCGGACCAGTTCGCCCGACTGGACGCGATCCGGGACAGAACGTCGGAGCAGAATTCACGTAGGTCCGAACTGCGCAAACTGCTTCGGGATACAGGCCGCGACCTGGAGACCGCCCGAACCGCGGTAGCCACCGGATGGCGGGAGAAGTTCGACTGCTGGTTCATCGACGACTTCCCGACATTGGCGCGTCTGGTCCCGCCTGAGAACGTGATCTATCGCCGGGTCCCCGACGAGGAGGCAATCGCCTCCGGACGTGACGGCGCGACCAAGGTCGTCCGGACCGTAAAGGATCCCGTTGAGGGGCGCAGGGTCAATATATTCACCTATTCCGCGGAATCCATCGACATTTCGATCAACTATCTCCGCGCGAGTTTCGCGGGCATTTTCGACGCCATGACCAACGTCCTGAGGCAATCGCTGATCCGGGTCGAGATCCTTTTCATGCAAACGCCCTGGCCCGTCATTTCCTTCCTCTTTCTGGCGCTGGCGTGGCACTATACCGGAAGGGCGACGACAGTATTCGTCGGTGCGTGCCTTGCCTTCCTGGCAGCATTCGAACTCTGGCAGGTCGCCATGCAGACGATGGCCCTGGTGGTGGTATCGACGGCGCTCTGCATCCTTGTCGGTCTGCCCGTCGGTATCTGGATGGCCAAAAACAAATGGGCCAGATGGATCACCGAACCGGTTCTTGACGTGATGCAGACGATTCCGTCGCTCAGCTATCTGGTTCCCGCGGTGGCTTTTTTCGGGATTTCGCAGCCTCCTGCGGTGCTTGCGACCGTCGTTTTCGCGATGCCGCCGATGATCAAGCTGACCGCACTGGGCATATTGCAGGTTCCCGAAAGCACGAAAGAGGCCGGGCTGGCATTCGGTGCTTCGGAACGCCAGCTGCTGATCAAGGTTGAATTGCCGATGGCCATTCCCTCGATCATGGCGGGCCTGAACCAGACGATCATGCTGGCGCTCAGTATGGCCACGATCTCGGCATTCATCGGCGCCGAGGGACTCGGTGCCATCGTGACGGCCGCATTGGGTGACGCCCAGGCGGGCAAGGGACTTCTGGCGGGCATCGCCATCGCACTTGTCGCGATGATGATTGACCGTATCCTGAAGGGAATCCGGATGTCATTCAGCCGGATCTGAATCCAAAAAATACCCATATGGAGACATAAAATGAGATACCTTCTTCACACAGTCGCGATCGGCGTCTCGCTCGCGTCGTCCGCAGTTTCAGCGCAGGAAAAGGTGACTGTCGCGGAGCCCAGCTGGAACGGTGCCCGAGCGATTGCGCATGTGGTTACGGCGATAATCAACGGGCCGATGGAGTCCGAAGCTGAAGTCCTGACGGGCATGAACCAGCAGCCAGTCATCTATGCCGGCATGGATAAGGGTGACGGATCGGTTGACGTTCATCCGGACATGTGGATGCCCAACTGGCAGTCCGCTTGGGACGAATACATCGAGGACAAGCAAACCGTCGATCATAACAGCCCCTACAAGGGCACCTCGAACATCTACGTGCCGACCTACATGGCTGACAGGGTTCGGTCCATAGAGGATCTGAGAAATCCGGAAATCGCCGCGATGTTCGATACCGATGGCGACGGTCTCGGTGAGTACTGGGCCGGGGACGTGACCTGGGCCTCAACCAAGCGCTGGCAAATCAAATTCAAGTCCTACGGCCTCGACGGTCTATGGGAGCCAAATATCGTATCCGCCGATACGTTCAAGGCGGGTCTCGCGGCCGCCTATGCATCCTCAGAGCCTCAGCTTTTCTATTACTGGACTCCGGAAGCGCTGCACGTTCAGTTCGATCTGACGGCTCTTGAGGAACCCGAGCGTTTTGACGGCTGCGAGGAAGTTGATCTCGATGCCGAGAACTGGCTGGAAGTTTCCCATTTCGAGTGTGTCATCGCTCCGAACGACATTTTCGTCGCCTTCTCCAAGTCTCTGTGGGACCGTAATCCAGCCGCCGCGACGATGCTGAAAAACATCCAGTTTACCGGTGACGAGGTCAATACGTGGATCGTCGAGATGTTCGAGAACAAACGTGATCCTCAAGAGGTCGCCGAAGAGTGGATCGCGGACAATCCAGATACCGTAAACGCCTGGATCAGCGGCTGAGGACGTTCGAAGCCCGGGACCGGGTGGCTACCGCGGTTCCGAGCGCTTCGAGCGAATGATGCGGGAAATCACTCCGGTCTTTGCCGCTTTCGCATGCCGATAGGTTTGACCGGACGGTTTCGGACGATCCGTAAATCGAAAATTCCGGCGAGCGTTCCGTTCGCCGGGCCAACGGCTTTCAGGCAATAAAGAACGTCAGATTCTCTCGTCGGAACCCATACGGCGCTCGAGCCACCGGACGCCCGCGCTTATCAGCAGGACGAGAATGAGATATTCCAGAATCAGGAGTGAATAGATTTCAAGAGGGCGATATTCGGTTACAACCAGTTCGTTGGCGTGCCGTGTGAGCTCCTGCATCCCGATGACACTGGCGAACGCGCTCATCTTGACAATATAGATGAACTGGTTGGCGAGTGGCGGCAGAATGCGGCGTATAGCCTGCGGCAGCACCACGTATCGCATTGTCTGCGCATAGTTGAGACCTATCGTCTGGGCCGCTTCGGATTGGCCCCTCGCAACCGACTGGATACCCGCCCTATAGATCTCGGCGGTGAACGCGCTGTCGGAAACCGCAAGTGTGATAATCGCGCCCCAGAACGGATCGATGGGAATGTCTAGGCCCATGGAGCGGAAGATAATCGGCAGGCCGTAGAATACCCAAAACAGCATCGGAAGCAGGGGTATGGAGCGGATGAACTCCACGTAGACGCGGTTGATGATTCTAAAGTGCCAGCGATCCGAAAGGCCGGGCAGTGCGACGATCAGCCCGATCGTGATCGAAAGCGCGGCGGCGATCAAGGAAATCAGGATCGTCGATCCCATCCCGCTAAAGAGAAACTTGACGTTCGTCCAGCCACTTTCCGTGCGTGGATCGATCACATACCAACCCCAGGCCGTGGACGATGAACATCCGGAAACCAGTAACAGCGGTGCGCAGACAGCCAGCAAACGAAAGGCCTGAATGCCTCCGGTAAGGTTTGCCCTGAACCTGAGCACGGGAGCCGCGCGAAGGGATTGATGGCATTCGTTCGCGCTGGAGAGCCATCTCCGCCATCTTGCGGGCGGGGGAGCTGGATGGTCGCCTTTCCCGGTGGAGGGCCCAAGACACGTCTTCCTGTTTTTCATGTGGATTCCAGTCTTTCGGATGCGATCTGTCGGGAACCTGATGCCGGACGCGAATTCCCCGACCGTCGCCGTAGCGCCTGCGGCGGGAGCGGGTTTCGGAAGCCTCTGTCACGTTCCTCCGCGTAAATCAGACTGTCTGTAACCCAAGGCTGGATCAGGGCCGTGTTTCCGCGTTTCCGAGTTCGCGCCATGACGGGACAGCGTGTTGGGTGGATGTGGAGCATTTCCGGGAATGGCTTTGGTCAGTGACGAAGGATCTGGTTCAGGAAAGTCTGGCACCTGTGGGACTTAGGTGTCTCGAAGAACTCGGCGGGACTTCCCGTCTCGACGATCTCACCGGCGTCCATGAATACCATTTGGTCCGCCACTTCCCGCGCGAATCCCATCTCGTGCGTGACGACCACCATTGTCATTCCCTCCTCGGCCAGTTCCACCATTGCATCGAGCACTTCCGCGATCATTTCGGGATCAAGGGCTGACGTCGGCTCGTCAAAGAGCATTACCTTGGGTTCCATGCAAAGGGAGCGCGCGATCGCGACACGCTGCTGCTGGCCCCCGGACAATTGGGCCGGACGTTTCCCGGCCTGCTCAGGGATTTTCACGCGCTCAAGGTACATACGTGCCCGCTCCTCGGCTTCCAGCCGTGACAGTCCCCGCGCCTTAGTCGGGCCGAGCATGAGATTCTGGAGGACCGTTAGATGCGGAAACAGGTTGAACTGCTGGAAAACCATTCCGACTTCGGATCGGATCGCCGCCACGGAACCCGGATCGTCGGTCAGTTCCGTTCCATCGACCCGTATCACTCCTTTTTGGTGGGTCTCAAGCCGGCAGACGCACCGTACCACGGTCGACTTGCCGGAGCCGGATGGCCCGCAGATCACGACACGTTCACCCGGATTCACTGACATGCTCACGTCCTTGAGAACGTGGAAATCGCCGAACCACTTGTTTACGCCGATCATTTCAATGGCAGCGCCGGTATCCATGCCTATCCCCGTTCTCCCGAAAATCCCGCCGCGTAAACAATGCCCTTGAGGTTAGCGATAAAATTATATCAGATTCAAGCGTCAAGATACCGAGCCACCAGGCGCGGTCAAATGGGAGAACGAGATGATTCACTGGAAACGCGCCGTCGCGGCGGTCGCCGTAAGCATGTGTCTGGCCACCGTTGGAAACGCGCAATCTGCGCTGAACCGGATTCTCGACTCCGGAGTCCTCAAGTTCGGGACCACCGGTGACTGGAATCCTATGTCCGTACGTGATCCGGCCACGAACGGCTATAAGGGATTTGACATCGATGTAGCGATGGAACTCGCTGGGGATCTCGGTGTTGAGGTGGAGTTCGTGCCGGCCGACTGGAAGACGCTGGTGAACGGTGTGGTTGCGGGAAAGTATCATATGACCGGCTCAGCCTCGATCAGCCCGCCCCGAATGAAGGTCGCGGGATTCTCGGAAAGCTACATCGCGGTTGAGATCATGCCGTTTACGACGCCGGACAAGGCCGACAGCTATGACGGCTACGATTCGATCAATAATCCTGGCGTCAGGGTCGCGACAACGCTTGGAACCACATTCGAGGCGCTGGTGCGCGAGTGGTTTCCGGATGCGGACATCAAGGTTGTAGAGGCTCCCGCACGTGGATTTCAGGAGGTGCTCGCGGGTCGCGCGGATGTGTTCGTTACCTCGAATATCGAAGGCGCGACGCTCAAGGCGAAGCATGGCGTGGTGCAGGTTCCGAATACCGAGCCCCGGGCACCTTCACCCATCGCCATGCTGCTGCCACAGGACGATCAGGTCTGGATAAACTACGTCAACAACTGGGTTAAGGTGAAACAGGCCAAGGGTTTCTTCGATGAAGCCAGGGCGAAATGGGGGCTTTGATCGGTATTGGGCTTCTGGCGGGGGCGCTTGCGGGCACTCCCCGCCGCATACAGATGTCCGCGGCTTTTTCTCCCGACCCTCCGGAACCGGTCCGTCGCCTAGATGAAGCTCGCTGAGCGTACATGGTATGAGGTTGCGGAGTACCTGGACCGCACTCAAGGGATCTTCCTTCCCTGCGGTTCCACCGAGCAGCATGGTCCGATCGGGCTGATCGGGACGGATACGGCATGTGCGGAGGCAATCGCGCTCTCGGCCGCGGAACGGACAGGGGCGCTTGTCGCTCCGCCGCTTGCCTATGCGCCGGCCCCGTTCAATACGGGATTCCCGGGAACGGTTTCAATCGAAGCTGACCTGTTCGAAGCCTTGGCTCGCGGGATTCTGCTGGAATTGTATGGACAGGGTTTCACCCGCGTCTACCTCCTGAACGGACACGGGGCGAATCTTGACCCGCTCAGGAGCGCCGTCGCGGCCTTGCCGCCTGAGGCAATATGTATGCGCAGCTGGTGGGACTTTGATGGGGTAAACGAGCTTAGGAACGAATTTTTCGGTGGCTGGGAAGGTCTGCACGCGACACCTTCCGAGGTCGCGATAACCCAATCCCTGATCCGCAGGGTCAGCCACTCCGACGCGGATATCGAGCCCAAGGCGCTCTCAGTCGAATACATCGCCGCTCATTCAGGAGACAGACACGGTCCGCCCGAAGAACATCGTGCGGAATTTCCGGATGGCCGGGTCGGATCGCATTCCGCCCTCGCGACGCCGGAACTCGGGCGAAGGCTTTTGGCCACCGCCGCGGAAGCGGTAGCGGAGGATTACCGTGCCTTCATGGCCGCGGAATAGAGCCTCGTGTGTTCCGATGCGGAACCGTTCGTCTTGGCGCCGCCTCGCGACAATGGCTTTCTCGCTACGTAGCAGGCCCTTTCCCGGAATCGGCCCGAGCTACCAGCTTGGGTACGCCGCCTTAAAATACATTTCCGCGTCGATAGTTGCAGGGAGCCTCCTGCATCTCCAGATGCAGCCTGTCGCCGGTATAGGGATGCGATCGGGCCAACTCCTCGTTCACCTCGATTCCGGGCCCCGGGCCTTCGGGGGCCGGTACGAACCCATTGTCCACCCTTATCGTGCCGCCGATCAGCCGGTCATGGAATTCGGTTTCAATGGTTTCGGCGATCAGGAAATTCGGAGTTGAGACGCTCAGGTGGATATTGGCTGCCCATTCGACGGGACCGGCGTATAGATGCGGCGCCAGTTGCGCGTTGAACGCTTCCGCCAGCGCCGCGATCTTTCGGGTTTCCCAGATTCCGCCACATCGCCCGAGCGCTGGTTGAAGGATCGCGGCACCGGCGGTCCGGAGCAGAACGGCGAATTCCGCCTTGGTAGTCAGCCGTTCACCTGTCGCGAGGGGAATATTGACAGCGCGGGCCACTTGAGCGAATTCCAGTAGATTGTCCGGTGGTATAGGTTCCTCGAACCACAGCGGCTGAAACGGTTCCAGGGCCTTGCCCAGACGGATGGCGCCGCCAGTGCTGAACTGTCCGTGGGTGCCGAACAGAATGTCTGCCCTGTCACCTACGGTGGAGCGTATCGTTTCGCAGAACGCGACGGATGTTGAAATATCCGACATTGCCGGCTGATGTCCGCCACGAATTGTGTAGGGACCGGCCGGGTCGAACTTGACGGCGGTGTAACCCCGCTCTATGAGTTCGGCGGCGCTTTCGGCAGCGGTAACCGGAGAGGTCCAGAATTCTGGCTGTCTGTGCCGCTCAAGTGGATAGAGATAGGAATAAGCGCGGATTCTGTCGTTCATCCGGCTGCCGATCAGGGCCCAGACAGGTCGGTCGCGGTCTTTACCCAGAATGTCCCAGCATGCTATCTCAAGTCCTGAGAATGCGCCCATCACTGTCAGATCCGGGCGTTGGGTGAAACCGCTGGAATAGACGCGGCGGAACATTCGCTCCAAGTCTTCCGGATTCGCGTCCGCCATATGCCGCTCGAACACATCCTTGATGACGGCCTTCATCGCTGACGGTCCTACTGATGAGGCATAGCATTCTCCCCAGCCGGTGATGTCCGTGTCTGTCGTGACCTTCACCAAAATCCAGTAGCGGCCGCCCCAGCTAGGTGCGGGCGGGGCCGTTACGATGATATCGAGATCGATTAACTTCATGACGCCATCACGCTTCAGGAATGGTTAGGGTTCATCACGGGTGAGACAATCACCGTTTATCGGCCGGGTCCAGAGGTTGCTGTCCTCCCGGTTCTCAGGTGCGAGGTCCGGGGCGTTTTCCGTAAGGCAATTGGAGCGCGGCTGGTGGACCGGTCGGTTCGCGGTCGTGACCGGACTGAGAGAATACGTTTGTGGACGGGGGAGGACCCATAGCCGCGCGCCATTCACGCAAGGTTCATGGATGGCCTCGGTGGAACAGGGCAGGAGGCCGCGGTTTCACCTGGCCTTGACCGAGGGCCCCGCGGTTATTCTCAGGCCGGGCCGGCTACGCTGCGGGCGTTGCGAGCAACCTGGAGAGCCTGGAACGACTTCAGGAAACCGGATCGGCGAATTTACGGCGAGGTTCCGGGTGGCGCACGTCGCCGCGGCAGCTCAATGGCACGCGCGCCGCGGCTGCGGTCACAGGGTTATCGGCATGGCCATAGCGTAGCACTCCGCACGGAACACAATGTGATGGCGTCCGATGGGATAGGTCAGGTCACCGCCCGGCCTCGAACGGAGCCGAAGTGGCCGCCGGTTACCCTAGAAAAGGGCAGCCCGATTCCGGAATATGATCACATTGCGCTTCGCCGCGCCTGTCCGGGTATCGGCAATGGCATCGTTTATCTCGTCCAGAGGCCAGCGCCTGGAGACAAGTTCATCTAGCTTCAGCCGACCCTGTCGGTATAGATCCACCATCCAGGGAATGTCGCGGCCAAGGACGGTATCGCCCATTTTGGAGCCGATCATGCCTTGCGCGAGCGCGGCGAAGTCGGCAGGCTGATAGCTTGACGACTCGCCATTGTGCGTCATTCCGACCATGACTGTTTTACCATGCGTCCCAAGATAGCGCACGGAA
>JAPOUP010000165.1 GCA_026708635.1 Rhodobacter sp.
TATGTAAGGTCATAAAGCCGGACAAACGGGAGAAACCGGGGGAGACCGCCGCTCCCTGCGGCAGGGGCGTGAGTGAGGCGGGGATACCTGATATCCGGGGAAACCAACCGGAACCGGTTCGGGAGACTTTCTCTGTCCGCGCCATGGATGTTCCCTTGACCGTCGCGGGGCGCCGTCACCGATGGAGTGTCAGGTTTCCATTGCCTCAAGCTCGTCGATGAATCCGGATATCATCGAAAGACCCTTGTTCCAGAACGCCGGATCGGACGCGTCAAGCCCGAATGGCGCAAGCAGCTCTCCATGATGTCTGGAACCGCCCGCCTGCAGCATTTCGAAATACATCTGCTTAAATCCAGGGTCACCCTCCCGATAGACCGCGTAAAGTGCGCTCACAAGGCCGTCACCGAACGCGTAGGCGTAGACGTAGAACGGGGCGTGAATGAAATGTGGAACGTAGGCCCAGAAGGTTTCGTAGCCTTTCATGAATTCAAAAGCCGGCCCGAGGGAGTCGGTCTGGACGCCCATCCAGAGCGCGTTGATATCCTCTGGCTTGAGCTCACCCTCCCGCCGTGCCTCGTGCAGCCTGCATTCGAAATCGTAGAAGGCAATCTGACGCATGACCGTGTTGATCATATCCTCGACCTTCCCGGCAAGCAGGACCTTGCGCTCGCTGTCCGTGGATGCGTCATCGAGCAGCCTGCGGAACGTCAGCATTTCGCCGAACACTGACGCAGTCTCCGCGAGCGTAAGTGGAGTCGATGCCAGAAACTCTCCCTGAGCCGCGGCAAGAACCTGGTGGACGCCGTGACCCAGCTCGTGGGCGAGCGTCATCACGTCACGGGGTTTGCCAAGGTAATTTAGCATGATGTAGGGATGCACGTCGGTCACGGTCGGATGGGCGAAGGCGCCGGCGGCCTTTCCGGGTTTGACGCCCGCGTCAATCCAGCCCTTCTGGAAAAACCGTTCCGCGACCGCGGCAATTCTGGGGTCGAAATCGCTGTAGGCCCGTAGGACGATATCTCGTGCCCGTTGCCATGGAACGGTCTCTTCCCGCTCTATGGGAAGTGGTGCGTTCCGATCCCAGATCTGCAGCGCGTCAAGTCCCATCCATTTGCGCTTGAGCTCGTAATATCGGTGCGAGAGCATTGGGTAGGAAGAGACGACGGCGTTGCGAAGGGCTTCGACCACCTCGGGTTCGACATGGTTGCTGAGATGACGTCCGGTCTGCGGGGTTGGCATCCTGCGCCACCTGTCTTCAACCTCCTTTTCCTTGGCGAGTGTATTGTGCACGCGCGCGAACAGCTTCACGTGATCACCGAACACCCGGGCTAGTTCACGGGCCGCGGTCTCACGCCTGTCGCGGTCATGATCTGTCAGGAAATTCAGCGCTCCCTCGAGATTGAATGTCTCGCCGTCAATCGAGAACTGAAGCGCGGCGATGGTTTCGTCAAACAGCCGGATCCATGCCGACGATCCAACGACCGACCTGTCGTGGAGGAATCGTTCCAGTTCGTCGGAAAGCTGGTGCGGACGCCTGGCCCGTAACCGGTCGAATACGGTACGGTAGCGGGCAAGCGCCGCATTCGAGTGAAACAGGGCGTCAAGCGCGTCTTCCTCGACCCGATTGATCTCCAGCGGGAAAAACACGAGTGAGGCGGATGACGAGGTAATCCTGTTCTGGCAGTCGGACAGGAACTTGGCGCGGTCCGGATCGGTGGAAAGTTGATGGTGACGCAGGGCCGCAAAGGACATGATGCGGCCTTCCACCATCTCGATCCTCTCGCGGCGCAATACGCATTCCAGAAGTTGCTCCGCGTTGAGTCCCGCGAGCTTTCCTTCGAATTCGGACGCGAACTCCGCACAGGCTCTTTCATGCCAATCGAGATCCCGTGCAAGTTCCGGGGCGTCCGGTGATTTATAGAGATCGCTGAGGTCCCATTCCGGCAGGCCACCGAAATCGGCGCCTCCAGCGAGGTCGGCATCGAATGTGATATTGGGCTCAAAGCGCATGAAAGCTCCCGCTCTCCGGACATCCCGCGAATATACCGGCGGTACCCTATCCGTTCAACCCGACCTGAAATCACACCGTCAGTTACCGCCAACTTGCCGAAGAGGGGAGCCGAACCCGGCGAAAGGGGCCCATGAATCCTTGTGAACGCAACTGTCGAGGTCAGGACGTCTGAAATCTGGGACCCTGAAGCGGATTTGCGATTATCCCCACCGATATCGCTTCCGGTCAGGGAAATAGCTCGAAATGTCGCGTGACTTCCGTGTAAAATCTATTCCGGTGCGCTGGTGTCTCCATCATTGGCTCGTGTTTCGCCCCACGCAAGACCACGAGGCGACCGTTCGGCCAGCTGGCCATGCGGCGATGAATGCGGCTTGGGTCGATCACATGGTCGCCGCTACCGAGGAACGTTACGGCGGGAACCTGCGGTGAAGCCGCCCGGGCCAGAGCCCGGCACTCATTTAGGGCTTCATGAAGCCAGTGCAGACTTGGACCCCCAAGCGCGAGATCCGGGTGCGACGCGAGCTGATTCCGCATGAAGGCGTACATCTGCGGATCCGTGGTCAGAAGGTTTTTCTCGAATGAAACCTCCCCCAAATGGTTTTGGGGGCTGGTTCCGGGCGAATACATATGTCCGAACCGCAGCGCCCGAGCGGCCAGTGCGAGTGTCCACGCGAACGGCCTTAGCATGTCGAGTATCGCGATTCCCCACATCGGTGCGGAAAACACCGCGGCTCTCACGTCAAGCCCCTCGACCATCGATCGCAGCCCGATGCAGCCTCCCATCGAATGGGCCAGAAGATAGTATGGATACGGTAGACCGATCTCACGCACGGTCGTCAGCGTAGCCGCCACATCCATCTGATAGTCCGTGAACCTGGATACGTGCCCGGTTCCGCGGTCAGGAAGCGGACGCTCGGCCAGCCCCTGGCCCCGCCAGTCGACCGACGCGGTGGCAAAGCCTCGCGCTCGGAGCCGCGCGGCGGCCGGGCCGTATTTCTCCACATATTCCGTTCGTCCGGGAAACAGGAGCACGGTTCCCCTGTCGCCTTCGGGCCAGATAGCGATGCGAAGCCGCACCCCGTCCGGCGCCCTGACCCATCTGGCCTCGGCGCGGTCAGGGCCCCGCGCCGCCTCCCTGTAGAAGGGTGCGGCCGTGTTTTTCATCGCTACGAAATCGCCGATCCGAGACGAATGGCAACCGACATATCACCGTCCACGGTCAGCGCGCCTTTCATGAATGCCGCCGTGGGACTCAGGTCACCCCGAAGAATCGCCCTGAAAGTTTCCGCGTCAGCCGCTAGCGTCACTTCCGCGTCACCCGCGCCCGCCCGCGCTCCCGCGCCGTCGACAATTATGGAACCCTCGTCCTTGATCGCGAACTTGGCGACACTGTCAAAGTCGCGGCTCCTGATTCTCTCCGAAAGCGTCCGAACGGCGCTTTCAATTATGTCGCTCATCGCCCGGGACTCCCCTAACGCGCAGCCCAGGGGACTCGCGTTCCCGGTTCGGTCTGCTATAAGGGAGGTTATGCGTGTCTATCCAAGCATTTGCAAAGCCGTTTTTATGGCCTGCGTCCTGGTCCTTGGGCTCGCGCGTCCGGCGGTTGCGGAGATGGCGGAGGTCGAGCTCATGCTGGACCGGCTCGCGGATCCCGGGACAAAGGACTGGGAAAAGCTCGAACGGCAGATCGTGAGGGAGTGGTCGAAATCGGGTTCGGCAGCCATGGATATGCTGCTTAAGAGGGGGCGGGAGGCCATTCGCGATGGCAGGCACGATATCGCCCTGGAACACCTGACGGCCTTGACCGACCACGCACCCGACTTTGCCGAAGGCTGGTACACCCGTGCGAGCGCGCTGTTTCATATGGAGATGTACGGCCCGGCAATCAGTGACATCGGCCGGGCGCTGTCGCTGAATTCCCGGCATTTCGGGGCCATGATGGGAATGGCCACAATCCTTCAGCATCTGGATATGGTGGACGAGGCGCTGGAGGTCCTGGAGATGGTGCGCGCCGTGCATCCGCACTATCCCGGGCTGGAGCATGGGATGGAGGCGCTTGAAAGTCTCCTTGACGGACAGCGGCTCTGATACCAAGCCAGATAAGCGATTCGGAATGGAAGCGGTCGGGGATCTGGCGCGGAATGCGGAACGGCGACGGCGATTGCGCTCAAGGAGATTGAGTGAGCCGCACCCATGCATTTTGTCTGCTCCTGAATCATCGTTTGACCGGACAGGTATGGCCTCCCGATGGCTTGGCCATGGCCTCCGCGCGGACGGGTGGGGACGGGTGACTCCCGTCCCCCGTCCCGTGCGGGAACTCTTGGATGGTCATCCGTTTTGTCGCGACCTACAGACAGCGTCGTTGGGCTGCATGAGCCGCCGCAACGGTATGCGTGTGTTGAAAGACAGGGTTTGCAAGTGCTGAAGTCAGTCGGAACGGCCAAGGATCAGGAGCGTATCATTGCCGTTCTTGGCCCTACCAATACCGGCAAGACCCGATACGCCATTGAGCGAATGCTCGGCCACCGCACCGGAGTGATTGGCCTGCCGCTTCGTCTGCTGGCCCGCGAGGTCTATGAGCGGATCGTCGCGCTGCGGGGGCAGTCGGTTGTCGCGCTTGTCACCGGCGAGGAACGCGTGGTGCCCGACCGTGCGCGTTACTGGGTGTGTACGGCTGAAGCGATGCCGGAGGGGCTCGCGGTGGATTTCATTGGCATCGATGAAATCCAGATGTGCTCCGACCCCGAGCGTGGCCATGTGTTCACCGACCGGCTGCTTCGTTTCCGGGGGCTTCGGGAAACCATGTTGCTGGGATCGGATACGATGCGGGGAGCGATCGCCGCCTTGGTTCCGGGTGCCCGGTTCGAAAGGAAACAGAGGTTTTCGACATTGACCTACACGGGTCCGCGCAAGATCAGCCGGATGGTCCCGCGATCCGCCATTGTCGGGTTTTCCGTGGATCAGGTGTACGCGGTCGCTGAACTCCTGCGTCGCCAGAAGGGCGGTGCCGCCGTGGTCATGGGGGCGCTCAGTCCCAGGACGCGCAACGCGCAGGTCGAGATGTACCAGAATGGAGATGTCGATCATCTTGTCGCCACCGACGCCATCGGAGTGGGGTTGAACCTTGACATAAACCATGTCGCCTTTTCTTCGCTCAGTAAGTTCGATGGACGTAGGTTGCGGCCGCTCAGGCCCGATGAGCTGGCCCAGATCGCGGGCAGGGCGGGAAGATATGTAAACGACGGCACTTTCGGGGTGACCGGTGGAGCCGCCGCACTGGACGATCATGTGGCCGAAGCCATCGTCAACAGTCGGTTCGCGCCTATCCGCAAGCTCCAGTGGCGCAATTCGGAACTCGACTTCGGAACCGTCGATCGATTGATCGCTACTCTGGAGATCGGTTCCGATGACATGCTGCTGACACGGACACGGGAAGCCGAAGATCTGCTTGCCCTTAAAGGGCTCGCGGAACTGCCGTATCTCCGCAGGGAGGTAACGGGTGCCCACGCGGTCAAACTGCTTTGGGAAGTGTGCCGGATCCCGGATTTCCGTGGTATCAGCCATGCCGAGCATACTGGCCTTCTCGAGCGCATTTTCTGTTTCCTGCGTGAGCATGGTCGTGTTCCTGACGACTGGCTGGCTGGACAGGTAAATCGAATCGACCGCACCGACGGCGACATCGATACGCTTTCCAGGCGACTGGCATGCATTCGTACATGGACATACGTCGCGCAGCGAAAGGGTTGGGTCAATGACGAAAGCCATTGGCGGGGCTTGACGCACGCTGTAGAAGACCGTCTGTCGGATGCGCTGCACGGCGCATTGACGAGGCGCTTTGTCGACCGCCGCACGAGTGTCCTGCTCCGGCGGCTCAAGCAGAAGGAGGCCATGTTGGCCGAAGTGAATGACAGGGGCGAAGTCTCGGTCGAGGGCCAGTTCGTCGGTCGACTGGACGGGTTCAGGTTCACTCAGGATGCGTCCGCCACGCCGGAGCAGGTGCGGACCCTACGGACGGCGGCGCTGCGGGCTTTGAGGCCCGAGTTCAGCCTGCGCGCCGACCGTTTGTACAATTCTCCGGACACCGAAATGGATTTCACTGATCAGGGCGGGCTTATGTGGGGCGGGCACGCGGTCGGTAAGCTGGTTGCCGGGCATGAGCCAATGGCGCCGCAGGTCGCGGCCTTTGTCGATGAGGAGGCCGGGCCTGAAGTCGTGGAGAAGGTGGAACGGAGGCTGCGGCATTTCGTAAGCCGCCGTGTGGACACGTTGTTCGAACCGTTGCTTGAACTGCGTAAGGACGAGACTCTCACAGGACTCGCGCGCGGTTTCGCCTTCCGGCTGATCGAAAGTTTTGGCGTCATCCGTCGGGATGATGTGGCGGGCGAGGTAAGGGATCTGGATCAGGACGCCCGCGGGCAGCTCCGCAGGCATGGTGTCCGGTTCGGGCAGTTCACGGTGTTCATTCCGGCATTGCTGAAGCCGGCGCCAACACGGCTTAGGCTGGTGCTGTGGGGGTTGTCACAGGGTTATGGGGAATTTCCCGAAAGTCCGACTCCGGGTTTGGTCACCATTCCCGCGGCCGGCTTTCCGCAGGGTGACGCGCAGCTCACCATGGCTGGATATCGGGTCACCGGTCAGCGCGCCGTCCGCGTCGATATGCTGGAGCGCCTCGCCGATCTATTGCGGGTCGAGGACAGCCGGACCGGATTTGAGGCGAATCCGGCAATGCTATCCATAACCGGAATGACGCTGGAACAGTTCGCCGACCTTATGCGGGGGCTCGGATACATCGCGGCGAGGGCGACGCGTGAGCGGGCCGTAAATGCCGTTGGTGGCGTCGCTTCGGAAGATTTACTGGATGGCCGTAGTGATTCCGTCGGGATGAATGTATCGGAGGGACGACCCGCGCCCCCGATCGGTCCGGCGCTTGCCGGAGATGATTCCATGGCCGTCAGTCGAAACGGAAACGGGGAGCCGATCGGTGGGTCGGCCGCGGATCCCGGGCCAATGAACGTTGCCGAAGAGGAGGCCGCTGACGGGGGCGCCGCCACCGAGGCAGGGTCGCCTGTTGCGCGGAAACCGGAAGAGCCCGCTTTGGAAACCTATTTCACCTTCACATGGCGCGGGAAGGCGCGGGGCCAGCGCAAGGGGAGTGGTCCCACAACGGCCAGGGTGAGTGACGCGGGCGAAAAACGGCCTCGGCGGAAAGGTAAGCCGAGAGGGGCGACGGATTCCCCAAGACCTCCCGGGAAAGGAACCGTGATCGATCCGGACAATCCATTTTCCGTGCTTCTAAAGCTCAGGGACAGGAACCGAAGTGAACGAACCACACCAAAAGATCCGCATTGACAAGTGGCTATGGCAGTCCCGCCACTTCAAGACGCGGACAAATGCCGCCAAAGCGGTTTCGGGTGGTCATGTCAGGGTGAATTCCAGACGTGTGCTGAAACCGTCCTTCGCTGTCGGGATCGGAGATGTTCTGGCTTTCAGGCAGGGTAAGGGCCTAAGGGTGGTTCGCGTCGTCGCCCTCACTGACCGGCGTGGTCCGTCTGCCGAAGCGCTGGCTCTATACGAAGATCTGGCACGGTCACGCGGTAAGACGGCCGCCCGGCCGGAACCCTCATCCGGGCGGCCGAATCGAAAAGAGCGCCGAATTGCCGCACAGCTTAAATTGGCGAACCTTGATTGAGGTTTTGCGCTTACCTAGCTAAGCTGTCGTACCGAAACGGATTCTCTCATGACCTATATCGTCAACGATCGCTGCATTGGGTGTAAATACACGGATTGCGTGGAGGTTTGTCCGGTGGACTGCTTCTATGAAGGCGAGAACATGCTCGTGATTCATCCGGACGAATGCATCGATTGCGGTGTTTGCGAACCGGAGTGTCCCGTTGAGGCGATTCTGCCGGATACGGAGCCGGAAACGGAGCAATGGGTGGAGTTCAACCGGAAATATTCTGAACTCTGGCCGGTTATCATCACCAAGAAGGATCCCTTGCCGATGGCTGAGGAACGCGAGGGCGAGGAAGGAAAGCTGGAAAAGTACTTTTCCGGCAAGCCCGGTGAGGGCGGCTGAAGGCGGGACCGAACGGGATCTCCGCCCGGAACGCGCGGGAATTGACGCTCAGGATCGCCGCATTTTTTGCTGCGCTACGGCAAGCGCGAGTGCGGACACGAGGATTATGCCCTGAAGCGCATCCTTGGTATTGAAGTTCAGGCCCATCAGGTTGAGTCCGTTCGCAACCATCCCCAGGAAAAGAACGCCAAGCACGGTGCCGGGCACGTTCGGACGTCCCCTTGGATGCAGCGCGGCGCCGATGAATACGGCGGCAATTGCGTCAAGAAGGTACGAGAAGCCCGATAGTGGCGTGAACATGCGAATATTCGCGGCGGCGATGAGGCCGCCGACGGCACAGGTCACGCCGACGACCACGTAGCAGGTGATCAGGATACGATTGACCCGGATCCCCGCCACGATGGCTGCCGATCTCTGCATACCCATCGCGTGGATCCGGCGTCCCCAGATCGAACGTTCGAGGATCAGGAAATAGATGACGGTCAACCCGAACGCGACAACAGCCTCGGTCGGAATCCCATATATGTCGCCAAGCGCCAGATTGCGGAATTCCTCTGGCATGCGGCGATGTGATATCGGGCCGCCACCATTGGTGAAAATCCGCTGGACTGACGAACCGATAAAGAACGTGCTTAGAGTTGCGAGGAAAGGGGAGATCCCCAGGCCGACAACAAGAACGGAATTGAATATGCCGACGACGGAGCCACCGATCAGACCGGCGCACATGGCTCCAAACCAGTCCATTCCATAGGACTTCATGGCGACGACCGCGAAAGCCGCGCCAAAATCCAGCGCTATGCCGACACTTAGATCAATTCCGCCCGTTGCCACGATCAGCGTCATGCCCAGCGCCACAATCATCAGAACGGCGGATCCTTCGATAATGTTCGACAGGTTGCCGCCTTGCAGGAACACCGGATTCCAGGCGGCGAAAAGGACGAAGAAAGCCAGGAACACGATCAGAAAGCCGAAGCGCATTATGGCATTGCCCACAGAAGCGCTTCCGGTCAACGTGGTTGTCATATCAACGCACCCTATTTGAAACGGCGGCGAGGGCTACAACGACCACGATGAGCGAACCCTTGATCAGGCCGGTCCAGAATACGTTCACACCCATCGATTTGAAGCCTATCGAAATCGCGGTGACCAGCACGGCTCCCAGGACCGCGCCCCACAGCGTCACCACACGTCTTGGCGAGAAAGCCGCTCCGACAAAGGTCGCGAGCACCATTTCCAGCATCAGGTTGTCCTGCACGCCGGGAGAGCTTCCCGCTCCGCGCGCCAAAAGAAAAAAGCCACATAGGAACCCGGTAAGCGCGGCCACGACAAAGCTCATCGCAAAAAGCCGGGAAACGTTCAGGCCAGATGTTTCCGCCGCATCGCGGCTGCCGCCCACCGCCTGCAGACCCAGGCCGAACCGTGTCAGATGAAGCAGGAAAAAAATTAATGTGACGATGGCAGCGGTTAGCGTGATGCCTAAGGGAACGCCGACAACGTCCTGACTCCGCAGCGCGACAATCCAGGTGTGGTCCACATTGATCCGCCTGCTTTCCGTGATGACGTTGTTGACGCCCACCACGGCCACGAACATCGCTAGCGTGGCAAGGAGCGGCGTCATGCCCATGCGCGTGACCAATAGGGCGTTTACCGCTCCCACGACGAGGCATGCGGCCAGCGCGGCGGCGGAGCAGAGCGCCAGCGGCCAGCCAGCCGTCAGCATCTGCGCCGTTACCCCTGCGCTTAGAACGGCGGTCGCCGGAATTGAGAGGTCGATGCCGCCCGATACGACATCGTCACCGCCGGCCATTACGACGGCGGCAAGACCGGCGCAGACCAGAACCACGGGCAGGCTTTGCATCAGTACAAGCTCCAGATTCCGCATGGTCACGAAATTCGGCGCGTTCAGGCTGATGTAGACGAGCACGCCCAGAAATATGGTCAACGGAATGTAGCCGGTCAGGTTCGGGGAAAACCGGACCGAAGCGCTGCTATGCGACGGCATCGGCGAGTGTCCCGACATCCGCGGCGCCTGTTGTCGCGGCGACAAGTCCGTCGACAGTCAGGTCAGTGGCGCTGAGTTCGCCGGCCATACGCCCTCGCATCATTATGGCGATGCGGTCACATATGCCCACAAGTTCGACGGGGTCTGACGAGGAAACGATCACCGCCGCCCCGTCTCGCGCGAGATTCTCGATCAATCGATAGATTTCCGCCTTGGCTCCGATATCGACTCCGAGGGTCGGTTCGTCAAAAATGAACACGCGCGCCGTTTTTGCCAGCCACCGGGCCAGAACGACTTTCTGCTGGTTCCCGCCACTAAGGAACCGAGTGACGGCGTCCGGATTCGGTGGCCGGATGTCGAGCGCCCCTATCTGTTCGGCGGCGGTCTTCCGGGCCGCGTTTCTGTCCTCGAGCGAAAACCGGGAATTCCGCTCCAGGATCGCCAGCGTGACATTTTCGGACACCGTCATCGGCAGAACCAGTCCGGCGTTTCGACGGTCCCGTGGAACCAGTACCAGCCCCGCCCTGACCGCCTGAGCGGCATTTCGGATGCGCGTGACCTCTCCCTCGATTCTCATGGATCCCGACTTCGCGGAGCGCAGGCCGTAGAGCGCCTCGACCAGCTCCTCTCGCCCGGAGCCGATCAACCCCGCAATGCCGAGAATTTGACCACGCTGGATCTTGAGGGACACGCCCTCAAACCTCTCGCCATCCCCGAAGCCCGATACCTCAAGCCCGATGCCTCGCGACTTGCGGTCCTTTTGGGGGAACATGTCCGTGAGGTTCCGTCCGACCATCGCGTAGATCAAGTCCCCGGAGCTATCGGCATCTATCTGGTCAAAAACCCCGACCGTCTTCCCTTGACGAAAGACCGTCACCCGGTCGCAGATATCGGTGACTTCCGAAAGGTAGTGCGACACGTAGAGGATCGCGATACCTTCCGCTTTCAGCGCGTTGATAGCCTTCATCACCGTCTCGACCTCGTCACTGGCGAGCGGCGCTGTCGGTTCATCGAAGACGACGGTTTTGGCCTTACCGTCAATCAGGGCACGAGCTATCTGGACAAGCTTGCGCTCGGCGGTGCCCAGGTCGCGAACCAGAAGGTTCCCGGGCAGATCGATACCCAATATGTTCCGCAGGAAAGCCTCCGCCTTTTTTCGCATGTCGCGTTTCGCGAGTCCGAGGCGGCCCGTGAGTTCCTGACCCATGAAAACCGATTCCGTGACCGTAAAGTGGGGGACGAGATGGAGTTCCTGGTGGATGAACCGTACGCCGGCTTTATGGACGAACGTCGGCGTTAGCGAAGGGACCGGTTCGGCATTGATCGATACGGTGCCCTGATCGGGTCGGTAGACACCCGCCAGGATTTTGATGATGGTTGATTTTCCGGCACCGTTCTCACCGACAAGGCCGTGAATCTCTCCCGGCCGGATTGACAGGGACGCTCCGTCAAGCGCGTGGACGCCGGGAAACGTCTTGACGATTCCCGCAAGACTGAATGCATCGCCGGGCATGTCGTTAAGGTATTGCGCGAGGGGCGGCGGAAAGGTCAGACGCCGCCCCTCTTGGTGAGGCTATTCAGTCGAGCGAACCGTAGCCGAGGGATTCGTAAGCCGCCTTGGCTTCCGCCTGACCGTTGACGGGCAGGACGTCGACATAGGTCTGTGGCAGGAGTGCTTCGCCGGCAAAGTGTCGCGCCACGTTCATCGCGGAGGTCGAGCCGATCAAATTCGGTTGCTGCGCGACATTGGCGACGAAAGGCGACCCGTCCTCCGCCATGATCTCCAGAGTGTCCGGACCACCGTCAAGAGCCGTGACGATCACGTCCGTTCGGCCGGCCTCCTCGAGAGCCTGGACGACGCCGATCGCCGGCTGGTCCCAGCAACCGACGTGTATGGCGTCAATCGTGCCCTCGGGGTATTGGCTCAGAAGATCGAGTGTCTTCTTGCGCGCGTCCTCCGGTGCGTTGGCGAACTCCTCCGCCAGTTCAGGCTGGAGGATTTCGATGCCGGGATAGTCCTGCAGAACGTATTTCCAGAGACCCGCGCGAATTCCGCATATGCGCAGCGCGTTCTCGAATGCGTTGAATACGGCGACTTTACCCTCGCCACCGATCGCATCGGCCATATAGCGGCCAATCGTCGTTCCCATGTAGTAATTGTCGGATGTCGTGTTGTTGACCGCGTGAGGGCTGGGATGATCCACCGTGAAAACGGGAATTCCGGCCGCCTTCAGGGCCTCGAATTTCGGCTCGACGGCCGCATCGCCCAAAATGGAAATGACCGCGTCCACGCCGCTGTTGAGAAGAATGTCGTGGTTGTCGGCATGGATCTGGTTGTCCCGACCGCCATCAACTGGAACTACGGCGCCACCAAGCGATTCGACCGTGCTGACCGCGCCGTTGAACGCCTCACGGTCCCAGAAGTGCTGTGTTCCGACGACCGCGACGCCGATGGTCTTTCCCTCTAGGTTCAGGTGACCGTCAGCCGCCGCGGGCGTGGACAGGGCCGCGAGGCCGCCTGCCAGGAATGCCGTTGCCAATAACTTCCTCATTCGATCCTCCATATGTATACGAGTTCATTCTTTCCTAGGGTATTTAACCAACAAGCTTTTCAAATATCAATTTTTATTTCAGAT
>JAPOUP010000079.1 GCA_026708635.1 Rhodobacter sp.
GTTCGCGGGCCATCGCTTGGGCCGGGCCCAGGGTGCCGGGGGCCTGAGGTTCAGTTTCGGTTACATGCTATCTTGGGCAAATGTTGTGTGGATGGACGCAGATTGGCCGGAGGCAATGGCCGATTCGCGGGACTGCCGTAGCGCCGGTCGAGCCCGGCGGCGTCTGGCCGGCTGCCGTCATCGGCGACCGATCGTCCGTACCCTTGAAGCGCGCGCAGTGGAAAGGGGAAGGCCGTCGCAATTCACTCGCCGGGACGCTCATGCCGACGGCGCGATATTCCGGGTTTCGTCCACGCGGAGTGCTACGGGTTCGGGAATTTGGATTGATGACGGAAACCGGAACCGGTCGCCACCCATCGCTCCGAGCCGCTTCGCCGTGGTCATGACCGACACCCTCTTTTCGCCGCCGTCCCCTTGCCCTAACGTGAATGTAAATCGAGGGGAGAGTCTTGTGGCGCAGCGTCTGCATCTGGTTTTTGGCGGAGAGCTGACCAACCCGTCCGGGAATGTCGATGACATCGAAACAGCCGGTATATTCCCCGACCACCAATCCGCCTACGACGCCTGGAAGCGGATGGCGCGGCGGACGGTGGATGACGCCCGTGTTCGATATTCCGTAGCGCCTCTACACCGGTCGATCGATGTGGAAACGGAATCGTCGCCGACCGAAGAACTCGAACGTTGAGGGCGTGGTCCCCATGCCCACGCCTCCCGATAACCCGCTTCATTCGGCGTATCACGTACCGGTTTCGCCGACGGGGTCGAGAGGGTCCCTTCCCGCTGGCGGAGACCTCCGCTGATGCGCCCGCCCGGGTTCTGGCACCTCCCGCCACAGAGTCCCGGCTGGCGCGCGCGTCTGCTGTCGCCGATAGGTTCGCTGTCGGCCCGCATTACGGCGAGGCGGCTTCGCCGTCCGGGCTACAGGGCCAACGTGCCGGTGATCTGCGTGGGCAATATCAGTCTTGGCGGTACGGGCAAGACGCCGACGGTCATCGCTCTGCTTGAACGGTTGGGAGACGCCGGAGTGGACGCGCATGTGGTATCCAGAGGATACGGCGGAAGCGAGACCGGCCCCCTGCGTGTGGACCCCGCGCGACATAACGCGGAAAGGGTCGGTGACGAACCCCTCATGCTGGCTTCCCTTGGCACCGTCTGGGTCGCGCGCGAACGTCACCTGGGGGTTCGTTCCGCGGAACGTGGTGGAGCGCAGGCCGTGTTGCTCGACGATGGAATGCAGAATCCCTCGATTGAGAAATCCGCCAGCATCGTCGTGGTGGACGCCGACGTCGCATTCGGCAACGGTAGGGTGGTTCCGGCCGGGCCGCTTAGGGAACCGGTGTCCGCCGGACTTTCCCGTGCGGATGCCCTTCTATCGATCGGAGACGAGGAAGCGCATCGGCGATTTGTGGGCGCTTGGGGTGATGTCGTTCCGGTACCGATCGCGCGCGGGGAGCTCCGGCCCTTGCTTACCGGACTCGACCTGACGGACCAGCGTGTTCTGGCATTCGCCGGCATCGGGCGTCCGCAGAAGTTCTTCTCCACGCTTCGCGGGCTTGGCGCCGAGCTGGTGCGGGCTGAGGCGCTTGACGATCATCAACCGTTGAGGGAAAGCCTGCTGAAAAGGCTCCTGAGCGACGCGACCGCGCTTGGCGCGCAACTCGTGACCACCGAAAAGGACGCCGCGAGACTTTCGCCCGCCTTTCGGCGGAACGTGCTGACACTTCCGGTACGACTTGAACTGGAAGACTGGAGTCCGATCGACGCGGTTCTGGCGCGGGCGGGGCTGAATGGATTGGCTGGATCCCGGCCGAAGGCGACAGGCTCCCTATCCGGCCGGTGAAAATCGGCGATCCCCGAGACCTGGACCGATGGTGCCCATTTAGAGGCGGGCAACGTAACGACCCGCGTTTCGACCCCGGGTTACCGGGGTCAGCCGGTGACGCGTTCAGTCGTCGAGCCTGGCGTCGAGGAGCGCAGAGAAATCCTCGTAGGACATTGCGCCGGTAACCAAATCTCCGTCAATGATGAAGCTGGGAGTCGACCGGATACCGTGTTCCTCGGCATTTTCCTTGTAGACCGCCACCATTGCGCGGGCGAGATCCCGATCCCGCATGCACGCCTCTATCTCCTCGCCGGTGAGCCCGGCCGCACGGCCGATCCTGGCGAGGTTTTCCCCGACGCCTACATCCGAGCCGGCGCTGGTCCATTCTGCCTGCCGGGCGAATATCATGTCCATGATGCCGAAAAACCGCTCCGAACCCCCACATCGCGCCACTAATCCAGCCCAGAGACCGTACCTGTCGAAATAGACCTCGCGGAACACGAATCGGACCTTACCCGTATCGATATAGTTAGCCTTGAATTCCTTGAAAGTCTCCTCGTGGAATGTCCTGCAATGCGGACAGGTGCTAGAAGCGTACTCGATTACCGTCAGCGGAGCGTCCTCACTGCCCAGGGCCATCTCCTCGACAAGGGATCTGTCAATCGCGGTCCCGTCCTGCGCTTCGGCGGCAAGAAGCGTGCCGTATGACGATACCGTCGTGTCGGATGTTCCGGTATGCCACCAATAATGGGCTCCGCCCAGAACAAGGACGAGGAGTCCGGCGACAGGCAGGGCGTAGCGTTTCATTGTTGCCTCATTTCCTGCTGAGATTGGTGAGAACGCTTTCACCGAATAGCTCAAGCGCACGGCGCAATCCATCGTCCGACACGTCAGCCACCGCCTCGCGCGCGCGGTTCAGGGCGTGGGTGTCGGGTTCCGGATCCGGTTTCCGATGCGGTCCGTCCGCCGGCGCGCATCGTTCGAAGTCAGCGGGTGTGGTCTGGGAAATCAGGATGTCGCCGATCGCGGAATAACCGTAGACCGCGTTCACCCTCTCCCTTATCGACTCAAGTTTCATGGCGAGTATTGGGGCCTGAGGCCCCGGCGTCAGCAGCGTCAGGGTCGCGCCAAGCCTGGCTTTCGGGTACGATACCTTTTCCGGTCTCGCGATTCGCGCGATGTCATCGCCGACGATCTCCGCCCAGTGAGTGAGAAGCCGGACCACCGCGAAACCGCGTTTCTCGCCGGCGATCCTGAACTCGCGGCGCAGTAGGCTCGACACGCGTTCGAAGCCGCGCTTCCGGTGGTCGGAATTGTCGCGTGTGCGGATATCGGTTGGCATTCTGTCCCCTTCGGAGCCATTTTAGGGACTGGCGGGTGCCGCGCCAGAGGCAAGCCCGGAAATGGGGAATAAACATTGCGTGATAACGAATTCAGCGAAACCCTTCTGGCATGGTATGACGTCCACGCGCGCGCGATGCCCTGGCGAGTGGCGCCAGACGCCGTGCGTTCCGGCGTTCGACCCGACCCTTATCATGTCTGGCTTTCGGAAGTGATGCTTCAGCAGACGACGGTTGCGGCGGTCAGGAACTATTTCCCGCGCTTTGTCGACCTCTGGCCAACCGTTTCCGATCTAGCCGCTGCGGCCGATGGGGACGTGATGGGCGAGTGGGCGGGACTTGGCTACTATGCCCGCGCGCGGAACCTGCTCAAGTGCGCCCGTTTGGTTGCGGAGAGATACGGCGGGCGGTTCCCGGATACGCGGGAGGAGCTTATGGAACTGCCCGGGATCGGTCCCTATACCGCCTCAGCCATCGCCGCGATCGCGTTCGACCGTCGGGAGGCGGTGGTTGACGGCAACGTCGAGCGCGTCATGGCGCGGATTTTTCTCGTCAGGACCGCGTTGCCGAAGGCCAGGCCGGAACTGACCCGACTTGCCGAACGCCTGACGCCGGCGCGCAGGCCGGGTGATTACGCGCAGGCGGTCATGGATCTTGGAGCCACCGTCTGCACCCCGCGGTCTCCCGCCTGCGGTGCGTGCCCGTGGATGAGTGCGTGCGCCGCGCGCCGGGCCGGACTCCATGCCGAGCTTCCCCGGAGGATTCCCAAGGCGACAAGGCCCGTTCGGCGCGGCATAGCCTACCTCGCCCGTCGGATGGACAGGGCGTGGCTTCTGGAGCGTCGTCCCGAATCCGGCCTTCTCGGCGGTACGCTCGGCTGGCCGTGCTCCGACTGGACCGAAATGCCGACACCCGCGCCCCCGGTCGAGGCCGACTGGCGTGATCCCGGAGTTGAGGTGCGCCACGCATTCACGCATTTTCATCTTCACCTTTCCCTGCGCATCGCCGAGCTCCCGGAGGATATATGCCCGGCTGTCGGCGGCTTCGTTCAGCCCGAGGACTTCCGGCGTTCCGACCTGCCGACGGTGATGAGGAAAGCGTATGACATCGCGGCGGGGATAATGGATTCGCCGAAGTGATGCCCGAACGGCTTGTTTTCGAAACTGTCGGGCCCTGGCCGGGCACTCCCTGATTGCCATGGCCGTTACGGAAACACGCGTTATCCACCGTTCCGGTTTCCGTGGTATCACGACCCGCCGACGCGGGGATTATCCATCCGCTGATCCGGGAATGACGGGGTTAGGATAGGCGATTGGGGTCTCCGGTGCCTCACGGAACTCCGGGTAGCCCCCATATCAAAGGCCGTGGCCCGGGGTTCGAAACCGCTTCCATAGGTCACGGGAGGTGCCGGAATTTACCGAGGGAATCGTGACGGACGATAGTTTCGACGGCCATCGTGGCGCTGGGCTGAAGGGACTGTGGAATTTGACGTCATGTCGTGGTCGTTGTTGTGCGGGTGCCCGGTTGTGAACGCGGGCTGATTTTTCTATTGCCCCGGGTGGGGTGTATAGAACGTCTGGGAGATCCGTTTATGGCACCGGAAAGGGTCGAGAGAAGTGGCTTGCGGGTTGAAACCTGTCTGGCGGACTTCCTCGAAAAAAGGGCGTTGCCCGGGACCGGCGTTCCGCAAAGAGACTTTTGGCGGGCGTTTTCGGCGCTTGTGCGTGATTTCGGGTCTGGAAACCGCGCGCTTCTCGACAGGCGCACGGAGCTGCAGCAGAAGATCTCCGCCTGGCACGTGGCCTGCCGGGGTCGGCGGTTTGACCGGGCAACCTATCGCGGGTTTCTCGAGGAGATAGGCTATCTGGTTCCGGAAGGGCCGGAATTCAGGATTGAAACAGTCAACGTGGATCCTGAATTATCCGAAATTCCCGGACCGCAGCTTGTCGTGCCTGTCACGAACGCACGCTACGCGATCAATGCCGCCAACGCGCGTTGGGGTTCCCTTTATGACGCGCTGTATGGGACGGACGCGCTAGGTGACGCGCCATGCGGTAGTGAGTATGACCCGGCGCGTGGCGCGAGGGTAATCGCCTGGGCGCGGGCGCATCTTGACGCCGTAACGCCATTGGCAACGGGTAGCTGGGCCGATATCGAGGCGCTTTCCGTAAAGAACGGGGTTCTGGTACCGGAACTCGCGGATCCCAGCCAGTTCGTCGGTGTTCGGAGCGTTGACATGGCTTCCTGCATCCTTCTGCGCGTGAACGGCCTGCACATCGAGATAGTTGTTGATTCCGCCAGCGGGGTCGGTGCGCGGGACCGTGCGGGCATTTCGGATATCAGGGTCGAGGCCGCCGTGAGCGTGATCATGGACTGCGAGGATAGTGTCGCCGCCGTCGACGGTGAGGACAAGACACTCGCATACGCCAACTGGTTAGGGCTGATGAAGGGTGACCTGGCGGCGGAGGTGACCAAGGCGGGCAGGAGTTTTGAGCGCACGCTCCGTGCGGATCCGGTCTATTCCACTCCGGACGGCGGTGAACTGCGGCTTAAGGGCCGTTCGATGATGCTCGTACGCAATGTGGGATTGCTGATGACAAATCCCGCGGTGCTTGACCCGGATGGAAACGAAGTGTTCGAGGGGTTGATGGATGCGATCTGTACCACGATGATCGCCATGCACGACCTGAAAGCCCCCGAAGGCTCGGGAAATTCGGCGAAAGGCTCCATCTATATCGTGAAACCCAAGCTCCATGGACCTGACGAGGTTAGTTTCTCCGATGAGGTGTTCTCATTTGTGGAGCGCGCGCTTGGACTGCCGCGCTATACGGTGAAACTGGGAATTATGGATGAGGAGCTGCGAACGAGTCTCAATCTCAGGGAGTGCATCCGTGCCACCAGGCACAGGATCGCCTTCATCAACACCGGATTTCTTGACCGGACCGGAGACGAGTACCATACGGCCATGGAAGCGGGTCCGATGGCACCCAAGGGCGAGATGAAAACCTCGACCTGGTTCGCGGCCTATGAAGATCTGAACGTGGATATCGGATTGGCATGCGGGCTGCGGGGCCGTGCGCAGATCGGTAAGGGAATGTGGGCGATGCCCGACCGGATGGCGGATATGCTGGAGCGGAAGATCGATCATCCCTCCGCCGGAGCGACCTGCGCCTGGGTGCCGTCGCCAACTGCGGCGACGCTGCATGCGACCCACTATCACAGGATAGACGTTTTCAATCGCCAGAATGAGATTATCGCCAGTGGCGGCCGTGCGGCCAGGGAGGATATGCTCGCGATTCCGTTGCTTGGCGGACGGAAGCTTACGGAGGCCGAGATCACCGCCGAGATCGAAAACAACTGCCAGGGCATTCTGGGATATGTGGTGCGTTGGGTCAATCAGGGGATTGGTTGCTCGAGGGTGCCTGACATCCACGACGTGGGTCTGATGGAGGACCGGGCGACCTGCAGGATATCGAGTCAGTTACTGGCGAACTGGCTCTGCCACGGCGTCGCAACGGAGGCGCGGGTTATGGCGGCCCTGCGCAGGATGGCGGAGGTGGTCGATCGGCAGAACGCTGGCAATGCCCTCTATTCGCCGATGGCTCCGGATTATGACGGCATCGCCTTTCAGGCGGCCTGCGATCTCGTGTTCAAGGGAAATCTCCAGCCGTCCGGTTATACCGATCCCGTGCTGCACGCCCGTCGCCTGCAGTTCAAGTCGTTACCGCACCGCCGGCCCCCGTCGCGATAGTCCGTAGCGGAGTACGGTCAATACAGCCTGCGTGGGTGTGTGAGCGGCAACGGCTTCACGCGGGGCGGTTCGATGTATGTCCGGTCAGTTGTCGCCTCGGGCAACGGAGGCCCCGAGCCGCGCGAGCGGGCACCGGGGCGTCGCGAGGGCTCGACCTGCGGCCCGGGCTGCGATATGAAGTTGCGCGGGCGCTTTGCGAGGAAAGGAAAGAACATGGCGCGGCCGATCGTTGGCATAATTGGCAACAGCCACATGATCACGGACACCTATCATGTTCACGCCGGGGGGTATTATTCATCGGAAGCCATAGCAAAGGTGGCCGACTGCACTCCGGTGATCGTGCCGAGCGACCCCGATCTCGTCAGGACCGAAGATCTCATCGCGCAGTTTGACGGCTTTCTGTTCACCGGTGGCCGTCCCAATGTCCATCCAGAGGAATACGGACATGAACTGACCGAGGCTCACGGGGATTTCGATCGATCGCGCGACCGACTCACGCTTCCTCTAATCCGTACGCTGACGGAACGCGGCCAGCCCTATCTGGGGATCTGCCGGGGGTTTCAGGAGGTGAACGTGGCGTTCGGCGGCACGCTGCATCCCGAGATCAGGGACCTGCCCGGGCGCATTAACCACCGCATGCCTCCCGATGGAAAGCTTGAGGAGATCTTCGAGCTGCGCCAGCGTGTCACGTTTACGCGGGGAGGTGTGTTCCATCGTCTGATCGGTAGCCGTGATGTCTTGACCAATACATTGCATGGCCAGGGCATCATGGATCCCGGCGACCGCATAGTGATCGATGGGGTGGCTGACGACACCACTCCGGAGGCGCTGTTCGTGAAAGACGCGCCTGGTTTCACGCTTTCGGTGCAATGGCATCCCGAGTTTAACGCGCCGAACGATCCGGTATCACGGAAGCTGTTCAGTTCGTTTGGCGACGCCGTACGTGCGTGGGCGGGGCAGTGTACGGGCCCACTCCTCAAAAGCGCCTGACATGAGCGCTTTCCATGCCGGGTCGCGGGTGACCCCAATGGTTGGGAACGCGGTTCCACCGGATCAGGGTCGTTGCGCACCACCCACGCCAACATAGATGGCGCAAAGCGAATCCGTCTGCGTCACGAACAGACGGTTTCGCCTGGATCCGCCGAACGTAAGGTTCGACACCATCTTCGGAAACTTGATGCGGCCGAGCGGATTCCCGTCGCTATCGAAGACACGAACCCCATCCTGGGCGGAGCTCCAGAGATTTCCGTATTCATCGAACCTGAAACCGTCCGGAACGCCCGGCGAAATCTCCACGAAGACTTCACCGCCGGATAGGCGGTTGTCGGAAGACACATCGAAAACACGTATATGGTGAGGTCCGTTCGGATCGTGGGAGAGGCCGCTGTCGGCGACATAGATACGGCTTTCGTCAGGTGAGAAGGCAAGCCCGTTGGGTTTGACGAAATCGTCGGCGGCGACCCGAATGTCGCCGCTGGCGGGATCCACGCGGAAGACGTAGCATCCTTCCTGCTCCTGTTCGCTCCTGTAACCCTCGTAATCGGACATGATCCCGTAGGTTGGATCGGTAAACCAGATCGTGCCGTCGGATTTCACCACCACGTCATTCGGCGAGTTGAGGCGTTTGCCACCATAGCTGTCGGCGATCACGGTAATCGCGCCATCGGGCTCGGTGCGCGTAACGCGGCGGCCACCATGCTCGCAGGTCACCAGGCGCCCTTCACGGTCGCGGGTGTTGCCGTTGGAGAAATTCGCGTCCGCACGGAATACTCCCACACCGAGATCCGGCGTCCAGCGCAGCATCCGGTTGTTGGGAATGTCGGACCAGACAAGGTAGCCGCCGTCGTTGAACCACACCGGACCCTCCGACCAGCGGCAGCCATCGTAAAGCACTTCCACATCCGCTGTCGGAACCGTCATCGCGCGGAACCTGTGATCGAAATACTCAACCGCGTCTCCGACAAGTGCCATCCGTCTCTCCTAGGTTCGGTTCCTGCCGCCGCTCGCCGCGACGATTACGCCGATAATGATCAGACCGGTCATGACGAGCCGGATGCCCGCACCGGCCCCGAAGGTGTTAAGCATCGTTACCAGCAGGAACAGAAACAGTGAAGCGCCCCAGAGCCCCGGCACGTTGGCGAAGCCTCCCGCGACCGAGGTTCCGCCTATCACGACGACGGCGATGGAACTCAGAAGGTATTCCTCGCCCATGTTCAGCGCCGCCCCGCCCGAAAAGGCCGCCAGCAGATAGCCGCAAAGACCGGCCAGCGTGGCGCACATGATATAGGTCGTGGCGCGAATCCGCTCGGTTTTCACGCCCGCGAGACGCGCGGCCCGCATATTCTGGCCGATCGCGACAACGCCGCGCCCGTAAATCGTGCGTGACAGCAATAGATGGCCGGCAATGGTCAGCAGGATAACGAAAAGCGCGATCACCGGCATGCCCCCTAACTTGGCCGTCATGAGATCGGCCAGGGCCTCGGGCGGCTTGACCCTGAGCCCGCGGTTCCACCAGATCGCCGCCGACTGGAAGACAAAGCTCGACGAAAGCGTCGCGATGATCGGCGGAATCCGAAGGAGTCGGATAAGGGCATAGTTCAGCACACCGATGCCGGCGCCGACCAGAAGCGCAAGCGCCAGTCCGACGGGAATCATTGTGGCGGCCCCGTCCATCGCTTTCATCGAAACGGTGCCGGCAAGCGTCATGCAGGCCGGGATCGAGAGGTCTACGTTACCGGGCCCCAACGTGATGACGAACATCTGGCCCAACGCGACGATTACAAAGAACGCGCCGAAGGTCATCGCGGCGGACATGACCTCGCCCGAGCCTTTGCCGCCGATGAAGGCGGAGGTGGCGAGCCACGCCGCCAGCGCGCCCAACCAGGCCCATAACCAGGGTTGCCTGAACATTGCCGCGATCATGTTCATTGCCTTTTCTCCGCACGGCTGACCAGGACGCGCAGCGCCAGCACGATGATCAGGATCGCTCCCTGGGCACCGATCTGCCAATCCGGGTTGAGCCTCAGAAACGACAGGAAGGATCCGGCGAGCGTCAGCGTTACGGCACCGATGACAGCGCCTATCGGCGAGATGCGCCCGCCCACGAACTCACCGCCTCCGAGAATGACGCCGGCGATCGAAAGCAGCGTGTAACGCAGCGCGATGTTGGCGTCGGCCGATGTGGTGAGACCCACCAGGGCAATGCCTGAAAGGACGCCAAAAAACCCCGCGAGGGCAAACATGGTCATCTTGATCTTCAGGATCGACCAGCCCGCACGTTCCAGTGAACGGGGGTTACCTCCTGCACCGCGCAGGACGGTTCCCCAGGCCGAGCGCATCAGGAATATATGAACGACCAGCGCGATCACCACCGAGGCGATTATCGGGAAAGGAACGTATGCGGGTTTCAGTGTCATCAGGGTCCGGACGTACTCCGGCGCCGTCCCGCCGGGGGTCGGAAGTACGAGGACCGCGAGTCCGAGCCAGACAAAGGACATTCCCAGCGTGACAACGATCGAGGGAAGGTTTCGAAGATGGATGAGCGCGCCGAGCGCGGCGTAGACCGCGATTAACCCGGCGAGCGCCGCGATACCCAGCAGTGGCGTGTCGTGAAGCCAGGTCGCGACGATGCAGGCGACCAGGCTTACGAAGCCGCCAATCGAGAGATCAAGCTCGTTCACGCAGAGGATGAACATCTGCGCGATTGTTGCCAGCGTGATCGGGATGGCCAGGTTCAGAAGAAGGTTTAGGCCGAAATAACTCATCGTTCGGGGCTGAAGCACGAAGATCGCCACCAGAAGCGCGGCCAGCGAAAGCGGCGGCAGGAGGTTGCGGAGCAGCCGGGGAGAGAAGAACCCGCTCATGCGTCCGCCCTGAACGAAGCGCGAAGCACGCGCTCCTCGCTCATGTCACTTCGTCGCAGGTCCGCGACAATCGCGCCCTCGCGAAAAACGTAGACGTGATCGCAATTGCGCAGCTCGTCCATCTCGGTTGTGTACCACAGGAACGTTCGGCCCTTCGCGGCCTCCTCGCGGATCATTTCGTACACCTCCTGCTTGGTCCCGATGTCGACGCCGCGCATGGGGTCATCCATCACGATGATTTGCGCCGGTGATGCCAGCGCACGGGCGAAAAGCGCTTTCTGCTGGTTGCCTCCGGATAGAGACAGGATCGAGTTGTCCACGTTTGGCGTGCGGATGCCGATCCTATCCCTCCAGCTATCCGCGAAATCGCGCGCGGCGGCTCGATCGAGGAACATGCCTTTCAGAAACGTTCGCAGCGAACCGATGGAGATGTTCTCGGCAATGGACCACAGCGGAAAGATCCCATCGATCTGGCGGTCGCCGGCGACAAGCGCGACTTCGCCGTCAACGGTTGTGCCCGGCGCACGATCGAAGACCCGCACCAGAAGCTCGGTCTGTCCCTGCCCGCTGAGCCCGGCCAGTCCGACGACCTCACCCCTATGCGCCGCAAGAACGCTCGACCGCGACGCTCCCGGGGTCGCCTGGACCACAACGGGCGCGGTGTCGCGGACCGCCGCGGCCTCCGCCGCCCGATCGGTAACGGCTTCGACAACGCTACCCATCGCCTTGACCAGCGAGTTGCGGTCGAACGCCGACGCGCGGTCAAGCGCGACGATCCCGCCGTCGCGCATCACCGCGATACGGTCGGAGGTATCGAGGACTTCGCCAAGCAGGTGGGAGATGAGCACGCAGGTGCCGCCCGACCGGACATAGCTGCGTACGTGGTCCAGCAGTTTTTTTGCGGCCACGGTATCCAGCGAGGATGTGGGCTCGTCCAGAATGACGACCCTGGCCTCGGCCGTTGTCACCGCGAAGGCGCGGGCGATCTCAACCATCTGGCGCCGGGCGATTGACAGGTCGCTTACCATGTCGTCGGCTGGAATTCCGTGCCCGGGAAAGACCTCGTCCAGTTTGTCGCCGATCAGCCGCCGCGCGTCGCCGCGCCAGCCGATGCCGGAAATGGACGGGTGCGAGATCCGGGCGTTCTCCGCCACGGTCAGGTTCGGGCAGAGCGACAGTTCCTGAAATACGCATCGCACGCCATGCGCCGTGGCGTTCTGCGGCGTCAGGCACCCCGTGATATCCACGCCCGCGACCTCGATCCGGCCCTTGTCGGGCGCGAGGTTGCCCGAAAGGACATTCATCAGCGTCGACTTGCCTGCGCCGTTGTGGCCGACGAGGCTGAGGCATTCGCCGGGGTGAAGCTCCAGCGTCACGCCGGTCAGGGCATTGACGGCGCCGAAACTTTTCTCGACGCCGTCAAGCAGGACGATCGGTGCCGTCTGGCTAATGGGGACGATCCCCTCGGTGGATCACATCGCGTCCCTGATCACTTTCCGGGCGTCCTCAAGCGAGTACTCGATGTTCGCCACGCCCCCCGCTTCGGTATTGGCAAGGTTCATTTCGAGATTGTCCTGGTCGATGCGCAGGAACGGTACCGTCAGATCCTTGGGAACGTCGGCGCCGTCGAGGACCTGCTGCGCGACCCAAAGGGCCAGCGTGGACACGCCTGGAGCGATCGACACGGACATCGTTTCGTAACCGTTCGCGTCTTTCTGCTCTTTCCACCAGGTGAGTTCGTCGTGACGGTTGCCCATAATGATGACGGGCATATCGCGTCCGGAGGCCTTGATGGCCTGTGCCGCACCGTAGCCGTCACCGCCCTGGGTCACGACACCGACGATGTCATCCGGCAGGGAGGGAAGGATGCCGGCGACGGCTTTCTGGGCAACGTCCTGTGCCCAGTT
>JAPOUP010000031.1 GCA_026708635.1 Rhodobacter sp.
AGTGTTTGTCCACCCAATCCACGAAAGACTTTCTGACGGCACGACAGCACGATGACCTGCATGTCCCCGGCCTGTTGGGTCAGCGCATCAAACATTCGCTCGATCCGGTCATCGTCAGTATAGACAATCGCATCATCCAGAATGACCGGAGCGGGGGTTCCGGATTTTATCAGAAGACGCGCGAAGGCCAGTCGCACCAAAAGCGCGATCTGTTCCTGGGTGCCGCCGGACAGTTGTTCATAGGTGTCCTCACCTTCCGGACGTGACAGTCCGGTGGGAAGGACGCTGTCGGGGTCCAGTATCAGTTCCGCGCCCGGCAATATCATGCGCAGCAGAGGGCCCAATTCCTTGCGGATCGGACCTATGTAGGTGTCATGCGCCTGCTGCCTGGCCTCGGAAAGCGCGTCATCCAGCCGCTGGAGCACCTTCACCTCGGCCTGAACCCGCCCCGCATGGGATTTGGCGGCTTCCAGTTTTCCCACAATCTCCAGCAGCTTTTCCTCAACGGCCAGATCCGCCTCATGGTTGATCAGGGCTTCCAGGACTGACAGCCGTTTGCCGATCTCGAAGAGGCGTTTTTCGGCGGCATCGACGACACTTTTCGCACGTTGCGCCCCGGCTTCGATAAGTGACATGTCAGGGGCGGAATCGTCGAGTTCCTGAACCCTTTGTCGCGCCTCTCCGGCGTCTTTCTCCAGTTCAGGGACTTTCGCGCACAGATCGTTCAACTCCCGTTCACGCTCAGCCGGGTCATCGAAGGCCGCTGACGCGCGTTCAAGCCGGTGTTGGGCTTCATCCCGCCGGACACGTAATTCACGCACGTCTCCCTGCCTAGCCCGATGACCGGTCAGTGCGCCTTCCAGATTTGCCGATGCCTTGTTATGCTTTTCTTTGGCTTCGTCGAAAGCGGCGTCCGCATCCGCCTGGGAGGGAAGATTTTCATCCTCCGGCACGGTTTCCGGCAGGATGGCGATCTCGTCCATCAATGCCTGTATCCCGTCGGGCGCCGCGATCCCCAACTTCGTATCAGCGTCCCGCAGGGTATCTTCGGCGGCCCGGCGGGATTTCCCGGCCTGTCGCGTAGACTGCAGCGAGGCGCACCCGGCCGCCTTCAGCGCGGCGTCGAACTCCTCCCGTGCCCTCTGCAGATCGGCTTCGTCCCGATGGGCGGCCGGGTGCACGCGGATCGATCCGACACCGGCGATCGCGATGTCCCCTCCTTCGGGTAAGGCGATGCGTTGTCCAGTTTCCAGCGGTTTACCGTCCAGCGTCACCCGATCCCGCATGTCGGGCTCGGCCGTCAACGTGATGGCGGCCGCCGAAGCTTTACGGGCACGTTGCACAAGCTCAAGCGCCTGCCAGGCCTCTTCCACCCGCTCGATCTGGCCAGCGTCCGGAGCGTCGGCGATCGTATTGCGGGCGGCGGCGGCGGCGGCGGAATGACGCCGAGCGTCTTTCAGCTGTCCGGTCAGCTCGCGGCGGCGCTCCACCCCCTTGCGGTCATTGTCCGCGGCCTGAACGTTTTCACGTGTTCGTTCAGCGGACGTCCTTTCGTTCCGGGCGTTTTCCTCCGCAGCTCTGGCCTCACCCAAATCCTTTTCCGCTTCGGCCAACTGATCCTCGGCGCCGCTAACCCTCTCCTGTAATTCCACCAGCGCGCTCTCCGCCGCACGGAATTCCGCAAGTTGGTCCTTAACCGTTTTGAGCCGGTCTTGGTGGGTCTTCAAGGTAAGCTGCGCCACCTGATTGTCCTTGTCGGCTTTCGCCTTTCTGTCGAGATAGGATCTGGCGTCGTCCAATGTGACCCGGGCAGCCTCAAGCGCGTCCTCCCTTTCCTTGATGGCGGCGGGATCCGTGAGCGAGGCCTTTTCGCGTTGCAGGTCTCGCCGTTCCGTCAGCTTGTCATGCAGTTGCCCGACCATGCCCCGCAACCCCGACATCTCTTCGTCCAATTCCGCGACGGTTTGCTCGGCAGTCCAGAGAGGTCCGTGCTTTCTGGTGGACCCCGTCCCGGTCAGGTAGTTTTCAAGGCTGTCTGTCAATGTCGTTCGAATCCTCTCCATCTGGCGACCGCCGGTGATGTCGTCGATCTCTCCCGCGACGGAGGACAGCAGATCACGCCGCGCGGCCAGGGTGTCGTCGTCCTTGCCGGACTGGAGTCCGGTCAGCCCCTGACGCACCCAGAGCAGACCGGCCGGGCCTCCATCCCTGTTTGGCTTTATCAGTTCACTGATCCAATCCTCCGCGTCTTCCGCCTGCTTCAGGAGGTTGCCGTTCCGATGGACGGTCACCTTCCGTTGGCCAGGCCTCGACGAGAATACCTTGGACACGCGATAGGTCTCCCCTTTGATCTCGATCTCGGCCGTAACTTCAGGGTTGCCTCCAGCATGGGGAGCGAGACTCGCGGCTTCCTTCCGTTTCCATGACGTTACCTGGAAGAAAAACAGCGCGTGCAGGGCGTCGAACAGGGTTGACTTGCCGTGTTCGTTGGGAGCGGCGAGCACGTTAAGGCCGGGACCGATATCCACTATTTCCACGGGCTGCGTGAAACGCCGCACGTTGTTCACGCGGATTGACAGAAGCTTCATTGCGCGGTCTCCTTCACCAAGCTGTAAAGCCTGGTCAGAGCCGCGTCGGCGATGTCCCGATCCGGTTGGGACAGCTCGCCGTCGTCCGCCTCGGCCTTCAGCGCTTCAGCCGCGATCCGCAATGCCCCACCACGGGCGATCCGCTCCAGATCGTCAGGTTGATACTCTGTGTGAAGGTTCCGGTCGCTATACTCGAAGTGGCAGAATTCCGGCTTGATCTCATCAATTCCGTCCCTCAGGGCCATACGTTGATCGAGATGGGCGTATCCCCGAAGGTGCAGCTTGATCAGCGTGCTGCGCCACTTGCCGCGATCCGTCGGCAGTAGGGCCAGGAGGCTGGATACCGCATCAAGCCCGGGAGACAGCCGCAACTCCAGTTCCTGCCAATCATATTTTCCGATATGGATAGGCAAGATTTCCGGTGTCGCCCCCGGCGTGTCGAGCGAGACCAAAAGGCAGGACCCACGGCCAGCGTGTTTGAAACGGTCACGTTCCGGTGCGCCCGAGTAATGCGTGCGCGGTGTGATCCGCAGGGTACCGTGCCAGTCACCCAATGCGAGGTAGTCGAGGTTGGCGCGCTCCGCACGATCAGGCGGGATTGTATCCGCGCTGGGCTCATCGGGACGGAAATCCACAACCCCGCCATGCGCAAGGCCGATGCGGAACGCGTCTCCGGGTGTCTCCCTGTGCGCCATGGCCTCAGTCAGATCGAAACCGGGCGCCCTGCGCGGACAGGGAGCGGGCAGCAGATAGGCGTTATCCATCATGGCGACGGGCGTATCATCCCGCAGAACGTGCACGTTTTCCGCACCGTGCTCCGAGAAGGCTTGCCAGATCAGATCGGCGGTCAGGCTGTCATGGTTGCCGGGAATGATCCACCAATGCACTTGCGCCGCCTCGGCCATGGTCGCGATGGTCTGGCGAATGAGGCGCGGCGAGGGTGTTTCCTGATCGAATGTGTCACCGGCAAGAAGAATGTGCTCTGCGCAGTGCGTTTTGGCCGCGTCGATCAATGCGGGAACGCTCTCGTCACGGGCTTTGCGCAGATCGGTCCGAACGTCTTCATCGAACCGACCGAAGGGCTTTCCCAAGTGAAGATCAGAGCTGTGGAGAAAGCGAATTCCTGTCATGGCGTAGGTCTTACATCATCTGGTCAAAGGCGTCATTTTCAACGTTCTCGGGAAAGCTAACGGCAATGGCGATCATGGCCCGCTCTCCGAACAAGTCCCGCATGGTCACCGCGTGAGTCCCCCTGTCTTCAGAACGGCGAAGATCGTCGTCTTCGAGACCGTCAATCATACGTCCTTCAACCTGAAAACCCCCAAACTTTCAACCAGCGCGAGCGCGTCACACTGCGGGTGTCATCGACCTCAATGTCGGAACGGGCAGATTTCCCGGCACCCGCCACAGCGCATCAAACCGGGCGCGCGGCTCGGGTTTGGGCACACTCCCGCCGCGCTTGATGTTGGGGCGGTGGGAGAAATGCCGAGGCGTCGTTCGGACAGGCCCGCCCGTCGCCAGTTACTCACGCGTTGCCCCAAGGGCCAGCCTGGGGTGTTCCGCCTTTGCGTATTTCCATTCTTTCAGGTTTTTCCACGGACAACCGCCATGGCCGGGCGGAGACGGGGCTAACCCACCTGCCCTGCGCGCGAGATGTCCGGCTCCGGGCCCCTTTCATGATCGGGATACCGTCGTTCGGCGCGCCACCGCGTTTCAGCCCGGATGATCGGCTTTGATCATGTCAGCGGCTTTTTCGGCGATCATGATCGTCGCGGCGTTCGTGTTCGAGGATATCAGGCGTGGCATTATCGAGGCATCGACGACCCGCAGACCGTCAACGCCGTTGAATCTCAGGCGCGGCGTCACGACCGCATCCGGATCCGACCCCATCCTGCACGTACCTGACGGATGGTGGTCGGTCTTCGCCATTGCCGCGGCGTAAGCTATGTAGTCCTCGTCAGTCGAAACGTCCGGGCCGGGCAATACCTCGCGGCTGACGTAGGGCGCGAGGGGCGCCGCCGCGAGAATCCTCCTCGCGAGTTTAAGGCCCCGAACCGCCATGTCGCGGTCATGCCTGTCGGACCAGTAGTTTGGATCGATGAGCGGCCCGTCCGCCGGATCCGCCGAGGCGAGCCGCACGGTACCCCGCGAGCGCGGCCGCATGTAGGCCGAATTGAGGGTGACGCCGTCTTTTTCCATCCGCGCGACACCAGCCTCGATTCCGGAACCGAGACCCAGGTGGAACTGGATGTCCGGCGACCTCGCCCCCTCCTCTACATACCAGAAACCGCCGGTCTCGAAGAGACTCGAGGCAACCGGCCCACCGCGCGTGAGAAGGTAGCGTATGCCCGCGACCGCCGACCAGAACGGGTGGGCATATCTATCATAGGTGTGTCCGCCAGTGCATTCGGCGATCGTGCAGAAGTCCAGATGATCCTGTAGATTCGACCCCACGCCGGGATGGTCGCATGAAACCGTCACACCATGCGAACCCAGATGGTCCGCCGGACCTATGCCGGAAAGCATCAGGAGCTTTGGCGATCCTATGGAACCGGAGGACAGAATGACCTCGGTGTCCGCGCCAATGATCTTTTCACCGCCGCCGTCGGCGATGACGACCCCGGTCGCGCGGCCCCTGTCGATTTCAAGCCGAAGCACCCGGGTGTTCAGGAAAAGGTCGAGGTTCGGGCGCTTCAGGGCCGGACGCAGGTAGGCGATCGCGGCGGATGAACGGCGGGCGTTGGACTGGGTGAGCTGATAGTAGCCAACGCCTTCCTGCCTCTCGCCGGCAAGATCCGGATTGCGGGGAATGCCCAGCGATTCCGCGGCCTCCAGAAACGCGCCGCAGATGGGTAGCGCCGCGGCCGGTCGCGACACCCCTAGCGGGCCTTCCGTACCGTGATACCTGTCATCATGTGTGTCGTTGCGTTCGGCCCTGCGGAAATACGGCAGGACGTCCTCGTAACTCCATCCATCACAGCCCAGCTGACGCCACTCGTCATAGTCAAGCGCGTTTCCCCGGGTATAGACCTGGGCATTGATCGTGGAACCGCCACCGATCACTCTCGCCTGGGTGTAGATCAGTGATCTGCCGCCCAGATGTTTCTGCGGGACGGTTGACCAACCCCAGCTTCCGATGCCCTTCGTCATTTTCGCGAACCCGACCGGTATGTGGTAGAGCGGATGCCAGTCCCGTCCGCCGGCCTCGATAAGGCAGACACTGCGGTTTTCGGACTCCGAAAGCCTGGCGGCCAGCACGCATCCGGCCGACCCACCTCCGACAATGACGAAATCGTAGCCCGCCGCGGTCGGCATCGGCATCGCTCCCGGCAACCGTTCAACAAACCCGCGTTCCGTCGCGGTGGCGATCAGGAACGACGGATGCGCATCCCCGTATCCCGGTCAAACAGATATAGCCTGTCAGTATCGAAGGCAATTCCGATGGCCTCGTCAAATCCGGCCTCGAATTCCTTGGGCGCCTTGATCGAAACCATGTCATCACCGATCCTGGCGGTGACCAGGGTGTGGTCCCCGATCAGTTCGTTCGCGAAGAGCTGCGCGCGGATCGCGCCGTCTTCCGGGACCACGACCCGGCAGTCCTCGGCCCGGAGGCCGATCACGGCGTTCGCGACCGTCTCCGTTCCTCCGGTCGCGACACGGTCCTCTCCGATCACGAAAGTTCCCGCATCCAGCCTCCCGTGGGCCACGTTCATTGGCGGCGAGCCGATGAACTGGGCGACAAAGAGGTTTTCCGGATCCTCATATATTTTCCTGGGCGCGGCCAGTTGCTGGAGCCGCCCGCCCTCCAGAAGGGCGACGCGATGCGCGAGCGTCATGGCCTCGACCTGGTCATGGGTCACATAGATCGTCGTGATGCCGAGTTCGTGCTGCATGTGCTTGAGTTCCGCGCGCATGTGGCCGCGGAGCTTCGCGTCGAGATTCGACAGTGGCTCATCCATCAGGAAGACCGAAGGCCGCCGCACCATCGCCCGCGCGAGCGCCACCCGCTGCCTCTGCCCGCCGGAGAGTTCCCGAGGGTATCTTTCCAGAAGCTCGTCGATGCGCACCTGGGCCGCGACCTCGCGAACCTGGCTCTCGATGTCGGCGCGGTTCATGCGCCGGATCTTGAGAGGGTAGCCAATGTTCTCCGCCACGGTCTTGTGGGGGTACAGAGCGTATGACTGGAACACCATGGCGACGTCGCGGTTCTTCGGCAAATCTTCCGTCACGTCCCTTCCGGAAATCGAGATGCGCCCGGCGCTAACGGTCTCCAGTCCGGCGATCATCCTCAGCGCCGTTGATTTCCCGGAGCCGGAGGCGCCGAGCAGTACGAGGAACTCCCCGTCATGGACCTCCAGCGAAAGCTCGTGCAGTACCTTCACGTTTCCGAATGACTTCGAGACGGCATCAAGTACCACGGTCATGGCCTATCCTTTGACGGCCCCGAGCAGGAGGCCTTTGGAAATGTAGCGTTGCAGGACTATCGCGAGGATCACGACCGGGATGATCATGACGATTATGACGACGGACATCGTCCACCAGAGAATGCCGCGCTCGCCCGCGTTCATCGCGGCGACGAGTATGGGCATGGTCTGGGCCCGGGAAGTGGAGAGAAATAGCGCGAGAAGGTATTCGTTCCAGCTGAGGATCATGACGAGGAGCGTGGTCGCCGCGAGGCCGGATCGCGACAACGGCAACACGATATCCCAGAAGACGCCGAACCGGGTCGCTCCGTCGAGCTGCGCGCATTCCTCCAGGTCGATGGGGATCGACGTGAAGAAGTCGTACATCAGCCAGATCACGATGGGCAGGTTGATGACGGTGTAGGTCAGGATGATCGCGATATGCGTATCGAGAAGCGAGACCTGCTGGAACATCATGTAGATCGGCACCACGACCACGATCGGCGCGAGGATTCTCTGCGAGATCATCCAGAATAGGATGTCGCCGTTGCCAAGGCGCATCCTGAAATGACGCCCGAGCGCCCGGGCGAGGAAATAGAACACCGCGATGCCCGTCGCGCAGGCAAGACGCCAGTCAACGCCATAGCGGCCGACCGCGACGAACGCACCGATCATGACGAGGATGAACATGACGACGACCCCGAACCGCGGCCTATACTGGAAACGGGCCAGCGCGTAGGAGGCCATCGAGCCGATGATGACGCTCAACGCGGTAGCGAAGAGCGCGATGATGAGCGAGTTCGTGTAGGCGCTGAGCGTGTCCTTGAAATCGAAGACGAACAGGTCCTTCCAGGCATGCAGGCTCGGCTGGAAGTCAATGAACGGCATATAGACCGGTCCCGAGTTGACGTCGACCGCGTCCTTGAAGGATGTGATGAACACCCAGTAGATCGGGAACAGGACGAATGCCGTCCAGAACGCCAGGATCGCGTAGACGATCAACTTGGTTCCCGGCGCCATATCGCGGATTGACGGCGGTTCGAAAAGCCATTGCGTCAGGCTTTTGCTCACGTCCGCACCCTCCTCAACACCACGAGATTGAAAAATGACACGCAGGTCACGACGGTCACGAAGAGCAGGAGATAGGCGACGGCCGCCGACTGGCCGAGGTCGAGCGAGCGCCACGCGAACAATGCGTGAAGCGTCATGGACTCGGTCGCGATGCCCGGTCCTCCGGCGGTCATGATATTGGGCAGATCCACAATCTTGAACGCCTCGATCACCCTGATAAGCAGAACGGTTGCCGCGACGGGAACGACCTGGGGCCAGGTGATGTCCCTGAAAATCTCCCAGGAAGTGGCGCCATCGACCTGCGCCGCCTCGACGTAGTCGCGCGGCACGCTTTCCAGGGCGGCGAGCATCACGACGAAGATAAAGGGAATCCACTGCCAGCTGTCGCCGACAACGATAAAGAACCGCGCGGCCCATGGATCCGCCGCCCAGGCGAAGTCGCCCAAACCGGCCCACTGCCAGACGGGCGATAGGGGCCCCTTGGTCGTATCGGCCATCATGCGAAAAGCGTAGCCGACGCCGATGGGGGTAATCATGAGCGGAATGAAGAAGACCACGCGAAAGAACGTTCTACCGCGAATCGGCAGGGAACAGATAAAGGCCAGCGCGAGCCCGATCAGGAACTGCAGTCCGCAGCCGAAAAAGACGTAGAACAGGGTCGTGCCGAGGGTACCGAACGGGTGGCCCGAAAACAGCGTGGCCGCGAAGAGCCAACCGATGCCCAGGCCCAACCCCCACGTGAAAAGGCGGCCGACCAACCCGACCGCCGTAACCGGGCCACGTAGATAACTGACCGCGAGCCAGGCGACCATTAGCGTGACCGCCAGACCGACGGCCCAGCCCAGGGGACCAATGCCGTTGAAGGTGCCCAGAAAATGAAACTGTTCGGAACCGAAGAGCTGCTTCTCGAAATTCTGGAACCAAACGAAGCGGACATTGTAGGTGCCTCCCCTGAACCGGATGCGGCTCATCGCCATGATGAGAGACGCCACCAGGGGAAAGATCGAGAAGACCAGGATCATTATGACCGCCGGCCATATGAAGACCTGTGCCGAGTGGCGGTCAACCCAGTCCGACAGCCGCTCGCGTATAGCCATGGAAGGTGTGGCCCGGGGACTCCCGGGCCACACGGACTCTTTAGAACCGGTCAAGACTCAGTTCGTGATGCCGAGCGAAAGATTGTAGATGGTTCTCTGGCTATCACGGCCGAAGTCTTCGGTGATTTCCTCCCAGGCTTCCTCTATGTTCTGGGTGGCCTGCTCGGCCGTGATCTCGCCCGCGAGGAAGCGGGCCAGTTCACGGTCGAGGACCACGCCGGTATACTGCTGCGCTCCCGGGATCTTGAGATCCGACGCCATGTTCGGATGGTTCAGGCTGTCCTTGATCGCACCGAGGTAGTTCTCGGCGAATTCAGGGCTGAATCCGGCGTTTATCCAGTTCTCGGTGTTTTCGAGCTGCGAGTTCCTGTAGGGGTTATAGCCCGTCCAGCCGATGGTGACATCGACGTTCGACTGCGCGGCCTGGTTAACGTAGGACAGGAAGTCGTAGGCGGCCTGCTTGACATTGGCGTCCGAGTTTTTGTTGATCGCGCCGGCCCAACCTCCGAACGCGGCGAACGGTGAGTAATTGATTCCGTCGATCGCGTGCGGGCAAAGCGCCTCGTTGCACTGCTCGAGTTTGCCGGTTTCCACGTTCAGGGCCTTGGGCGAGCCGGGCATGATCACGGCGCCCATCTTGTCCTTGATCGCGGCTCCAGACGGATCGATTGACAGAGGACCTATGTCGCCCCAGTCGATCGCGAGTCCGCACCGGCCCGCCTGGACCAGTCCACGGGTGTCGCCGATATCGTGGTTCAGCTCGTCAGGAGGACCGAATTCGCCGGTCGCCTTGTAGACCCGGAACGCCTCCTGCCACGCCTCGTTGTTAACCTTGGGCACCATCGTGTCGTTGTGGAAGAAAATCCCCTCTCCCGTACCCTTGGTCTGCACGAATCCCGCCGCGATGGATCCCATCGCGAAATACGACTGGGCGTTCCGCTTCTTGAAAATGCACGACCCGAAGTCGGCCTGGCCGTCTCCATTCAGGTCCTTGCCGTGCATGGCGGCGGCGACCGTCATGTACTCATCCCAGGTGCGCGGAGGCTCGAGACCCATCTCGTCAAGGATGTCCCGGCGATAGTAGAGCATCTGGAAGTCGCCATCGACGGTGATGAGGTAGGTCTCGCCACCGATCTTCTGGTTGTATTCGCGGAAGTAGGGCGCGATGTCGTCGATGTCGATCTTGTCGTCCTTCGTGATGTAACCGTCGAGTGGCTCCACCAGTCCGGCGTCAACCAGCTCGGTGGCCCACCCGGACGCGAAAACACCGACATCGATCGAGTTCGTGCCGGTCGCCCAATCCGTGAGGATTTTCTGGAAAAGTTCCGCGAACGGCACTTCGTTGACGCGGATCTCAGCACCGGTCATGGCGGTGAACTCCTCACCACGTTCGACGAGGCGCTGGGCTATTACGGGACCCGGACGTGTCAGGATCTCGACGGTCACACCGCTGTAGTCCTGACCGACGGCGGGTACCGAAAACGCGAGGGCCGAAACGAGTCCCAGCCCGGCGGATGCTTTCTTAATCATAAAGTTTCCTCCCAAGTTTGACGGGATCGATTGAACCCGATGATTCCCGTACAATCAAGGGGTGTCGACAGTACAGCGAGAGTGGCGAGCTATCCCCGGCCATATGCGGAACCGTATGATTAAAAGTTTGGGGCGACGATGTCCTCGCAAGCAGCAGATTTCCGGCTCTGGGCGGTAGCATAATGCCGGAAGTGGGTTTTCATCGAACTCGGACATGCGCCCTCGAAAACACCGAATTCAGGCATGTCCCCATAAAGGACCGCGCTCATGTACGCCGAGCGATGAAATTCGCCATGAGTCGAAAGGCACCGGGCACAAGCTTCTCCATCTGATGGTGCAGTATGAGAGACGTATGTATATGGTGCCCCTCGCCTATATCCGCGACCAGGAGGGATCCGACCAGAGGGGCCTCGCCCGGGTCGGACATTGAAAGGAGTGGCGTGTAGGCGGGATCCCAGCCCGTGCGAAATAGAGTCCGCGCTCCTTGACCCAGTCGTCCCAGTCCTAGGATCCTATCTGATTGGGAGTCTCAAGTATCGGATGTTCGGCAATCCTCGTTACCGGTGCGCACGCGTCGGTGACGCGCCAGCGAAACGACGGCTGTCCGATTTCGAGACGGCGGGGAGGAATTCTGTCGGGAATCCAGTTGTCCCAAGGGCGGTGGTAGAGCGTTACGAGCGTCCCGCCAGCGCCGACCCAACGATGGAGCGTCGGCATCGCATTCGCCAAACATGGATGGAACCGCGCCGTCTCGCCCTCCTTCACGGTCACGTTCCCGGCATGGCCGGAACCGCCAGAACCAAGGCGGCGAGGATCTCCGTCGCTCCCCGCGGGAACCGGTATGCCGCACCGGCGCCCGCGTTGGCTGGATACCCTTTCATGCCATGTCATTTCCGTTCGGAAAACCGAATGGCGGCACCGTCACCGCGTGTTCAGGAGGGCGTTCGTGCCGCTCGGCACCACGTTGCGGATCCACGCACGCACCGTCTTCGTGTCGGGAAGGCCCTCGACGCGCCACCGGTCGGTCCACACGTACTGGAACCAGACCATTCCGTAGCCGTGCGTCTCCACGTCGGACAGCGCCAGCTCGAAATGCTCGTTGTCAACGATGTTATCCATATGGGTCCTGACCCGTATCTCGGCGACCCGCCTACCGGCGGGGAACACCACATGGCCCTGCTTCGCCTCGTAGTCCCTGCCAGCCCTGGCGGTGCCATCCTTCGTGCGATAGGCGTACCGGACGGCGAAGTCGAACGAGCGGGACAGGCTGAGTTCGAAGACCGCGTCCTCGCCCTCCCTGACCGTGATGTCCGCTGCCTCAAGCTGCGCCGTGACGCCGGGTATGGGGACTTCCGCCGCGGCCGGTTGGGCCAGCCCCAGCGCCAGGGCGGCGAGGATCGCCATGCCCCCCACTTTTCCGAAAAACGCTCCCATCGTGGTCCGTTTCATGTCTCTTCTCCCTTTTCCGGTCCGGGCCCGCGCTCCGAATTCCCGCGTCCCGGTACGTGAGGGGCCGTCACCGGCAGACGACCTTCCAGGGCGCATGGTCCGGACGGCCCATACCCAAGGCCTACCGCAACCCCGCGCGAATGTCAAGGAATTACCCGGTGTCC